>SXPC01000105.1 GCA_005778225.1 Planctomyces sp. | reverse complement strand
GGAAGTCCGATTGCGCTGGGCGTACTACATCACCTGCAATGAAGTCATCAAAGACGCCAGCGGCAACATCACCGAACTGCGCTGCACCTATGACCCGCTGACCAAAGGGGGCGATTCTCCCGATGGACGGAAAGTCAAAGCAACTCTTCACTGGGTCAGCGCGACCGAGTCGTTCCCTGCAACCGTACGACTCTACGAGCGAATGTATACCAAAGAAGATCCAATGGACGTCGAAGAAGGCCAGGACTTCAAAGCGTTTCTCAACCCGAACTCGCTGGTGACGCTGACCGATGCCCGACTGGAGCCCGCTCTCAAATCCCTCGAGCCAGGAACGACGGTGCAGTTCGAACGCCTGGGCTATTTCTGCGTCGATACCAAAGACTCAACCCCCGCCAGTCCGGTCTTTAACCGCACCGTGACGCTGAAGGATTCGTTCTCGAAAGAGATGCAGAAGGGCTGAGCAGACTGTCCGGCAGTGATGGTGTCGATGAAGGCATAACCATGCCCGGTGCGGCACAACCCGCAAACGCGCCCTGGTCTCCCTAAACCTCCTTGCTTTTCCCTGTGACCCGCCGTATGGTGAATTTGTACCACATGAGATCTTCCTTCTGTTGAATTCCTGAATCACGATGGTGACGCCATGAAACGCGTTCTTCCCCTGCTGGCTTTTCTACTCATCGCGATGCTCAGTCAGACGGCTTCTGCTCAAGCCATCTACCGCAGCGCCTATCACTCCGGTTACGTCGGTGGCTACAGGCCTGCCTACGGCGGATTCAACTACAATTACTACAACAACGCCCCCTTCCGCTATCGGACGTATTCGTCCTACGCACCGTTGACGTATCGCAATTACTCCCTCTCCCGCACGTATGCTCCCTACTACGGCGCAAACATCTATTACAGCGGCTACCGCAGTTCCAACCTCTGGTACTCGCCGTACAACAATCCCTACTACAACCCCGCGATCAACTATTACCGCCCGTACTACACCTTCTCACCGGCTTACTATAACTACTACGGCAACAACGGTTACGCGTACACCGCGAGTTCGGGCTACGTTCAGCCTCCGCTTTACTATGGCAACTACACCACCAACTACGGCTGGAACGGCGGACCTCTCTTCTCGGGTCCTTATTACACAGCCTACGGCTACGGCCCCGGCAGCTGGAATGCAGGCAGCCCCGGCTGGGGATGGGGCTACAACTACGGTTACCCCTATGGCTACTACGGCTACGGCGGCTTCTACCGCTACGGCAGCCCCTGGGGTTACAACCGCTGGGCCGGCTGGCGCTGGTAAACGGGCCCGCGATGCAAAGAGCGGGAATCATTCACCACAAGGGCTCAAACAACACGAAGGTTCACAAAGAGGAACCAAGAATTCGATTTGTGATTCTCAAAGACAATCGACCTGCTAAAGCTCCTCACACCGCTATTCGATCACGGTGCCGCTGATTCAAATCTGGAATTCCTTCGTGAGTCTTTGTGTCCTTTGAGCCTTGGTGGTGAATCTCATCTGGGTTCAATGTCTGTGCATGAATGTTGCAGCAGCTTCTAAGTCAGCTGATCCCACGGCCCTTGGATCGCAAAGGTGATCCCCGGCGTCTGGATATTGATAAACAGCGTTTGACCGTCGGCAGAGAAGGTCGGGCCGGCCCATTCCTCTGTGCGGAAATCTCCCGTGAAGCCGTTCTTTTCGCCATGGAGAACGACGTTGTTCTGGGCGAAAAGTCGAAGCTGGCCCTCTTTATCAAGCAGGTTCAGATTCTGCGCACCGCGGTCGCTGTCCTCACAAATCAGCAGGAACCCCTGAGGCGAAACAGTCAGGTTGTCCGGGAAGTCGAGAACATCAGGGTGCGGTGATTCATAAGCGATGCGAAGTCGCTCGCTGACGGGATCATATTCCCAGATCTGGCCGCATTCTGCCCGACCGCCACTGGTCGCGCAGAAGTAGACCTTTCCATTTGAAAAACAGGCGCCTTCGAGTCGAGCAAACGTGGCTGCCCCTTGACGCGTCCCTTGATCGAAGACGCCCAGACCATCTCGACGTCCAGGCGAATGGCCGCGTTCCGGGTCTTCGATCGTGACCCAATGAACTTTCACTCCTTCCTCTGCACTTCCGGGCAATCCCTTGCGAAGGTCCGTCGCCCCTTCGATCGCCAACATCTCAAGTCGACCACCCTCAGAAAGCACGCCGGGCTTGCGCGGGGTGAATCGGTAAAAGCCCGCTGTCGGCTGATCTTCTGTTAAATAAAAGAGTCCACTTCGGTGGTCGAACACGACCGCTTCGTGGCTGAATCGCCCCATGGCGGTCAACGGAGTCGGCGAGGGATTCCCCTTGGGACCCACCTCGAACACCCAGCCATGTTCCCGCTGGCAGTCGTAACGAAAATCATCGACCGTATCCCCAGGATCTGCGACAACCTCTTCACACGACAGCCACGTCTGCCACCCGGTCAGTCCTCCTGCACAGTTGCGCGAGGTTCCCGAAAGACTGACAAAAGACTCCGTCACACTCAATGCATCACGATCAATCACCAGGTTGATGCAACCCGCAGGAGCATCCGGGTCAAACGAGTGAGAGGCTTCTCCCATCGCGCGACCGCTGCCATCCAGTTCATGATTGCGACATAGGACCAGCTTGTGTTCGTCTTCGAAGAGAATCGCCATCCCGTCATGCTTATCAGGAGTCTTCGAGCCATCGGACAATAGATCCCCCGTCCATCCAAACGAACGATATCGAAACCCTTCAGGCAAGCGCAGCAGATGCAGTCCGGTCGTTTCATCCGCCTGTGGCAGCAGGTCGAACGTATGTCGAGAGGAGTTGTTCGTCGCTGCTGCCGCACCCAGAAAACGTGGCGGATTGAGGAGAGACAAACCCAGAAAACCAAGCCCCGTCTTGAGAAAGCTGCGACGATGATAACTCGACATTCAAACGCTCCTGCGTCAACACATTGACGAGACGACGATTTTCACGAGGTGATTTTGGCACCGTGATTTCACACGGTCCAGAACAAAAATCTTCAGGCGGAGGCACGCTCTGCAGGTATCAAACAAGCGGTCGTTCGACGTCATGTCCAGACTTGTCGCTCGTAAGACCATCGCCCGTCCGGATAGGTTTTGACTTCGATCCAGCACGGCGGAAAGCCAAGATACTTCTCTTCCTCATGCCACCAGTTGCCACTGACCGCCCCGCCGCAGATGTAAGTGACGTTGTCGATGTCGACTCGATCGCAGGTATGCATGTGCCCGCTCAGACACAGCTTGACGCGTGGGTGCTTTTGAACCAGCTCTCGAAACCGATTCAGCCCGCGAGGTGACCAGCCCGGCGGAATCGCGTAACCCTTTTCCGTATCAACACTCGGCTCAAGGAAGTGAGTCGCTGAGAAAAGTGGAGCATGCGTGACGATGCAAACAGGTTGCTCGCTCTTGCTCAGTTCCTCTGCCAGCCAGGCCCATTGGGCTTCATCGATTTCGCAACCATTGAAGTGATAGGTATCGAGCATGATGTACGTCCACCCGCCATGATCAGCGCTGTAAAAGCGACTGGGCATCTTGTACGTCTCGGTCGCCTTGCGTTTTTCCGCATAGCTGTCCGGTTTGTCAGCATCGCGATCTTTCCAGCGAATATCATGATTGCCAATGCAGCTCAAACTCGGAATCCGCAGACGGTCCATCACCTGACTCTTGAACAATCCGAGAACCTGCTCGACCTTCTCATCCGACTGACGACCATCAATCGCCATGACGTTATCACCACCAAAGACCACCAGCTTAGGAGGATGGGGGCGATCCTGAATCTGGTCAATCAGCTTTGCAACCCGCGCAGCCACGTCAGGTTTGCCCTCCGGCAGATGCGTATCCGTCAAGAACGCAAAGATGAACGGCTCATCGGCGTTCTCCGCTTGTGATGCGAGAGCAGCCGCCGAGCTGAGAGCAACCCCGCCGCCAAGAACTGATTGCAGGAACGAACGTCGAAAGATGGTCATGATTTCTCCAGTCAGAAGTCTGTCGGAAGCATCGTATTTTGAAGCGTCGAAAGACGATGGCCTATTTACCTTGAAAAGCCGTTTCCACAGACGAATGCAGTTCCGTCATGAAGCGAGTTTTGATCGCATCGCTGACATCTGAACTCGCTTTGATTTTCATTTCAATCGCAGCCCCGGCTTCTTTGGGGGCTGGTTCACCTGCGCGAAGAGCGCCGAGCTTAGCAACCGTATCTTCGACAATCGTGCTCACAGCGTTGGGATCTTTTCTCCCCGCGACGGTCGATGGATCCGCTCCGCGGGACGCATCTTCCGACGCCTGGCGAACCTTGGTCGTTTCGCCGGTCGCCGCCGCGGTTTTGAGTCGATGGATCGTCTCTTCAGCCAGCATATCCACCGTGTAACCCGCATCCTTGACTCGCATCTCTGACGAATCGCCACTCATTCCACACCCGCACAGATTGGCGACGGCATAGACAGCAAGCAAAAGGCAGGTCGGTCCAGAAATGGAAAAGTGGTCGAGTCGTCTCATTTCAAGTCTCTCAATGAAAGTGTTAGATCGGCTGTCAAAATCAGGTCGCGGCTAGTCATGTGCCTGCTAACCGCGACCGTTCACAAAGACTAGAACTGACCAACAACTTGACCATCATTGCGTGAACCGAGTCGCCACCATGTCGGCAGGTCGATCGAGTTGGAAATGAAGTGAACCGATCCATCAGCCATCGTCACCTGAACTCCTCCTTTGTGATCACTGGAAGGAGTGATCGCACCATCGGCTTCACTGCAGCGAAACCAGTCCGTGTTGTAGGAAGGAATTGAGATCGAGTTGGGAGGGAACACAGGATTGAAAAGGTGCTTTTCCCAAGAATCTGAATAAGCCCAGGTCAGTCCTTTGTATTTGCTCCAGTCAGACCAGTTGACAGGATTCGACAGACCATCCGCGACGACGGTGTCAATCGATGCACCGATCTGCTGGATTCGTTGAGCGTTCGTATAATAGAGGTTTCGACGACGGTCCGGATGGTTACCTGTTCCGTCGTTAACAAGTGATTCGCTGAAAGCAATCGTGTTGGAAAGCCCATCGGTAATATCCCGAAATCCGATGCGGGCGTTGTTCGAGCCATTCAGCCAGGTTCCCTGACAGTTGGCGGTACCAGGTCCACCGGGGGACATTCGAGTATGAGAGATAACTCCACGAGAATTGTCAGACGTTCCCACGCCAGGAATCGTCAGGTGGCGTGGCGGGCCTGCATTGGCAACATAACTGAAGTTCACGACACCCGGCAGCAGCGTGTTTTGAACCGATTCGCTGGGGCAAGTCACCAGTGGAACATTCGCGCGGGTCATGCGACCGAGGGCAGAGGTGCCGTTTGCAATTCCATCCCAGGCATAGCCCGTTCCCGTGGTTTCAAACGGGATGTTGTCATAGATCGCAGCCTGCTCGACATATGGCAGCAAGCCAACGTACCACGAGAGATTACCAGCGTTGCCGTAACCACCTGCGTAGTCGTGAGCAGCGCGACTCTGGTGAACCGGAGTCTGGCTGAAAACATCATGATAGTTATGCATCGCCAACCCGAACTGCTTCAAATTATTCTTACACGTCGAACGACGAGCCGCTTCTCGCGCCTGCTGGACGGCGGGAAGGAGAATCGAAACAAGAACGGCGATAATCGCAATCACGACCAGCAATTCAATCAACGTAAAACCACGACGCTGAATCGGCAGGACGTTGTTCTGACACAACATGAGAAGCTCCTCTGGAAAGATCCGAGAGACAAAGACAGGATGGCAATAAGATACGTTTTAAAGCCCACTTAGCCATGCACGTTTGCGCTAAGTGTTTGACAGTTTCCACCGGCATCTTCTTCAGTTCTTCACAATCCCGTCACGCTACCGACACATAGATTCAAAACTCATCAAGAAACTATGAATTCGCCTGAAACTGTTTGCGCACTAACCACCAACTGCAGGCAATGCTCCCCATCCCGACAACAGCAACCACGACCGACGACGAAACCAGAAACGACATCTGACTGACTTGTGGCGCCAGCAGATCCTTCGACAGCAGGACCACCAGACTAACCGCATACCCCAGCGTATCTGCAAAATAAATAGCGAATACAGAGGTGCCCGTCGAACGAGTCGCCGCCAGGAATCGGTCGAACAAAACAGTACTAAACGCCACATACGCCAGGTAAAGCCCCAGCCCGACAAAGATCATCCACGTCACGCCATCAATCATCCCATAGGCGAGCAGCAGCGTCGAAAGACCGATTCCGCATGCCCCCAGAAACATCGCGAAATAGACCGTCAGAACCGCACGTCGGTTATCCCGCACCAGCATCAGACTCGCCAGCGCAACCGTCGTCACCAGGGAGACAGGCAGCTCGATCCGGGTAAACAGCCCCGGAGAGTCAGCATACCCAAAGCTTTCCAGAATCTCCGGCGCGAACAGATCCCGATAGTCTCGAAACGCCGTCAAAAGCAAATAGAAGACAAGAGCGGGCAATAAACCCGCACTGAACCGCTTCAAGAATGCCAGCTGCTCAGCACGCGGCATCGAAACCCGCTCACTCCGATGTCGTCGATCCTCCTCATTGGGCGGCGGCAGACGTGACAGCATCCAGATTGAGATCAGGAAGAACGGCAGGAACGTCAAGCCGGTGACAAACGGCATCCAGCTTTCCGAAATCGACCCCTGAGTCATCCACCAGATACCGACATCTTTGACGATTCCACTCGACACAATATACGAACAACACAGCACCGCCAGCAGCACTTCGCTACAACGCCGTCCTTCGAGATAACGCACGATGATGCCCCAGACCATCCCCAGCGGCAGCCCGTTGATAAAGATCGCGACAACCTTCCAGTCGTCAGGAACAACGGCAAATGCCAGCAGCGCACACTCTGCCACGGCGATCAGTCCCACCAGAACCACAGCACGCCGATTCTCGGGAATGCTGGCACACAAGTAGGTTCCCATTAACTTCGAAAACAGATAGCCAAGCATCTGCGAAATCAACAATGCAGATTTCAGGTCAACACTCAACCCGCACCACTGAACCCCATCAAATTGCGCCGCCGTGAAGGGCTTGCGAAACGCATACATGCAGAAATACGCAGTAAATGCCCCGACACACGCCAGCCACAGAACCTTCCAGTACTCACTTCGCCCGCTCGGTTCGTCACAGGTTTCAGAAGTCAGTTGAGTCACAAGCCGTCTTTACGAAGAGGGAGCAAACGCTGAGCGATTGGATTGTATTCATCACCCATCATGCCATCCAACTATGAATTTTCTGCCAAGGTCAGGGGAGATCATGCTGTCGTACAGGATCGAGAAGCGCTAGACTGAAACGATCCTGACTTCTACCAAGACGGTATCGCCATCGAAAACCAAGCGGACAAATGACCGTTCCACGTTCCACAACCCGATTCCCTGACCGACGCCAGATCGCGGTCCTCGTACAGACAGCCAATGACTGGAGTCGTCAAATCCTACTGGGCGTTGGTCAGTACGCCATTGAGCAGGGCGGGTGGGAATTCTATGTCGAGCCGCGTGGCTTTTACGAAGAGTTCTCGCTCCCCGATACCTGGAACGGACATGGCCTGATCTGCCGTCTGACATCAGAAAAACTATCTGCCGAGATTCAACGCAGAAAGATTCCGGCCGTCAACATCTCCTGGCTGGCCGATCATCAGCCTTTCGCTCCCAAGGTGATTTCAGGAGAAGAACATTGCGGTCAACTCGCGGCCAATTTCTTTCTGGAGAAAGGCTTCGAGCATTTCGGCTTCGTCGGCGGTGCACCATCTCTGGGCTATTCCCGTCGCACGGTCGATGCTTACGCCCAGACGCTCAGAGAGTCGAACATCTCCTCGATCCACGTCTTTGAATACGGCCCCAGCGAGGGAAGCCCCCACATCCGTGCTCAACGCCAGCGCCTCAAAGAATGGATCAAAGACGTCCCCAAACCGATCGCGCTGCTCGTCTGGTCCGACATCATCGGCCACGAGCTCACGCTGATCTGCTCCAGCATTCACGTCGATGTCCCGCATGATATCGCGATCCTCGCGATCGAGCACGATCCCTTGATCTCAATGCTCTCACCGATCCCGATCTCCAGCATTGACCATCAGTTTCAAAAGATCGGTCGCATGTCTGCTGAGATCCTCGATCGCATGATCGATGGCTTTCCTGCTCCCGACGGCCCGACACTGATTGAACCCATCGGCGTCATCGAACGTCTCTCAACAAGTACTCACTTCACCGACGACCTGCTCGTCCGTGAAGCGATCGCCTGGATTCATCAGAACAGCCACCGCCCGCTGCAGGTCTCCGACGTCGCTGATCGTGTCGGCGTCTCTCGACGTGTCATCGAGCAGCGCTTCAAAAAAGCCATCAACCGATCCCCAGGTCACGAGATCCGCGACGCCAAAGTCAGTCGCATCAAGAAGCTCCTGACCAACACAGAATTATCTATGATCGAGATCTCCACTCACGCAGGATTCACCTGCCAGGAATCATTCTCGAGATTCTTCAAGACAGCCGTCGGCGTCAGCCCGACAGAATACCGCCGCGGCTCCTTCGGCAGCTTGCGATGACCTCATCATCGGCGAACCCAGATGCGAAATATCTGTTAAGCACCGCAAATGGAATTGTGTACGGGAACGACCTGGATACACTGACAATCCACAAATAAGGCTGACAGTATTCGAAAGCCGTACCCGCGTCAGGTGTACGGTTGATTCAGTCGTTCCATGACAAGTTCGCTCAGCGATTGTCCGCTTTCTGCAAGACCATGCAAACGACATCGTTAACGCTGCTTCATCGCCTGTGTCAGATCGACGAATCTGACGCCTGGGATCGATTTGTCCGCCTCTACTCCATCGGAATTTACTCCTGGGTCAGACGACAGGGCTTCCAGCACGAAGACGCTGCGGACATCGTCCAGGACATTTTCGTAACCTTGCTTCAAAAGCTGCCGACCTTCGAGCACGAAGGCCCCAAAAGCTTTCGCGGCTGGCTCTGGACGATCACTCGCAATAAATGTCGCGCGCGCGCGCGACAAAGAAAACTGGAATTCGTCCCAGCGGAAGTCTGTGATGGATTTGCAGGGAAAGACGATGAGCCCTTCGCCGAAGAAGAATTCCGACGCCATCTCATCAGCCAGATCGCGACCGTGATCAAAGCCGATTACACTCCCGACGTCTGGCAGGCCTTCTGGCAACATGCAGTCGAAGGCAAACCAGCCTCTGCGGTCGCGAAAACTCTCGGCATCAACCTGTGGGCTGTCTACACCGCGAAGGCAAAAATCATCGCGCGATTGAATGAGGAGTTCGCTGACCTTGTCTCTGATTGAAGAACCAATCCGGGACTCGTGCTATTCCAAAGCCGAGATTCGGGCCATGCTACTCGGACACCTTGCTCCCCAGGACGTCCAGCGACATGAACATCACTTGTCCGTCTGCCCAAGGTGCGCATCGCTGGCCGAATCGATCGGACTTGATTCCGGAATCGCGTCCTGCTTCCTCGGCGAAGACCTCCCACCACCTGTTTCCGAGAATGATCTGGAAGATGTCCTCGCGCGTGTCTGTCGCATCGAACAGGCTTCCCGCAAGCCAGTGACCAAGTCCTGGAGTCACCTCGACTTACCAGAGCAACTCGGCCCCTATCATCTGAAAGAGTTCCTGGGCTCCGGCGGCATGGGGGTCGTCTATCGCGCTGAAGATACTGTCCTCAACCGACTCGTTGCCATCAAAGTCATCAAAACCGGTGCCGATGCAGAAACTCGCGCCCAACTCCTGAACGAAGCCCGCGCCCTGGCCGCTGTCCGTCATGAGAACGTCGTGACCGTCTATTTCGTCGGCGAACAACCTGCCGATGACGATGGCGTCGCAACCCCCTACTTCGCGATGGAACTCCTCGAAGGCCAAACACTGCGCGATTACATGACCTCCTCGCGACCTTCCGTCGAGTGGATCATCCAGGTCGGTCGGCAGATCGCCGCAGGCCTGGCTGTCGTTCATGACGCAGGCATCGTGCACCGCGACATCAAACCAGGGAACATCTGGCTCGAAAAACTCAAAGGCGAAACCAGCCAACCCGCATCGCCTCGCTCCAGTCACGACGCCATCCCCCAGGTGAAGCTTCTCGACTTCGGCCTCGCCCATCAGGTCTCCGGACTTTCGGGCATCAGGCGCGCCGGCACACCAGCTTACGTCGCCCCGGAACAGATTCGTGGCGCCGATGTCGATGCCCGCGCCGATATCTTCTCCCTCGGCTGCGTCCTGTACGAACTCTGTACCGGACAGCTGCCGTATCCCGAACTCAAGCGACTCGGGGCTCGCTGGGATCTGACACCTCCGCCGATTCGCACACTCAACTCAGACGTACCCACTCAACTCGCGACTCTGATCGAAAAGATGGTCATCGTCGATCCGGCTGCCAGACCTGCATCCGCACGAATGATTCAGTTCGAACTCACCAATCTTGCAACCGCATCCAATGAACCACCCACAGTCACCGGTCAAAGTGACCTGACAGTCGAGTTCCCCGCATCTGCACCACAAAAAACTCGCTTACCCGTTCTGTCTGCCAGTCTGCTGCTGGCCGCCATCGCCATCGCCGCCATCAGTCTGCTGAACTCCAATTCCGCCACCGACTTTCATAGCGACGACCATCCTGCCTCTCCGCAACAAACCGCCCCTTCAATGACAGTCCTTGCCATCCAGCTCCCTCCAGCCACTCTCTCGTCCGACGTCCTCGATGATGCGTGGCGAGAGAAGGTCCTCTCAAAGCCGCCTCAACTTCAACTCAACGAGGTTCTTCAAAGGCTCGCCCTGCTCAATCCAAAATTCGATTGGCTTCAAGGCAGTGGCTGGGTCGAACCTTATGGCGTGATTCGAATCACTCTCGACGCAGATACCATCTCCGACCTTCGACCGGTCCAGGTTCTCGATAATCTGCGGGTCGTCCGTTGCCGCGGTTCTGCTCCGGGAACAGGGACACTCTCCGACGTTACGCCACTCTCAACTCTTCCGCTCGAAGAGCTTCATTGCAGAAACAATCCGCACCTGCGTGACTTGTCGTCGGTTCCACTCAAGCACCTCAATTTCCTGGATGCTTCCTTCACCGCCCTGGAAACCCTGGAGGGATTCTCTGAGGCACGTCTGACGCAACTCAAGATTACAGGAACCAAGGTTTCTGACTTGAGTCCTCTTCGCACAATGAAGACTCTTCGCCGCCTGAACTGTGTCGGATGCCCCATCAGCGATTTTACACCACTCATTGGACTCCCACTCAGACAACTTCACGCGGATGTTCAGGCAGACCGTGATCAGGCTGTTTTGCGGTCGATCAAAACATTAGAGACAATCAATCAGATTCCTATCGCGGAGTTCTGGAAGAAACTCGCCGAAACCGGTTCCAGCTCGCCCTCCACCGAACTCGATGATTAGGATGACCGCCGAGAAGGTCAGTCGTCCCGATGTCCCAAGTCAAACAAATCCGTCGAATGCTCCCTTGCTCGAAGTACCTGGTCGAGAATCTTGTCCTTACTGAACTCGTGAAACCACTTTCAACTTCCCCAACTGCAACGTCACACGCCGTCCGCTCTCCAGCGTCGCGACGATCTGGTAATCAAACACTCCCGCGAGTTGCTCTGTCTCTTCGGACTCGAGTTCAAATCGAACCTCAGCCTGCTCCGCTTCACCAAAGACACTTCCGCTGATCGCCACCGACGTGTCGCCACCCTGAATCAAAAGCTCCACCGACCCGCCACTCAAACTCGGCCACTGTCCCGTCGTATCCAGCAAAGCAACGGACCTTCCATCAGCATGGAAGTAGTCATCTCCCTGGACCAGCGTGATCAACCCCTCCATCACCACCGGCGTCTGCGTCACAACAGGCAGTGCCCGCAACTGTGCCAGCGCAGATCCCGTAAACCCGTTGATCGAAAGTGACAGCGGCTCCGTCAGCGTTTCGCTCAACTCCTCTCCCACGGCGTTCAACGCCGGCGTTGTCAGCGACATGGCATCACCAGCCTTCGACGGCGCATAAAACGACTGGCTCGCTGCCAGCTTCACCGGAAGGTCATACGCAATACTAACCTTCTCCAGAAGCACCGACGATGTCGAAGAAATCCCGATCAACGTCCCGATCTCACAATCAGCTTCGCTCGCCGAGACCGCCACCTGATAAAACCCCGCCGTCGCATGAGCGGCCGGAGCATTCGTCATCGCGCTCGCCGCTGCATCATCTCGACTCCACTGCAGAGAGTGATTCGCAACATCCCCCGACTGCAAGGTACCCGTCAACGTATTGAACGCTCGATAGATCACAATGTGAGACTGACTTCGTGTTGGCATCTTTATCCGATCATACTGTTGGAAAATTCCACGGGGATCACACGATGCACACCAAACGCACGGCCCTGCCCGCCGTTATAAATCTGCAAAACGTCCTCGCTGGAAAGGATCTGTCCGGGAAACAGCATCAACTGCTCAACTTGAACCTCGGTCTGAACCGGGGATGAATCGTTTGCCCGATTGATGACGACATTGCTCGACAAGCCCATCGTCTGCTGTAGACCAGTCAATGTGCTGTCGTACGAAACCCCATTGACCCACAGACGCGCGAGGTTCGAAGTCCCGACTGTCAAATCATGTTGCACAACAATGTGAGTCCATGTCCCGCTCGTGACAAGATTGGCAGACGAGTTCAGCACTCGAGCCGAGGCACCATCCTGATAACGATACTGCACCGAGTAATGCGGATTGCCAAACAGATCCCCTGGCATCGGAATCCGCAACTGATGCATTTGATTTCCCGACACATCGATTAATGTCAGCCACTGTCGCCCCGCCGTCCACGCGTTATAGACGACGCGAACCCACACCGAGAACGTCAGCTTCGCCGGCAACCACAAGGCATTGTCACGAGCGATTTCCAGACGGGCATTCGCTCCATTCGGAAACGTATACGCCGTACCCACCCGCCCCGTTGTCAACGTCGGATTATTGATTGCCGTCCACTCGCGACTGCTATTGATGCGCCCTCGATAGACCCTCTGAGGCGTTCCCGCATCCCACACCTCACCCAGCGCCAGTTTGCCACGCAGCATAGGGTCGATGACCTCACTCATTGTCCACGCTCCACCTTCTTGGCTGTTTCATAAGGCAGAACGATCTCGATCGTCGCATCCGTAAATGACTTCGTCGCCCCCGGCACAACAACATCTTTCTCCGGCCACAGCGCCTGCACAGCAATCGCCACCGGCAGCCCGACCCCCGTCGTCGCAATCCCCGCCGCGATCGCCAGCTTGACCGCTTCGCCCGCCAATGATCGCTTCGTCGCACTCGGCGCAGGAGTCGACGTCGTCTGATGCACGTTGTAGTCCCCCAGAATCATCGGCCCCATCTCATCACTCTCACTCACTGCCCCGCCATCGCCGGTCTTCATCCCGCTCGCTCCATAAACCGCCCCATGCACCGCCTCCGAATTCCGCTTCAGATTCTTCAACGTCTGACCCTGAAACGCCCGCATCGACTGCACAGTACTCGCATGCAATGCCGCCTTGAGCTTCTGTTTCAAGCCCATCGCCTCAATCGTGCGATCCGCGATCTTCTGCCGAATCGGTGTTCCGCTCCCGGAGGAGTTTGTCGTACCTGGCGTAGTCTCCATCGCTGAACCCTTCCACAAACAGATCCACCAGCCGCGCATTCAACTCCACAAACGCCTTCACCTGCTGCTGCTGTAAACTGATCAACTCCAACAATGCCGTCGCATCCATCTCGCTAATCTCCTTCGTTAAGTCGTGAGTCATTAGTCATGAGTCATGAGGTGGAAATCCTCCGCTTCTTCCCTCATGACTCATGACTCGCGACTCATGACTAATCAAAACCCCGGCCACGGGAGAAAACTCCCCCGTGGCCGGTCGCTGCCGTCATCGCCTGTCTGCCTACGCAGTTTTGGAAACGGTCTCGATCGCTTTGCTCTCGGACGTCCCCAATTCGTCAAAGTTGCGGACAGCAGCCTTGTTCAAAATGTTGTTGGCCGTCACAAACCCCTGTTCAGCCACTGTCATCGCGGATTGATGCGCGTTGACAGCCGCCGTCAAAAGGTTCGTCTGGACATTGGGAGGAAGATCAATAGGATCCGCCATACGCTCGTTCTCCTTGCAAGGAACACAAAAACTCGACTCCCCGACCACCACGGTCGGAACATCAAAAATCAACTCCGCAGGCCCTGAGCCCGCATGATCACTTCTCATGATCTCTCCACTGATCAACGCGCCACCGGGAGGGCGAGGCTCCGTCCGAGCCGCTACGATGCGTTGCGAAACTCCAGCTGTGCACCGAGCTACGATGGCACCGACATCTCCAGAAACTTGCATACTGTTGGATGTCGATTAACCGATCTCCGGTGGCAACGCTGGACAGCGGCTCGGACGGAGCCTCGCCCTCCCAACTTAGTCAAGCGGTTGATCCAGGCCCACTCCGCTTCATCCCTCGGGGATCACTCCCTATTCACCCGCACCTTCGACTGAATCTTGATCGGATCCCCCGGTGACAACACCACATCCGCCGTCATCGCCCCCGCGTTGTCAAACAACTGCAGATGCCTCTGCTTGAGCGGCCGCAACTCCTCCAGCTCACGCGTCAACGCCAGAAGCGTCTTCTCCAGCTCATCGACCCGCGAGACATCCACCGTCGCCGGCATCGACCTGATCGTCACCAGCAACTCCGCCTGAAATCTCTCGACCTTCACCAGTCGCTCTTCAAGCAGACCAGATGCCGAAGCCGGCACGGAGTGAACATCCCCATTGTCGGCATGGTTAATGGACGACTTCGGAAGACACCCCAGTCGATCCAGCATCGCTTCATACCGAGACCAGGGAATAAACTTCCCGTTGCTCATATGCACCAGCCCGATCAGCTCCCCCTGCTCATTGAGAATCGGCGACCCCGACTGCCCCGGCACCACATTCAGCCCAATGACATCCCCTTGCACAGGCCCACACTTGCGAACCGTCTGATTCCCATCAAACGTCCACAAGCACCCGCTCCGTGGCGAAGCCGTCTGCCTCAACTTCGTCGGCACAACTGGCACCCGCTGATCCGACTGAAACTTCAGCAGCGCAATCTCCTGCTGGATATCCGCATGCACTACCTGCGCTGCATGACCATCCACACTGATCTGCTGGGCCCCGGTCAAAACATGCGCGACTGTCAGACAATACACATCCCGCCCATGCTGAAAGATCGGCGCACAAACTCCCTGCCCTCGAATGTACTGACAGGAGTTCCCCGAGCAGCTCTGCTCAAGCGTGCTCACTCGCAACGGCTGCGCCTGAGCCCGATGGCTCATCAGGCTCATCGAGCAGCCCAGCCCCAAAGTCATCATCGTCATCACACACCATTGGAATCGTCGCATCGCAAACTCCTGCTTTTTTCTCTGTCATGATCTGAGCCATCTCCGTCGCGTGTTTAGTGACTTCTACAAAGTGATCAATATTCTTGGGCCGATAACACCATCGCCCCCACAGCCGCACCGCCAGGTACATCGCCGTCCGCTTCCACCAGGAAACCTTCAACTCCGACAAAAGCCAGAAGAAATATGCATCCGCCATCACGCGATGCTGATAAGATCCCAGCAGCCACGCATGATGACACAACAAGTCATGCACCACCGCTGCCTGCAGAAAGTCCCCTTGAAACGGATGCCCGACAATCGGCCACATCAGCCGCGGAATCGATGCCCCATCCGTCAGAAACCGGGCTGGCACTCGGACTTCCCACCCAAACTCATTCTCGACCTTGACCGGCCGGGTCACCTCCAACAGTCCTCCGGGATAAGTGCGATAACAAATCGCCTGCACATGACGCGACGCATGCTTCGATACCGATGACATTTTCGACAACCTTTCCTGGGTGATGAGTAAAAGCTGGTCCTCTCACCCTACCTGAAACCGTTGCGCAATTTGCCCATCTCTGAGCCCTGTCTAATAACCCTCACCTCACAATCCCCCGGCATTTCCCACTGTCTACGTTCTCCCGCGACTTCTAAGACACTCAGTCTGAAAATCAAGTTTTCGATAAACCAACACCCCCACCCCGTGTGCCACGGTTGTGTCAACCGTGCCGAATGTCCGATCACGCTCCATTTCCACTCCCAAGGCGATGCCACACGCACTTCTCCAGATTTACCTAACGCCCAGCGCCTCTTCCTCCTGCCTGTCTGGTCCGCTATACTCTCCCCTTCCCCCAAAACCATCCACACCCTCCCCTTCTGCTGCGTCTGACGTAGCGTTGAAAGCCTCCCATGACCGAGTCGCTCAAGGGCAAAGTCCTGCTCGCTGGCAAGTTTCTGCGCGATCCCAATTTCTTCAAAACAGTCATCCTCGTGCTCGAACATGACGACACCTCCGCCATGGGACTTGTGATCAACCGCCCTTCCAACGTCTCCGTTGCTCACGCGCTGGCTGAACACTTCCAGCTCCCCGCCACCAGCGACCTCATCTACGTTGGCGGCCCTGTCGAACCGACAGCCCTCTGCATGCTCCACAACAAGACGACCCCCGAACTCGCTCCCCACACTCTCATCCCCGGCGTCGTCATCGCCAACAGCGCTGAGATGTTCGAAGACATCGTCCAACAGGCCTGCCAGCCCAAGAGCCCACGCCGCTACCGCATCTTCTCAGGCTACGCCGGCTGGGGCGCTGAACAGCTCGAAGGTGAAATCGAACGCGGCGACTGGTACATCCACCGCGCCTGTGCCGACCACCTCTTCAACCACGACCCCTACGCCCTCTACGACATGCTCCTGTCCAACTTCGCCAAATCCCACACCACCTTCGAGATCCCGCGCGAACACGTCGAGTGGAACTAAGAAGATTCAACCACGGATGAACACGAAGAAACACGGATAAAGCAGGGATCTTTAAATGATTCTTCAGAACGAGTCGGAAGCGATTCTGAGTTGTGCCTTTGAGGTTTTGAATACACTGGGCTGTGGTCTGATTGAGAAGCCCTACGAGAATTCTTTAGTTGTAGAATTCAGCCTGCGAGACATTCCATTCCGGCAACAGATTGGCTTTGATGTCTATTACAAAGGCCAACAAGTTGGTCGTTACATTCCAGACCTGATTGTTTTTGATCAGATCATTGTGGATGTCAAAACCATTGACTCCATTACGAATCACGAAGTCGCTCAGGTCTTGAATTATCTACGCATTACAAAAATGAAGCTCGGCCTGATTTTGAATTTCAAACATTCCAAACTCGAATGGAAACGGATCGTCCTCTAATCTTCTTTATCCGTGTCTATCTGTGTTCATCCGTGGTTGGTTTTCTTTAGGTAACGCAACATGCACCACGAAACTATCACTATCGCCTGCCCATCCACCGGGACTTCTGCTTCGATCGTCCCGACGCGTGGCATGAACTGCATTGAGTTCAGCACGGTCTTTGGTGGCGATCTGGTCGACGTCGTTGATGCTGAAGACGGGTTTCTCTCCGGGCAGACGCGATCGACCCGTTCAGGGATTCCGATTCTCTTTCCGTTTCCCAACCGGATCGAAGACGGCAAATATTCCTGGGAGGGCAAGGACTACACGCTGCCAATCCAGCCAGGGCGGAAACATGGGATGCACGGGTTCTGTTTCGATACGCCGTGGCGTGTGATTGAGAAGACTCAATCGTCTCTGACGGCTGAGTTTCAGCTGTCGGCTGATGCACCAGATCAGTTGAAGAACTGGCCTGCGGACTGCCTGATTCGTCTGACCTATGAAGTCACGCATCACAAATTAATCTCGAAGTTCCACATCGAAAATCCTGACAAGAAGCCGCTTCCCTGGGGTCTTGGGACACATGCGTATTTCAAAGTCCCTCTCACCGATTTTTCTGCGTCAAACAATTGCCTGGTCCAGCTTCCGGTCGCCAAGCAGTATGTTCACGTCAACGAGATCCCGACCGGCGAATCGTCCCACACAGAATTGATCGACCGTCTCGTCGAAGGCGAATACTTCGATACCCTCAAGCTCGACGATCTCTTCTCCATGACGCCGCCACCGGCCGGCCAGCTGTATGAGACCCGGCTCGTCGACGAGAAAGCGGGCATCGAAATGGTCCAGCGCTACAGCCAGGAATTCGAGTTCCAGGTCATGTTCACCCCCGAAGGTCGCAATTGCATCTGCATGGAACCCTACACCTGCATGTCAAACGCCATCAACATGAAGTTGCCTCCCAAAGAAACTGGCTGGCAGGTCTTGGAACCAGGTCAATCAAAAGATCTGTACATCGAGCTCGAAGTGCAGAAAGTGGTCGTGTAAATCGAAGAGCGTTTCACCACGAAGAGCCTCTCGGGGGACGCCCTCGCGTTCTTCGTCCTGAAGGGACGACTTCTACCAGCCCAGGGTGAAACCCTGGGGATACGGCTTCAGGGTGGTGACGTTTGATTGCCCTCTCACCCAGGATTTCACCCTGGGCTGGTTGAAAACGGCCCTTCAGGCCTGAGACTCAGACTTCAACAACACTTCTATTAAATGATGATTCCCATGCGACAATTCCGTGAACCGACCACCGTCACGCTCGCTCGCGACAACGGCATCGCGAGAATTGTCTTTGAAGGCCCCAAGGGGATTCAGACGCTCAGCCAGCGGACGCGCCTGCAATTACGGTCCTTACTGGAAGAAGTCTCAAACGATGAAAGCATTCGCGTTGCGGTCTTCGAAGGACGCGGGCGAACTTTCATTGCAGGGGCCGAGATCTCCGAGTTAGCGGAACTCGATGAGACGTCTGCTTACGAGATCGCGCGAGAAGGTCAGTCGCTGATGCAACTCATCGACGACCTGCCGTTCGTCACCATCGCGGCGATTAATGGAGCTTGTGCGGGGGGTGGTTGTGAATTGGCGCTGGCTTGCGACCTGCGAATCATGGATGAGCAAGCAGTCATCGGCCTGCCGGAAGCAACGCTGGGCATCGTTCCCGGCTGGGGTGGCACTGTGCGTGCCCGTCACCTGTTGGGCGAAGCAAACGCGAAGTGGTTGACGATGACGGGTCAGCTGCTCTCTGCCAGTGATGCACTGCGCATCGGCCTTGTCAATCAGGTCGCAGCTGAAGGAACGCTGGGTGAGATTGTGACGACGCTGTTGTCTCAACTCCGCAAGCCTTCGCCATCTTCGCAGCGGCAATTGAAGCAGCTTTTTCGCACGATGAGTGGCATTGATGCGAAATGTTTCGAAGCAGAGGCCCGCACCTTCGCAGAGTGCTTCAGCCAGGGGCAGGCAAAAGATGGACTGGCTGCCTTCGTCGAGAAACGCCCGGCGGAGTGGGTGTAGGGTCCGCTGTGCGGACCGTAATGGACTCGCAATGACAATTGGACATCCAACATCGCGAACAGTAGGAACTCGAATCTCAACTTGCAATGAAAGCGAATTAACGGTCCGCACAGCGGACCCTACACGTGAGTTGGCGTCGCGTCCTTCACATACTGTTTCACAATCTTCCCGTCATGCAGTTCGATGATGTGATCACCTGGGCGCAGGTGGCTGTGGTCGTGGGTGACGATGATGACTGTTGTCTGCTTTTGCTTTTGAAGGTCACGCAGATAGCCCATGACAATGGCGCCAGTCTTCGAATCGAGCTCACCCGTCGGCTCATCTGCGAGGACGAGAGATGGCTCTTTCAGCAAAGCCCGCGCGATTGCGACACGCTGCTGCTCGCCGCCGGAGAGTTGGCTGGGATAGTGTCCGAGTCGGTGCCCGAGACCGACCTGCTTGAGATAGTCTACGGCGCGCTGTCGATCTTCACCGCTGACTCCCACCGGCATCTCGGAAACGAGGACGTTATCGACGGCGGTCAGCTGTTTCAGCAGGTTGAAGCTTTGAAAGATGAACCCGATCTCCTCGCGTCGGAATTTGTTCTTGCGAGTCGAAGACCATGTTGAAAGATCTTCGCCATCAATCAGCACACGCCCCTGACTCGGCAAGTCGAGCGCGCCAATCAGATACAACAGCGAACTCTTCCCGCTCCCCGACGGCCCGATGATGAACGTGAAGGAGCCCTCCTGAATGTCACAGGTCAGGTCGTCAACGACCGTGAGTTCCTCGTCGCCGCTGCGATGTCGTTTGGTGATGTGTTCGAGTTGGACTTGCATGGGAGGCCTTAGGCAGAAAAGAGGAATTATGAAGGATGAAGTATGAGTCAGAGAGAGTAGGCCGGCGAAGCTATCGGCTCATCCTTCTTCTCCTGCTATCCTCTCCGGATCGCATCCATGGGGGAACGAGTCGCGGCCCAGTAGGCGGGGTAAAGGCCGCCGAGGATGCCCATGAGGATGCTGAAGGTGATGGAGTAAACGAGAAGTTCGGGGCCGGCGTAGAGTTGGACGCGGTCCGGGAAGTTGTGGTTGATGACTTGCACTGCGATCCAGCCGAAGGCCGAACCAAAGAAGCCGCCGACGGCTCCGAGGAAGGCGCTTTCGGAAACGACAAGCAGGACGACGTTGCCGACCGACCAGCCATTCGCGCGGAGAATCCCGAATTCGATGACTCGCTCGGTGACGCTCATGAGCATCGTGTTGATGACCTGCACGACGGCGATGAAGACGCCGATGCTGGTCATGAGGAAGAGGAACAAGTCGAGGTCTTCGGTGAAGCTGTCAATGCGCGAGGCCCATTGTTCTGCGGGTTTGACTTCGAGCGGGCTTTCCATTTCGAGTCGCGGCGATACAGAGGCTTTCGGTTGAGAGGAGGCGGGCGGGCTGCCTTTGAACATTTTGTCGAGATTGTTCATCGCTGACTGGACGGGGTTCTCGGTGCTGGTCGTGGTCACTTGCTGGGCGATCGTGAGAATGGTCGAGGCTTTGTAAATGCCCCATTCGCGGTCGGTAAATCGCTTCTGAATGACGGCTGCCAGTTCAGATGCTTTCTCTTTGCCCTGATCGTGTTCGATGTAAAGACTGGAGACGATCCCGGGGTTGAAACCGGTCAGCGCGCGGAAGACATCGATATCGGTCAGGAGCGCGACATCGAGCAGCAGAGAACCGGTGTGATACAGGCCGACGATGGTGAACTTAAGGCCGTTGACTTCGAGCGGGTCGCCGACTTTGACTTTGAACTCTTCTGCGACGGATTTGCTGATGACGATGTGAGGCTTGCCGACGTCTTCCTCGCTGAGGAAGCGGCCTTCATAGACATCACCTTTGTAGAGGGTCGTGCGAAGCTGATTGCGTCGGGCGATGTCGGTGCCGCAGAGCAGACGTGGCGGCGAGATGATGGTCTTGCCGTTGATGATGTTGACCCTGGCCCAGCAGTCAGCGACGACGGTCGTCACATGGGGCATCTTCTCGATTTCCTCTTTCCAGCTGGAGGGGATCGTCGAGAAGAGAGGAATCGGTGCGCCGCGTTGCATGGCTATGAGGCCGGGGACGCGGTCGAGTGTCGAGTTGACGACCCGGTTGAGCCCCGCGCTGACGGAGAACAGGCTGACCATCGCGAAGATGGCGACGGTCATGCCGAGGACCGCCAGACTCGTGCGCACGGGTCGTGCCCAGATATTGCGAAATGCCAAGCCAAACACCATACCGGGAAAAATCGTGCCGGGGGAAATCATCGAGTCTCCGAAAGAAGCGTCAACGAGAAAGCCGCTGTGTGGGCGATTGAAGGCAGTCGAGTAAGTATAGGCGAATGGGCGAGGGGGTGGGAGTAGTCATGAGTCGCGAGCCGTGAGTCGTGAGGGAAATCAGGGGAGAAGCTGGGATCTCCAGTGGTGCCCGCGTGTTGGGGAAAGTTTTGCGTTCTGCGTGCAGAACAGGGGTCAGCTAGAAAGCCTGACCCCAGTCACCCGCCTTGGGAGTGGAAATGGAGCTTGATTGGACATTCGGCACGGCTGACACAGCCGTGGCACACGGGGTGGGGGTGTTGGTTTATCGAAAACTTGATTTTCAGACTGAGTGTCTTAGAAGTCGGGGGAGAACGTAGACAGTGGGAAATGCCGGGGGATTGCGAGGGGAGAGTTATTAGACAGGGCTCAGAGAGGGGCAATTTGCGCAACGGTTTCAGGTAGGGTGAGGGGACAAGATAAACACACATGCCTGGGAGGTGAGTTGGATATGGGGCGCGAGAGTGAAGTGTTGACGGAGATGATTGCGGGGGATGTCTGGGGTGAGCTACTGCGGGAAGCGGGGTCGCGGGTGGTGAAGGGGATCGTGCTCGCGGGGCAGGCTTCGCGGAATGGGTACTCGTACACGGAGATGGCGCTGCGGGATGCGGTCGTCTGTTATGACGGGAAGCCGGTGTATCTGGATCACCATGAGCAGAGTCACCAGCCGGGGGCGCGGGGTGACGAGGAACTGGTCGGGGTAATTGAGTCGCCACGGTTTGAAGCGGGGAAAGTCGTTGGGGACATCTGCGTGCGCGAATCGGTGGCGGGGAATCTGTTTTTGTCGCTGGTCGATAAGCTGCTGCCGGACGTGGGGATGAGTCATGTCGTGCGGGCGGTGCGGAGTCGGGATGGCAGGCGGGTCGAGAAGATTGTCGATGTGATCAGTGTGGATGTTGTCCGTTATCCCGCGACGACGAAGACGCTGCGGGAGTCGACGCTGTGGGCTGGTGAAGAGCTGGAAGAGTCCGTTGATGAAGAGATGGGCGAAGTGGAGTTGATCTGTGAGATCAGTCCCTCTCCGGAGACGTCGTCGCGGTTGCGGGATGCGGAGCCAGTGGTGATGGAGGAGCTTTCGCTGTTGCGTCGGGAGGTGAGTCGATGGAAACAGACCGCGGAGAAGCTGCAGGAGCAGAGCGGGCAAGCGGCGCGCGTGCAGGCCATGCTGGAGAAGAGTCGGCTGCCGGAGTCGGCGATCACGCCTGTGTTTCGACGGATGCTGATGGAAGCGGAGAGTGATCAAAAGCGGGACGAACTGATCCGGGAACGACGTGAGCTGGTGACGCAGCTGCGGGTGGTCTCTCCGGTGAGTTCGGCTCGTCGAGTAGAAGAGGTGGGGATGCGGGATGCGGAGATTGTGGCGGTGATCAAGAGAGGCGCTGGGCGTTAGGCGTTGGGAAAGCAGGAGAAGCACTGGCATAGCCAGTGGCACACGGCGGTTGGGCGTTGGAAGACAGTCATGAGTCACGAGTCGTGAGTCATGAGGTTTTGGTTTGTTTCTTGTCCTCATGACTCGTGACTCACGACTCATGACAAGCAAAGGTATTTCAGTTCAAAAAGGACGACAGGCGATGGCAAATCGGGTGCGGTTTCGGAGTGGGGCGGTGGAGTTGCGGAAGGTGCGGGTGGATGCGGGGACGGTGATTGAGGCGGGGGATCTGGTCTGGCTGGATACGGATGATGCCAAGCCGGCGTCTTCGTTTACCTGGACGACCAACCTGGCGACGACGCAGGGGAATTTTGCGGCGAAGTTTCTGGGTGTCGCTCATCAGCCATCGGCGTCAGGAGAGACAGAGCCAATTTCGGTGGATGTCAGCCCGATGTCGATTTATGAGTTCGATGTCGCGAGTGCGGCTTATGAGGTTGGAGGGCTACTGGGGCCGGATGAAGGAAGTTCGACGCTGATGAATCAGCAGCTGGAGACGGTCAGCAGTGCGGCGAATGCGATTGCGCGAAGTGTTGAATATCGCGGTAGTGGCCATACCAAGTTACGGGTGCAGTTTGCGTCGGCGTTTTGTTGCGGGTCGAGCAATGTGAACGGGCAGGTGGGGTAGGGAGAGGGCTTAGGGAATGGGGCTTAGGGCTTAGGCGGAACTGGGGATGTGAGTGGGTGGATGGGGTGAGGGTTGGTGGCTTACCCCAGGGAGTTGCGCGAGGATGTTCGAGAATGTGGGCTCTTTGCGCGCTCGACTGGGGTCAGCTATCGATCCTGACCCCAGCCACCCTTCTTGGAGTTGAGTATCGATAGACGTTCGGCACGGCTGACACAGCCGTGGCACACCGAGTGGAGCACGCACAGACAGGAATGTCTGTGCCACTTTTTAAGCACATGAATGGTCCGCACAGCGGACCCTACGGGAGAGATACATGCGTGGTCAGAATGTTCGGGATCTGGTGGAGTCGTTGGGGGCGGAGGGGTTTTATCAGAAGGTTTGTCAGCTGCTCAATGAGAAGCAGTTGACGACGGATGATTTCAGTTATTACGAGCTGGCGGAGGCGTGTGGCGTGCTGCCTCGGCTGCGGAGTTTGCGCGAGGCGGGGCTATCGTCGCCGGGGGATTTGCTGCGGGAATCGGGGCCGGGGGTGCGGACGCATTTGTTTCAGGTCATGACGGGGGAACTGATTGGTCGCAAGGTCATTGAAGGGTATGAGGATGATGCGGGGTTCATTGGTGATCAGCTGGTGACGGTGCAGCCTTCGCGGTTTCGGTCGCAGAAGATTGCAGGGTTCAAGGCGCTCGCCGGGCCGGAGCAGGTGCATGAAGGGCATCCTTATGAGGAGTCGACGTTTGCGGAGAAGTACGTCGTGAGTCAGGAAGCCAAGCAGGGGCGCATTCTGTCGATCAGCGAGGAGTTGATTGCGTTTGATCAGACGGGGGAGATCAATCGTCGCGCAATGGCGCTGGGGTATTACCTGCGTCAGGAGCGCGAGCGGACGATTGTGCGTGCGGTGACAGATGCGGAGGCGGCGATTGATCAGTTCGTCTATCGTCCCAATGGGACCGGGACGAGTCTGTATGCGACGAACGGGAGCCTGCGGAACTGGGTGGGGTCGGGGAACACGACGTCGACATCGTTCAACGCGGCTGTTCCGCTGACCGATTGGAAGGATGTTGAGAAGGTGCTGCATTACCGGGCCACGCAGGTGCGCGATGATCGGATTGATGGAACGAGTCGGCCGATTGTCGCGCCGGCGCGTCAGATCCTGGTGCCTGAAAGATTGCGCGGGACGGCACTTTCGATCGTCAATGCGACGCAGATTGAAGTCGAGGGGGATGATGGTCGTATGGTGACGGCCAATCCGCTAGGGACTTCGATGAGTGTGTTGAGTTCGCCGTTCATTGATGAGCAGGGTGGGCAGGCGATCAATGACTGGTATGTGGGTGACTTCCGTCGTCAGTTTTTGTGGACGGAGATCTGGCCGGTGCAAACGTTCCTGCAGAACAGCGACAGCCAGGCGGCGTTCGAGCGGGATGTCGTGCTGAGAGTGAAGGCGCGGTACTTCGGCGGGGTCTCGGCGGTGGATACGGTGTATGTGACGAAGGTGGATGGGGAGTAGTAGGGCTTGGCCGGAGAGAAGGCATGAATCGTGAGGTTTATGCCTTTATTCGGGAGGGCGAACCTCTGTGTGAGCTGGATCTTTGCGTTGCGAAACATGAGCGATGTGAAAGGTGATGATGGCCTCGACGGCTTGTCTCTGGCACGTTGTTCGTCGTCGATTCGTTGGTGGTTGATTGCAACGCGGGACAGCGGCTCGGACGGAGCCTCGCCCTCCCGGGTAGAAATATGAGTTGATGAACGGTCCGCACAGCGGACACTACGGGAGAGCGTATGAAGCTGCATGGGAAGGTGTTGCGGGGGCGAGGGGTGAAGGTTTTGCTTTGGAGGCGGGGAGATGGGGGTGAGCATGAGGTGACTGTGACTGCGTTGCCGCTGGGGTTTGGGGTGTGGTTACGGCAGAAGGGGATTGTGCAGCCGGAGGTGCCGGTGCGGGTGGCGAGGGATGCGCAGGGGAAGCCGATGCGGGATGCGTCGGGGCAGGCGGTTGTGCGGGAGGATCGGAGTGATGCCTCGTATGTCGCGAGTGTCGAGCAGTATCAGCAGCGGTTGGCGATGCTGGTGTTGTGGCAGGGGCTCAAAGATGACCCTCAAGTGAGCTGGGAGACGGTTGAGCCGGCGGTCGATGGGGACTGGGTCGCGTTTGCCGATCAGCTGTTTGAGGAGCTGGAGCAGGCGGGGGTGACGATGGGAGAGGTCGTGTGGTTGTGTGAGGAGATCACGAACTTCACGAATCAGGTGACGTTGCGCGTTGAGGAGACGCGTGCGGATTTTTTTCCAGCGGAGTCGTGCCGGAGCTCGGGGAGTGGATGACGTCGGCGCGGTCGATGGAGTATGTCCTGCTGCGGGTGTGTGAGCGGTGGGGGATGCGGAGTGAGGAGCTAGTGTCGTTGAGTCGCCAGGAGCAGGAGCGGTTGGTGGCTTATGAGATGGTGCGGGGGGTGGAGGAGGCGCTGGGCGTTGGGCGCTAGGCGCTGGGGGGAAGGGCGAGGTGTAGCACGGCCGTGTCGGCCGTGGGGGACGCGATCGATGTCTAATTTGACGTTCGGCACAGCTGACACAGCCGTGGCACACTGAGTGGAGCGTTCCTGCCTCATGATGAAATGTGTGTCGATTGACGGTCCGCACAGCGGACCCTACGGGAGGGACGAATGGCGGATGAGGAGTTGGTGAGTCTGGATGGGGTGGTGGGGGGTGCGTTGAGTGAGGCGCAGGTGCGGGGGATTATTGTGCAGATTGATTTGGACATCATGAATTTGCTGCGGGATGGCAAGCTGGCGGCGATGAAGTATGACGTCGGTGGCGATGGGCCGAGTGGGGATCGAGGGAGCAATCTGAAGGCGCTCATTGAGGCGCGGGGGCATTATGAGAGGTTGCTGGAGGGGATGGGGTGTTGGGTGGTGACGAGTAGTCATGAGTCATGAGATTTGAGTCATGAGGGGAGAGGTTTGCGTGCGTGGCACGGCCGTGTCGGCCGTGGGGTTGCGCGAGCGATGTCCAATTCGACGTTCGGCATGGCTGACACAACCGTGGCACACAATGAGTCATTCTTACCTCATGACTCACGACTCGTGACTCATGACAAACAATCGGGAGGCAATGATGACTGATGAGACGATTGAGCTGGCTCTGCTGGACTGGGGGCAGGTGTTGGAGCTGGTGGTGGTTTCGCAGGGGATGGTGGTGGAGCTGGCTCGGGTGATTGAGACCGAGCGGGTTTACCAGGTGACGGGGATTGTGCGGGCGGTTGCTTCGCCGGTGGTGGGGGAGGCAGTGGGGGTTGGGGAGACGTTGGGAATTTCGGTGCGAGTGAGGTCGCGGGAACTGCCGGTGTGTGAAGCGGGGGAAGTGATGCTCGTGCGGTGGCTGGGGGAACGGTATCGGGTGGCGGGGCTGCGGGTGGGGGAGACGTTCGTCGTATTGGAGGCGTGGAAGACTTAGGTTCGCAGATGTTTTCGACGTGTCCTCTTCATCGGAAATCAGAAGAGTGTTTTACCACAGAGACACGGAGGGCACGGAGATGAAAACAATGAGTCTGAAAAGGAGAATGACGGCTGCGGCAGCCGACCTACGAGAGGAAAAGGCATGTTGAGTATGCGGGTGGTGGTTGAGTCGGCAGGGGAGGTGTTTGATGTGCGCGGGTTGCGGGAGGAAGTTGTCTCTTCTGTTGTCGGGCGGGTGTTGGGGAGGATTGTGGAGTTGCAGCCGGTGGAGACGGGGCGGACTCGGGAGGCCTGGATGGGGATGGCGTTCGGTGTTGGTGGCGATGATGGCGATGTTCGCGTTAACTCGGATGAGCATGTGACGCAGGTGGACCTGGTGAATCGGGTGGAGTATCTGCCGTTTGTGGAGTATGGGACGTCGAAGATGGAGCCGGTCGGGATGGTACGGCGGGCGTTGGGGGAGGGAGGCGCGGGGCGTTAGGCGCTGGGGAAGATCGGAGAGCACTGGCGTAGCCAGTGGCACACGGAGTTGAGAGAGCATGGCCGGGCGAGTCAGCAGTGGACTATGGCGTTGGTTCTTACCTCATGACTCACGACTCGTGACTCATGACAAAACGGGTGCGAATAGACGGTCCGCACAGCGGACCCTACGGGGGGAACAATGACGGGGCGGCATGAGCGGGTGGCGATTGAGAGTAGTTTGCAGGCGTACTGGAAGCATCAGTTTTCGCCGGAGGTGGTGACGATCTTTCCGGGGATGTTGGTGGAGACGTCGAAGCTGACGTCGTGGGCGGAAGTGTGGGTGCAGAGTAGTTTGCGTCGGCGGGGGCGGGCGACGTCATTGCCGATGGTGAATGTGTCGGCGGTGGTGCATCTGTTTTCACGTCATGGTCAGCAGCCTGGGGTCTTGCGGCGAATGATGGATGAGGCGTGCGGATTGCTGTCATCGCGAACATTACTCGTGAGAGATTTTCAGCGGGCGGGGTCGCCGGTTGTGGGGTATTTGAAGCTTTATGAGGCCCAGGCGAGGACGATGGTTGAGGGGCAGGGGGCGAGTCGACAGCCGGGGTTGTCGCATGCGGTGGTGACGTGCGAGGGGATGTTTGGGGGCGTGGGGGAGTCATGAGGTGTGAGTCATGAGTCGTGAGGAAGAATGAAGTAGCACGCCAAGTTGGTATGACCTCATGACTCACGACTCGTGACTCATGACAAGACAGTGATGCACATTCATGGTCCGCACAGCGGACCCTACGGGAGAGAACGATGGCGGTGACGAATCTGGTGCGGAATTTGCGGGATGCTGAGATGGTGTTGAAGGATGGGACGACTCCTTCGGCGTTGTCGTTGGTGGTGCTCCTGGATGAGGGGGATTTGAGTTGGACGGAGCGGGTCAATACGGTCGAGGTGAAGGATCGCGGGTCGATTGCGGCAGGGCATCTTCGTCGGGGTGAGGATGAGTCTGTCGCGATTTCATTCACGGCGAAGTGGACGCAGCTGATTGGGAAGTCGGCCAGTTCGGCGGACCCGTTGCAGCTGTATGAGTTCCTCACGTTTGCATCCGGGACGAACCTGGTGAGTACATCGTCGCCGGGGCAGCCGGAGACGTTTCGGCTGGAATTCACGGTGACCGATCCGGCGGGAGTGGCGAGCGAGAAGATTGTCTTCGGCAAGGTGTATCGGGAGACGCTGCGGATGAGCGAGGGAGATGAGTACAACGTGATCTCGTTCACGGGGCGGGACTTTGAGGTGCGACCGGTGATTTCGCGGGTTTGAGGGGAGAGGGACTGGAACGCAGAGGGCGCGAAGGGGAGCAGAGGTCGCTGAGGAGAAGGGGAGATTGTTTAACGCGACGGCGCGAAGACGCAAAGGGAGACATGAGAGAGATAGGGTGCTATGAATTTCTTCTCTGCGAACTCTGCTCGTTCTCTGTTACCTCTGCGTTCCAGTCTTGCTTTCTTTGCGTCTTCGCGGCTTGGCGTTGGATCTGGAGGTTTGCATGGCAGAGTTTTTGGAGTCGTTGACGGTTCGGATTCTGGGGGACAGTTCCGGGTTGCAGCGGGAGGTTACTTCGGCGCGGGAGCAGCTGGCGGGGTTGTCGCGGGAGGTGTCGCGGTTTTCGCAGATGGGGTCGCAGTTGACGCAGCCGTTTACGCGACTGGCCTCGAGTCAGCGGACGCTGTCGAGCTTGTCGACCGCCTTGTCGCGCGTGAGTGGCCAGGTCTCGGCGTTGAGTGGAATGACGGTGACGCTCAATGTTTCGCCGGCGATGCAGTCGCTGTCGATGTTGAGTGCGATGGCAATGCAGGTCCGGGCGCAACTGGCGAGCTTGGGGGCGGTCGGGGGTGGTGTTTCTTCTGCACCGACGGCGGGGGCTGCTGCGCCTCGGGTGAGTGGTGGTCGTGTGGCGGGGTATGCTTCGGGTGGGCTTGTGATGGGGCCTGCGGGAATTGACCAGGTGCCGGCGATGTTGACAGCGGGGGAGTTTGTGTTGCAGCGAGAGGCGGTCTCGCGGTTGGGGCTGGCGGAGTTGTCGCGGATGAATCAGGGGCGGGGCGAGGAGAGGCGATGGCATAGCCAGTGGCACCCGATGCAGAGCCAGCAGCCCGCGACTTCGAGCAGTACGCAGAATGTGCATCAGTATGGGGATATTGCGATTCATGTGGGTGGCGGGCAGGTGGGGGATGTGGTGAGGGATTTGCAGTATCAGGGGTTTCGGTTGCGGCAGCGGAGGGGGTAGGTGAGTCGTGAGTCATGAGGTTTGAGTCATGAGGGGGAGAGCACTGTTGGGCAAGCCAGCAGTGGCACACGGAGCTGGTTAGGCATTGAGAGTCTATGAGTGCCTATGCCCCACCCTCATCCGGCCTTCGGGCACCATTCCTGAGAAGACTACCGCGTCGTTCGCCTCAAGGGAGAAGTGACGATATGACGGCTCCTCTCAAGGGAGAAGGGACATTGTTGGGAGCGTTATTCAATTTGCAGAGATCCCTCATCCGGCTCGAAGACTCGCCACCTTCTCCCCGGGGGAGAAGGACTAATACAAATACAAAGAGGAGTACAGAACGATGATGGCGTTTAAGCCGGGGGTGGTGCGGGGTGGGGTGGTTTATTGGTTGCCGCGGCCGGTGACTCGGGTGCGGATTCAGGAGGGGTTTGATTCGCAGACGTTTAAGGTGCCGTTGCGAGATGGGGAGATGGTGACGGGGCAGAGTCGGAATGGGGTTGATCTGTTGATTGAGGGGCAGATTGGGTCGCAGGGAGAGACACTTTTGCTCAGCGAGCAGGAGATGCTTGAGGAATTGGAAGCGTTGCGAGCGGCGTGTCATCCGAGTGGGCCGGAGGATCTGTGTGAGGTGGTGTTGTACCAGGATGATGTGAGTGGTGAACGTCGCCAGTATCGCGATTGTAGTCTGGTGAGGCTGGAGACGGATTTGTCGAACCCGTGGTTGTTTACGTATTCGATGGTGTTGAGGGCGCATGATCCGGTGATGGGGTAGGCGCTGGGGGGAATTGGGAGAGCACTGATGGGTAAACCGGCAGTGACACCTGGCGGTTCGAAGTTGAGAGTCGATGGACGTTCGGCACGGCTGATACAGTCGTGGCACACTTGGTCGAAGGTAGAATTATGAGTTTCTCGCGTCGGGTGGTGGTTTATGGTCGGGAGTTGGGGGAGCCGCGGGGGGATTTGTCGGCGCGGGTGGCTTCGGGGTGTTGGTTTGAGTTGCATCGACAGGGTGGATGCGGGGACGGGGAGCTACGGCTGAAGGCGGGGTTTGAAGAGCGGGGACTCGTCGAGATTGGGGAGTGGGTGGCGTTTGAGTATGAGACGGGGGTGAGGTGGTATCTGGGGCGGGTCGAGAGTCGGGAGACGACGTCGCCGGCGGAGATGGTGGTGCGGCTGAATGGGATGAGTGTTGAACTGGGAGAAGTGTTTCCTGGTGGGTTTGCAAATGGGACTGCGGGTGTGAGCGGGGTGGGGCGACCGCATCGGCTTGGTTTGGCTGATCCCTTCCATGATGATCCCGATTATGGCGATGAGACGTTTGATCTGGTGGCGTCTGTGCCGAGTTTGGTTGAGACGTTGATGACCGAGTATGCGTTGCCGTCGACGAGGATTCAGATGTCTGCGGGGTGGTGTGATGTGGATGAGGAGCCGGGGCGGGTTTCGTCGTTGAAGTTTCGGGGTGAGGAGTCGTTGAGGTCGATCTTGAAAGACCTGGCGATGCGGGCGGGGAATGCGAGCTGGGGTGTTGATGCGCAGGGGAAGTTTTTCTTCACGCGGCCTTCTGAGGAGGTGATGCTGACGTTGAGGGAAGGGGTGGATGTGCTGCGGTTGGAGGAGTCACGCGATCATCAGACGTTGTTCAATCGATTGTTGCTGACTGGGGATTATGTGTATGACCAGCCAGAGATGTCCGGGCAGCTGGCTCAGCGTGCGTTTCGGTGGCGCGGGCATTATGTGCAGCCGGCGAGTCGGACGATGTATGGGGATCGTCGGATACGGATGTGGATTCCCTGGGTGAGGACGAAGCTGGATGCGAAGGCGTTTGCAGAGGAGTTCTTTCGACGTTACAGCCAGCCACAGAATCGGTATCGGTTGGAAACGCTGCCGTTGACGGAGACGTTCTTGCCGTGGATGGGGAGGCTGAGGCTGCTGGATCGAGAGGGAGAGGAGCTGTTTTCGTCGACGATTGAAACCGTGCGGGTATTGTTTGATCATGCGCCGCGGTTTGTGATCGAGACGGGGCCGGACGATCCGCGTGTGTTGTGGCCTGAGCCGGAGCATGATGAGCGGTTTGAGATTCCGAGGAACCCGCCGGATGGTTATGGCGGGGATGTGGTGACGTTTGAGGTTGATTCGGAAGGTAGTGGCGTTAGTAGTGACGGGGTCGGCGGTTCGAGCAGCGAGGGGACGTCGAGTGATGAGGGGGAGGAATCGTCGAGTCTGCTTTCTTCGGGGTGGTTGTCGGGGGATTCATCGCTGGGGGCTTCGGGGATGAGTTCGGAGGAGAGTCGTAGTGGGAGCAGCGGGGGCTGGTCTTCGGAGTCGAGTTCGGAAGATGGTTCGAGTGATGAGTTCTCGAGTGAGGGAAGCAGCTTGTGGAGCACTGACGAGAGCAGTATTTGGTCGAGTAGTGGGTCGGGATGGTGGTCTTCGTCGGATGGGGGCGGGGCGTCTTTGGCAGAGTTGTCATCGAGTGGCATGAGTTCGGAGGATTCGGGGTTGGTGAGTGATTTGAGTTCGAGTGAGGCGGAGTCGATTGAGATTTGAGGGGCGGTCTGAAGAAGACTGGAACGCAGAGCTCGCAGAGTGGAGCAGAGGTCGCGGAGGAGAGCAAGAGGGATGGGTTTGACGTACTCACAGTGGTGATTTGGTTTGGTGGCACAAGGGACAGGGGGTTGACACCCCCGCTCGCCTGGGAGGGGAATATAACGTGTTTTTTCAGATGACGACGGAGAAGCGGACTGAGATCGTGAATCTGGCTCATCGGTTTGCGGGGCCGGTGGTCTCGTCGTGCTGGCTCTTGGGGGGCGGGCCGAGTTTGTCGTTGTTGCCTGTGGAGGAAATTGCGAGGACACCGACGGCGAAGATGGGGGTCAATCTTGCAGGGACGCATTTGATTCGGCCGACGTTCTGGACGGCGTATGATCCTTCGTCGCGGTTTCATCGGAGTGTTTATCTTGACCCGTCGATCATGAAGTTTGTGGCGCGACGTCGGGGGATGGACCTGGTGCCGGAGACGACGTTCAAGGTGTGTGAGTCGCCGAACTTGTATCTGTTTGATGGGGATGATCAGCGGGGCTTTGCGAACTTTGTGCATCCGAGCCATCAGAAGATTGTCGACTGGCAGGACAGTTTCGTGCAGGCGATCGACATTTTGTATCAGCTGGGGTTTCGTCGGATTTACCTGGCGGGGTGTGAGATGCAGGTGCATCCGTGTGAGGATTTGATAGCGGCGGCGCAGACGTTAGGGGTGACGTATGATCGTCGCGGGACGCTGAAGACGTTTGTCGAGGCGTGCAAGGCGGCGGGGATGACGATGGCGCAGCTAGAGGAGATGGAGAAGCCTCGGCAGTATCACTTTGATGAGCAGAAGCTGTTGATGTCGGCGGTGCAGACGGATCAGCATTATTTCCGCGTCGTGCAGTTTTTGAGGTTGTCACGTCGGGCGATGTCGCTGGCGGGGTTGGAATTGATTTCGGTGACGCCGGGGAGTCGGTTGAACGACCATTTCGATTATCGCGATGTTCATCAGGTGTGTCGGGAGCTGCGCGACTTGATTGGGGATCCGGAGGGGGAGACGACACGAGGACGTTATACGCAGGCGGGGGGTCGAAGGGAGGCGGGGTTGTGTGAGATGAGGGATGTGTTGCCGCCGAAGTGGAAGGGGGAAGAGGTGGAGGTGTTGGCTGTTCCCGAGAAGGGAAGACTGGAACGCAGAGGGCGCTGAGGGGAGGAGAGGTCGCAGCGGAGATTTGTGGACTCACCGTTAGGGATGGATGCGTATGGTGACGCTTCTTGTTCGCTTTGCGAACCCAAAACCGTAAACGGGTGGGCTACCCGGGAACTTTGTGGTTGGCCGTTGATAGCGCGTGGGAAGCGAACGAGTGCCTATCGCTCACCCTCATCCGCCCTTCGGGCACCGTCGCCCGGGGGAGAAGGGACAAAGCAAGGAGAGAATGATGATGGTAAGTGTGGTAATTCCGCAGTTTGGGAATGTTGAATTGACGGAGCGGTGTGTGGAGACGCTTTTGGCTCATCATGGGGATGAGGTGGAGGTGATTGTTGTTGATGATGGGACGTGGTTCGGGGTGAGGGCGGCGGCGAGCCCTCGGGAGGCGAGGGGGGTGATGTTGTTGGGGGAGCATCAAGGGGTGTCGGCGGCTTGGAATTTGGGTGCGAAAGCGGCGACTGGGGAGGTCGTTGTGTTTTTGAATAATGATACGGTGACGACGGGGGCGTGGGTGGAGCGGTTGGTGCAGCCGGTGATGGATGGGGTTGCGGCGATGGTGGGGGTTGCATGGCGCCGGGAGCGGGGGTTGAGCCGGGAGCAGTTGAGCGAGATGAGTACGACGCAGTTTCTGGAGGGGTGGTGCTGGGGGATGCGTCGCGAGTTGTTTCTGGAGATGGGTGGGGTGGATGAGGGGATGAAAGTGTATTGGTCGGATACGGAGTTGCAGGAGCGGCTTTGTCGGGGTAGAGAGACGAGGCAAGTGGTGGAAGGGTTGCCGGTGTTGCATCTGGGGCATCGGACGACGCGGGGGTTGGGGGAGCGGAGAGAGGTTTGGGACCGGGATCGGGTTTACTTTTGTGAGCGGGTGGGGCGATCACGGATCAACATGGATCCGAGAAGAGTTTGAACCGCGGAGGTCGGAGAGGTACGCAGGGGGGAAACATCGAGATAAAGGCAATATAAGGATTTGATCAGAAGAGTTTTGAACCGCTGATGAACGTGGGTGGACACAGATGGGAGAAGGGGCATGAGAAAAGAGAAGAGCAGATGCGGGTGATGCAGGTTTGTAATGTGGGGACGGTTTGTGGGGGGACGGGGGCTTGTGCTTGGAGTGTCACTCGGGCATTGCTGGAGTGGGAGCATCATGTGGTGTTTTTGTCGGCGGTGAGTTCGGAGACGTTGAAGGCGTTTGAAGGGTGTGGGGTTTATCGGGCGTCGCGGGTGGGGGAGAGGTTATTGGACCTGGTGCAGCCGGAGGTGGTAGTGATGCATAATACGGCGCGGTCGCGGGTGGATGTCGACTTTCTGAAGTGGGGTGGGCGGTCGATTCAGTATTTGCATTCGAAGGTGGATGCTGTCGGGGCGAAGGAGGTTGTCTGTTGTTCGGAGTGGCTGGCGAAGCAGGTGGGGTTGTCGCGGGAGTCGGTGTTGTGGCAGGGGGTGTCGGAGGTGAGTCCGTCAGGAAGGTCGACAACGGGGGAGCTGGTTGTGGGGCGGATTGCGACGCCTGTGGGGAGTAAGTGGCCTGGTGAGCTGGTGGGGTTTTATGGGGAGCTGGCTAGTCGTTGTCCGGAGGTGAGGTGGGAGTTTGTGGGGTGTCCGCAGGAGCTGAAGAAGAAGATTGATGAGGCGGTCAGGGGGCGGGCTGTCTTCTATGAGGCGTCTTTTGAGGCGCGGCGGTATCTGGCGAGATGGGATGTGTTGCTGCATCATCAGCCGGGGGTGACGGAGTCGTTTGGGCGGACGGTGGCGGAGGGGATGCTGGCGGGGTGTGTGCCGGTGGTGGATGCGCGGGGTGGGTTTTGTGAGCAGGTAGTCGAGGGGACGGGGGTGTTGTGTCGGGATGTGGATGAGTATGTGGCGGCTTTGAAGATGCTGGGCGATCCGGAGATGCGAAACAAAATGCGAAATGCGGCCAGGGAGTACGCTGAGAGGGCGTTTTCTCTGGCTGCGTTTCGGGAGCGGTTGTTGAAGAGGCTGTTTGTGTGATGTGTGGAGGAGCTGGGGCAGCGGGGAATCCTGACACCACTTATGCGTTTTGAAATTGAGAGTCGATGGACGTTCGGCACGGCTGACACAGCCGTGGCACACGGGTGTAAGTGTTTTTACTGATTGTGTTTGTGGTAAATCGGGTGGGATTATTGCAGGGTGGAAAGTTCGTCATTTCCTACATGATTCAAAGCGTGGGGTGAAACTCGTCAAACTGTCAAAGATGTGACGAGAGTTGTTCAATTGGCCTGAGGGGTGGTGATGCCTCGGCTGGAACGGGGGCGGACTTGAGAAAAAAGAACAGGAGTTGACCTGAATTTTGAAAATGTTGTATAAGCCGCGCATCGTATTTGACTGCGCGGAAGATCGGTCGTGGGACGACTGAGCTTCGACGCGATGGAATCGTTGAGTTTCAGACCGGTTGTGGATTTCCCTCATCCGGTCTCGAAGACTCGACCACCTTCTCCCGAGTGAGAAGGATTAACCAAAAAAATCCTGGCCGGGTTGTTGAATCACCCGCATTTCCCCCCTCTCGAATGGAGACTTTGATCATGAGTGAATGGACTCACTCGGAAGAGCAAGCTGACTACGCCGGCCAGACTTACGAACAAGGCGATGATGCATCGAGCTCTTCAGCCCCAGTGGCTGGTAGCTACACCAAGAAAGCCCGGAAGGGTTCCTGGATCCCGACGGTTGCGGGAACGCTGGTCATTCTGGTGGCAGGCGGGGTGATCTGGCAGGTCTTTAAAGCGGAGAATCTTCAGGCGACGACGGGTCAGGCTGTCAGTGGAACTCCTGTCGCTGCTCAGCCGACGACTCAGGCGCTGGCGAAGGTCAACGATCAGTTCATCTCTTATGATGCCGTGGCATCAGAGTGTTTCTCGCGGATTGGCAGCGAAGTTCTCGACAACATTATCAACCGCACGATCATTCAACAGGAAGTTCAGAAGCGCGGCATCGTTGTTTCTGAAGCGGAAGTTCAACAGGAAATCGTCAAGATCGCCAAGGAGTTCAATTTGGGCGTTGATATGTGGTATCAGATGCTCACCACCGAGCGTGGCATTACTCCAGAGCAGTATCGCAAGGACATCATCTGGCCGAAGCTGGCTCTTGAGAAACTGGCTGGCGATAAAGTGGTTGTCAGCGATGCGGATATGGAGAAGGCGTTTGTTCGTAACTACGGCCCACGTGTTCGCAGTCGCATGATCATGCTCGACAATATCCGTCGTGCCAACGAAATCTGGGAGAAGGCCAGCCGCAATCCCGAAGAGTTCGAGCGACTGGCTCGCGAGACATCGATCGATCCCAACTCACGCGCTCTCGGTGGTTCGATTCCGCCGATTCAGCGCCACTCGGGGAATCCTGAGCTGGAGAACGCAGCGTTCAATCTGAAGCCAGGTGAGATTTCGAGCCTCATCCAGATCGACGTCAACCGTTATGTCATCCTGAAGTGCGAAGGCCAGACCGAGCCGATTGTGACCGACATCAAGACTGTCTGGAACGATCTGTATGCTCAACTGGAAAAAGAGAAGACTCAGGAGAAGGTCGCCACGATCTTTGAAGACGTCAAGAAGACTGCTCGTGTGGATAATTATCTGACGAACACGACGAGTGGCGGGGTCGCGAACCCGTTGATGAAGAAGTAAGCGCTGGGCGCTAGGCGCTAGGCGTTGGTAAGACAGGGAAGCCGATCCGAGTGGGGTCGGCTTTCTTCGTTTGTGGATGAGTGCGAAGCACGGTCCGCACAGCGGACCCTACAGAGCTGAAAAAACTTGCGTTAGGTGGTTGTGAGTCGAGGTGGTGTTTAAGATAGAGACGTGGGGATTGCGACACGATTGAAGACAGGGAGTTCACACTCCCCGCTCGCTTGGGAGAGATGATGCTGAATGTTGCGACGAAGTTTGTGCCGGACGTTTCTTTTTTCGATCAGGCGTTTCATGCCGGCTTTCATTGTGGCGAGTTCTGGCTGAATGAAGAGTGGCTGCTGAAGGTCGAGGCGATCATCGAGCGGGCGAAGTATTATCCGATGAAGTACGTCGCGCACTTTCCGAACAAGGCGGTGTCGAGTAAGGGGATTGAGTGTGCGGTGAAGCTGTACCGCGAACTGGGTTGTCGGGCGATGGTGATTCATGAGCCGATGTTTCGTCGTCATGGTGAGGAGATTCTCAAACTTGAGCCAGGGCTACGGCTCGGGGTGGAGAATCATCGCCTTTCGCCCAAGGAGTTCGAGCAGTGGGCGGAGCATTACCCGGGGTTGACGTGGGACGTCGAGCATTTCTGGAAGTTCACGCACGAAGATTGTTCACTCAAAGATCTGCTGAAGTATGCGAGGACGTTTCTGGAGAAGCATGTCGACAAGCTGCGACACGTGCACCTGCCGGGGTATGTGCGGGGCGAAGAAGAGCATCGGCCGATGTATTGCAATCGGGATTTTGTGCTGGCGATGTTCGAGCTGTTTGAGGAATTTCGTTATGACGGGTTGATTGTGAGTGAGGTCGATAACGAGTATCAGAATCCGCATGATCTGCGAATGGATGTGTTGTTGTTTGAGCGGTGGCGGTTGGGGAAGACGGCCCAGATGTAAGAGAGACTGGAACGCAGACAGGGCGGAGGGGGGCAGAGGTCGCAGAGAAGAGAGTATGAAAAGTCGTCCGCGCTAAGGCGTTCTATGTTTTGGTGTTGAGCTCCGGAGTATTACTTCGTCGAGTAGAAGTAAGGGAGTGGGGCGGGGTGACTGGATGTCATATCAAACCAAGTGGAGAGTTGCTGGTAGTCGGGTGGGTTGGCTTTGCGGTGGAAGGTGATGAGGCCGTCGAGCGTGTTGGTGAGGGCGGGGTTGGTTTTGAGGTCGTTGAGGGAGACGAACTTGATGGGTTTGAGGAGGTTACCCTGTTGCTCGTTGAGGTCGAGGATTTGGAACTGGTGGAGTTCGGGGGTGATGGCGAAGCTGGCGGGGTCGTGGTTGACATCTTCGCTGGTCAGGATCAGGTTGAGTCTGCTGGAGGTGAGGTTGAAGCCCCAGTAGTCGTCTTCGAAGGAGGATGAGAAAGGTTGGCCGAGGAGGTTGAGAGAGGCGAGGGAACCGCGGGGGGAGATGGCGGCGTAGGTGTTGCTGAGGATGAGCAGCGTGGCGATGATCGCGGTGCGGATGGTGGGGGTTTGCCATTGGAGGCGTTGGATCATAGTCGCGAAGCCAAGGCCGGCGAGGATGGCCCAGAAAGGATAGGCGATCAGGAAGAGGCGTTCGGCGTCGTACTTGGCGACGGGGAGAGAGAAGACGATGAGTGGGAAGATCGCACTGGCGGTGAGGAGGGTGAGACGAGCGTCGGCGAATCGATTCTTGGCGGTCGATGCGATGGTGAAGAGCGACGCGAAGAGCGTGAGGAGCGGGAGTGTGACGGCGGTTGTGATCCAGGGGTAATGCCAGGGGGCGGCTTTGTCGGTGAAGATCTGGCCGAGGTAGTAGACGTTGAGCGTCGCGCGGTCGGTGGAGCTGCCGAGGAATTCCAATGTGTGGCCGATGGGGTCGAGCCAGAGCCAGGGCCAGCCAATGAAGAAGACAACCCAGGCGGTGACACCCCAGATGACAAGGGGCTGAATACTGGCAGCGCGATAGCGGGTAAGTGCCCAGAGGATGACAGGGATCGGGATGAAGAAGCCCTGGATTTTGGTCAGCATGGCGAGGCCCATGAAGAAGCCGGTCCAGAGAGCGGTTTTCCAGTTGGGGGCCTTGTCTTTCCACTGGTCGACGATGACGGCGACGGCGAGGAAGTAAGTCAGGTTGAGGAAGGTTTCGAGTGAGGCGACGTGGGCATGGCCGAAGACTCGCGGCATGCAGGCGTATGAGAGAGTGGCGAGGAGGCCAGCAGTGAAGCCGAACCAGCGTGTGGTAAAGATGCCGATGATGGCGACTAAGAGTCCGAATGCCGCGGCCGAACCGACCCGTCCGCAGGCAATGACGATCTGAGTGATTTCGGGCTTCTCGGGTGTCGACAGCATCCAGGTGACGTGATGCCAAAGGCCGAGCCACCAGCGCCCCAGAGGCGGGTGATCGGGGAGGAAGCCATTTTCGGTATTGAAGACGCTGCCGACGTTTTCGGGAAAGAGAGCGAAGGGACCGAACTCCTTAGCTACTTCGACGAGGTAAACACCCTGCTGGACGTTGAAGGATTCATCGAGCGTGAGGCCGGGGCCTTCGAGCATCCAGGGGTAATTGTTGAGCGGGTCGCTGGTGAAGGCGACGAGGAAGAAGCAGAACAGGCCCAGGAGGAGGAAGGGGAGGTGTTGGCGAGTCATGTGGTATTAGTCGTGAGTCGTGAGAGAGAAGAGATGAGAGTGATGCTTAAGGCGTATTCCTCGTGGCGATCTTTATTGTGAGAACAGAGGACAGGGGGTTGACACCCCCCGCTCGCCTAAGATTTTTGAGAGGTTAACACCTGAATCATGCCGCGGCAGAAGGCGGGGAGGTCGTCGGGTTTTCGGCTGGAGACGAAGTGTCGGTCGATGACGCATTCGTGGTCTTCCCAGATTGCGCCGGCGTTGATGAGGTCGTCTTTGATGCCGGGGGAGCCGGTGACGCGGATGCCTTTATAGACCTTGGCAGAGATCGGCATCCACCCGCCGTGGCAGATGGCGGCGACGAGTTGTTTGCGTTCATGAAACTCCGCGATCAAGGAAAGGACCTTGGGATCGCGCCGAAGCTTATCGGGCATGAAGCCGCCGGGGCAGAGGACGCCGTCGAAATCGGTTGATTTCATATCGTCGATCTTGGCTTCGCTGATGCAGGGGTAGCCGTTCTTGCCTTCGTACTTGACCCCCTTTTCCTGTCCCGCGACGACGACCTCGGCTCCTGCTTCGATCAGGCGGTACTTCGGATACCAGAGTTCGAGGTCTTCGTAATAATCGCCGGTGAAGGTGAGGATTTTCATGCCTTTGAGCGGCTGGTCGGACATGGGGTGGTTCCTTTGCAGATAGTGTGTGTCCTTTGAGTATAAGGGACGTTTGACGGGATGGAACCTCGGAACGGGAGCTTACCACGGATGGACACGGAGGAGCACGGATAGGAGAGCAAGAGTTTGAACCGCAGATAAACGCAGATGAGGATAGATGTGAGTGATGAACTTTCTGATCAGTGTTGATTCGTGTTTATCCGTGGTTGGGATTTCTCTGTGATCTCCGTGTCCTCTGTGGTGAAAAATCTTCTTGCCATCCGGGAATTGTCGAGGGGAGTGGAACGCTCTATAGTAGGGTTTGGTTTCGAGCAGGATTTTGCAGGAAGAGATCTGTTATGCAGGTGGTGATTAACGGAGAGCCCAAGGAGCTGGACGGGCCGATGACGGTCGAGGGGCTGGTGCGTCAGCTGGGGATCAATCCGCAGTTTTGTGCCGTCGAGCGGAACAAGATGCTCGTGCCGCGTCGTCAGCATGGCGAAGTGACGGTCGAAGCGGGGGATTCGCTGGAGATTGTGACGCTGGTTGGTGGTGGTTGAACGACAATTAAAATGGACACGTATTTGGTGCGGTTCGCTGCTGTTCCTACAGAGTGAGTCACCTGCACCCTACAAATTAAAAGAGAAATGAAAATGGTTGATAAGCCGCTGATTTTGGGAACGCATAAGCTGAACTCTCGACTGATCGTCGGGACGGGGAAGTATTCGACGTTTGACATGATGCGAGATTGTCTGGAAATCTCCGGGTCGGAAGTCATCACGGTCGCCGTCCGTCGCGAGCGACTGATCGATGCTGAGGGGAGAAACATCCTCGACTACATCGATCTGAATCGTTATACAATCCTGCCGAATACTGCTGGGTGTTTTAACGCGGAGGATGCCGTCCGAGTCGCGCGACTGGGGCGAGAGATTCTCGAAGGGCTCGACAACCCTGGCAAGGACTGGGTCAAGCTGGAGTGCCTCGGCGATAAAAAGACGCTGCTGCCGGATCCACTGGCGACGCTGCAGGCAACCGAGCAGCTGGTCAAAGAGGGGTTTCAGGTTCTTGTCTACACGACCGATGACCCCATCACTGCGAAGCGTTTGAAAGAACTGGGTGCGACCTCGGTCATGCCGGCTGGTAGCCCGATCGGGTCAGGGCAGGGGGTTCTTAACCCGAATAACATTCGCATCTGCCTGGAGTATCTGAAGGATGGCGATCCGGATTATCCGGTCATCATTGATGCGGGCGTCGGGTCAGCCAGCGATGTCGCGGCAGCGATGGAACTGGGGTGTGATGGCGTGTTACTCAACACCGCGATTGCGTCCTGTCGCGAGCCGAAGTTGATGGCGCTGGCGATGCGCGATGCGTGCTTAGCAGGACGACGTTCGTACCTGGCAGGGCGGATTCCGAAGAAGCTGTATGCAACGGCGAGCAGTCCGGAGACGGGGATGATCGGGTAGGTTTTTGACGAGGGTTGGCAGCAGGGAGAAACGTTTTATTTTTTGACACGCAGGGGACTTACAGATATCGTCAAAGGAATGGAGGTAGCTGCGATGGCTGAGTTGCAACAAGAAAATGAACGCTTCATCGAGCAGCAGCTGGCGTCTGGGGCGTATCCGTCGCGTGAAGCCGTCATCAATGATGCGATTCAATGTCTCAAGTGGTATGAAGAGGTCCTCAATAAGGTGGATAGAGGGCTGAAAGACGTTGACGAAGGACGGATGGAAGAGTTCACGGAGGAGGAGCTTCATACTTTTTTTGACCGCGTTATTGATGAGGCTTCTGGATCTCGCCACGGCAATGAGAACTGATGGCCACCAAGTACACTCTTACTAACGAGGCTCGAGCTGACCTTAAGCAGATTGCAGATTTCATTGCGAAAGATAATCCAGCGGCAGCTCGGAAAGTCTTGCATGCGATTCGTGATACGATCGTCATGCTTTCGGATAATAAGTGAATTGGAAGGACGGCTTGTGCGTCGTCAGCGCGAAGTCCTGATGTTCAACGGAAAGCGGCCTGCGCAGAACTATCTGATTTTCTATCAGCATAATGCGAATGGCATGACAGTGCTCACCATCGTGCATGGAATGCGTGACTGGGAACTCCTATTAGAAGGGCGCGGGTTTTGATCGCCCGCTGCCTATCCCGGTTCGACCCAGCCCAGCACATCGCCGGTCTTGACCTGCTTGCCCGAGTGGCGGTTGACTAACGCGAGTCGGCCTTCCACTGGCGAGTAAACCTCGAGGATCATCCCTGGGAAAGAAAGCTCGACGACCCGTTCCCCTTCACGGATCTGGCTGCCGGGGTCGAGATACCAGAGGCTGACGGTGATCGGGATGTCGGCGGGGACGTCCAGCACGGGGACGTGGATGGGTTCCCAGTGGTCGAGGGGCTTCACGGCTCCTCCGAAGATATCCAAGAAACACCTTCTGAGATCATTGGGTAGATGGGGCCGCGCCAACCGTGGCCACCTTCGTAGCTTTCAAGTTTCACTTTGGCTTTTGCATTGGTCAGCGCCTTTTCTGCGGCTTCTGCAAAGCGATATTTTGTGATCTGATCATCCGGTGATTGAAGCAGATAGAAGCGTTTGCCTTCGGCTTTCTTTAGATCCAGTTTCTGAAGAGGTGAGACCGACATGGCAATGAAGGCGCCATCAAACGGGCTGTCGGTGTGAAGAGTTGCAGCATAGGCAGCGGGGCCGCCGGAAGACCAGGTAAATAGATATTCGTGGCGATCGTTAATGGTGGTTCGAGCTTGGATGTCTTTGATGACACTGGCGAGGAATTCCTCGGTTGTAAACTTGGCGTTCTTATAGGGTAGTACCGACGTTGGCCAAACGACGAGATTTGCCTGTTTGTTGTCCCACATGGGGGCGACAAGTTGAGCGACCAGCCAGCCTTCTCCGATTGCATTTTTGTAAATGCGTTTAACAAACGGGGAGAACTCTGCACTCCCGTCGCCGCCGGGCATTACGAGGAGTAGCTTATAGCCGTCATCAGGAACGGGATGATTCTCGGGCAGGCCGATTAAGAAATATCGTTGCTTGGGTTCGCCCTCGATTGTCAGGTCCTGGATAGGAACATCAGCAATATCAGCTGGAACTTCTTGCTGCTGCCCCTGCATGGATTCTGGGGAAAACAGCAATGCCGTTGTCGTTAGAATTATCAGGAGTAGAAGCTTGCTCATAAATCATTCTTTGCCAAGCACCGCGGCCATTTCTCCGGCGTGGTAGCTGGAGCGGACGAAGGGGCCGCTGGCGACCAGGGAGAAGCCGAGTTTGCGGCATTGGTCGGCGTACATGTCGAACTCTTCCGGCGGGACGAAGCGATCAACGGGGAGGTGTTCGGCGGTCGGTTGAAGGTATTGGCCGATCGTGAACATCTCGACGCCGTGGGCTCGCAGGTCGGAGCAGACGTCGAGGACTTCGTCGAAGGTTTCGCCCAGGCCGACCATCATGCCGCTCTTAGTGGCGATGCTGGGGTTCTCGTCCTTGACCTGTTTGAGGAGGTTCAAGGAACGCTGGTAGTCGGAGTTGCGTCGGACGCGGGTGTAGAGGCGAGGCACGGTTTCGATGTTGTGATTGAAGACATCGGGACGGGCTTCGATCACGCGCGAGATCGCGCGACGGTTGCCTCGGAAGTCGGAGGTCAGGACTTCGACCGCAGCACCGGTTTTCTCGCGGACCGCGAGGATGGTGTTATAGAAGTGCTCAGCTCCCCCATCAGGGAGGTCATCACGAGTCACGCAGGTGATGACGACGTGCTTGAGGCCTAAACGCTTGGTCGCCTCGGCGACGCGTTCTGGTTCATCAGCCTGGACTGTTTCGGTCTTGCCTTTGGGAACCGAGCAGAAGCCGCAGGGGCGGGTGCAGACGTTGCCGAGGATCATGAAGGTCGCAGTTTTGTGGGACCAGCATTCCGTGCGGTTGGGGCACTTCGCCGATTCGCAGACGGTTTCCAGACGCAGGTCTTCAATCACCTGGCTGGTGAACTGCATCTGGCCACTGGGAAGAGGACGCTTCAACCATTTCGGGAGGCGTCGCTGATAATTGATCGGCGTAGCTGATCCGCAGTGACCGCCAGCGGGTGTGCCAGCGGTTCCACAAGAGGACGACGATGATTTGGATTGGTCAAGAATGTCGAGCGTATGCATGGACGGTCTGCTTGGAGCGAGAGAGTGCAGGGTGAGACGAGTAATGGTGGACTTCGTCATAGCCAAAGGCCTGGGCGAAGTGACGAATGACCGACTCGCGGACGGTGGCCATCGATAATGGACGCGAGCGTCGCATGGCCAGCGATGAGATATTGTTACTGTTCTGGTCGTTGGTGACCAGTCGTGCGAGTTCTAAATCGTTGTCGACGTTGAGGAAACAGCCCTGGAATGTCAGCCCCCAGCGGGCTGAGAGTCCTGTCCAGGCAATCTGTCCAGAGGGAGTCCAGAGGCCTTCGCCGACGGATTTTCGCTCTGCTTCGACTTTGAGCTCTCGACAGACGTCCAGAAGCAGGGCTTCTAAACGATTGGAGAATTCGTAAAGCCCGACACATCGTCGTTTGTACGGGAAGAGGGGGCAAATACTGAGCTGTCCGGGCTGGTGAAGACAGGCTTTGCCGCCGCGGTTCTGCCAGCGGACGGGGATGTAATTCTTCTGGAGATCCTCGGTCGTCTCAGCAAGTTGGGCGTGACTGGCTTCTCGGCCCATGGAAATCGTCGGGGGGTGTTCGCAGAGCAGAAGGACTGCCTGTCCGTCTTTTCGTCCCGAGAGTTGGTAAAGAAGCAAATCCTGAAGGCGTCCAAACGACGTCAGATCGACAGCGGACAGAGAATAGACCTCCAGCGAACCCTCGTCAGCCGAGGGGAGTCGAGAATCGCGACTCGTGGAGGTTGTGGGCATGGGTTGTGTGGCAGGCAGAGACTGTGTTGGGAAGGCGAGACAGCCTGGGCATCGAGCGTGGCTGAAAGCCACGGTCAGGAAGGGACCGATCGTCGTAGCACGATGGCGACATCACGAAGTTCCTCAGCTCAGGCCCGGTGGTTGGGACAGGTCTATTTTAGGCGTCAAGCGATTCGGAAACAAACCGGATTCTGGAAGCGGACGCCTTGCAGAGGAGTCCGGAGCAATTCTAACGGTTTTCGGACTTGAAACAGTCGGGGGAAGAGCTCCGGGGTAGCCCGGGTTGGCTCAACCCGGGCGTGCCGCTTCGGCACGAGAGAAACACGTTAATGGGCGCCCACTGCGCGCTCGGCGTGTTTCTTGCGGCTGCGCCGTCCGGGTTGGGACAACCCGGACTACCCTGATGGGAGTTGGGGCAAGCCGGACTATCCGGTTGGGAGGAGAAACTGCTTAGTTCGCGGCGAAGTCGCCTTTGAGGCGTTCCTGGCGGTCGAATTCGAGGAGGCCGTTGATGAGATCGTCGAGGTTGCCGAGCATGACCTGGTCGAGTTGGGAGACGGTCAGGCCGATGCGGTGGGCGGTGATCCGGCTTTGCGGGAAGTTATAAGTGCGAAGGCGTTCGCTGCGGTCGCCGGTGCCGATGAGGGTTCGTCGTTGGGCGGAACGGGCCTGTTCGGATTCGCGAGTTTTGACTTCGAGAATCCGGCTTTTCAACACTTTCATCGCTTTCGCGCGGTTCTTGTGCTGGCTCTTTTCATCTTGGCAGGTGACGACGGTTCCGGTCGGGATGTGTGTGATGCGGATTGCGGATTCCGTCTTGTTGACCTTCTGGCCGCCGGGGCCTGATGCCCGATACGTATCGATCTGGAGATCTTCTTCCTTAATCTCGATTTCGACGTCCTCTGCTTCCGTAAGGACCGCGACCGTCGCAGCGGAGGTGTGGAT
>SXPC01000104.1 GCA_005778225.1 Planctomyces sp. | reverse complement strand
GGGATAGATCGCCGAATCGCCAACAGATGATCCCAGCGCGATAATCACCATGTATTCAAATGGCGAAAGCTCACGGCGTCCCCGTTTCCCAAGGAAACGCAGAAAAACCGCCGCAAACAGATAGATAAGGCCGACGCGGATGACAATTTCAAACGCGTACCACAGAGGCTGATCGCCAATGAAAATACGCTGCCAGTCGAACGGAGTGACCGTTTCCATCTCGAAACCTCTTCCACCGTCAGACAGGTATCATCGAAGTCACGATTAATGATTCGGTTCAGCTTTTGAAGAGCCGCTGCAGTTCTTCCAGCGACGTCTTGCCTTCGGCGACTTTCGCCAACCCGCCATCCTTGAATGTCGGCATCCCGGCATTCTTGGCTGCGGATTTGATCTGGGCCACATTCGCCGCCCCCGAGGTGATCAGCTTCTTGATGTCATCGTTGATTTCGATCATCTCGAAAATTCCGGATCGCCCGTAATAGCCAATTCCGCCGCACTTCGGACAAGGCTCGAGTTCCTCACCCTCTTCCGCCACCGGAGCACGATAAAGGACCTTCGTCTCAGCAGGCAGCCCCGCTTTGGCGATGATCTTGGGATTCGGACGGAAGGCTTCCTTGCATTCGTCGCACAGCAGGCGGATCATTTTCGGGCTGACAACGGCTTTCAAGCCATTTGCCACCAGGGCAGGATCCCCCACCAGTTTGACCAGTTGTAGAATCGCTGAGGCCGCATCAGGCGCTGGCATCTCGGTCAGCAGAGCGAGTTGGCTTTGGTATTCGAGGAGTGTCTTGGCTGTCTCGACAGAGCGAAGCGGCGGGGCGAACACGAAGTCCGCGTCGACCCGAATAATCCGTTGTAGTGTGGTTTCCAGCGAATCGTTTGGATTGACATCAAACTTCGTTACGTTCGTGATGTCTCGGTTACTCATGTCTGTGATTGAGTACACAGATAGAATGTAAACATCGACGACCTTCATCAAAGCGAGTGAAGTTGTCGTCAAACCGCTCCGTGGCGGGCCAGCCGAGATGAAAAGCCCCTTCTTCTCACCAGCCAGTTCACGCAGACGATCCTTAATGGAATCCGGAATTCCAATCGCGGCAGGCGAATCCAGCTTCACAGCCAGATCGCGCAGCTTGATGTTGAGCCGCTCGCCACCCGTCTCCAGAGGCTGGGACTCAACGACGATTTCGTACTTCTTGCCTTCAAGTGAGCTGTTGAGCCCACCGGTTTGAGGCTGCGTACGGTTCTTGATATTCAGACCTGCGAGCAGCTTCATTGTCATTGTGACGGCCAGACCTTCCTGTTTGGAAAGTCGATCACCCGGATAAGCCACTCCATCGACGATCAGGTAGATCGCAGATCGGTCCCCTTTAGGATCAATGCGGACCATATCTGCACGTCGGAGGATCGCGTCTGTGACGATTTCCTTGGCGGGAAGAAGTCCTGCATCCAACAGCTTCGCGTTGGCTTTCAGGTCGATCGTCTCGCCGTTGTGTGGGCCCTGAAACGAAATCAGTTCGATTTCGTCTTCTTCCTCGAAGTCGTCGTCTTTTTTCTTGCCAAAGCCGAAGATCACAGATGTCGTCTCCGAAGAGTGTTCAATCGTCGCAAATGCAAATACAGGCGAACCGCTGTTACATCAAACCGTAGGTTGTCAGCGTCTTTTTCAAGCTCGCCATCAATTTGTCATCGAGTGGAAGCAAAGGCAAGCGAACTTCGCCAGTATCACGTCCCAGAAGCTGCATCGCCGCTTTGACGGGAATCGGATTGGTCGACAGCGAAAGGAGATCGCGGCAGAAGTTAAACAGACGGTAATGCCAGACTTGAGCTTCTTCCAGCTTTCCAGCCTTGAAAGCATCGATCATGGCTTTGACGTCTTTCGGAACGATATTCCCGACCACGGAGATCACCCCACTACCACCCAGCGCCATCAGAGGCAGGGTCAGCGAATCATCGCCCGAGAGGATCGTCAGATCGCTGCCCGCGAGGATCTGAGAAGACTGATCCATGCTTCCTGTCGACTCTTTGACCGCGACGATATTCTTGATCTCGCCCATCTTGCAGATCACGTCTGGCTCGATGTTCTTACCCGTCCGTCCGGGAATGTTGTAAACAACGATCGGCAGTGACGTACTCTCGGCAATCGCCTTGTAGTGAGCGTACATGCCATCCATCATCGGCTTGTTGTAGTAAGGAGCAACGACGAGGGCTCCGTCTGCACCGGCTTTTTCAGCCGCTTTCGTCAGACGAATGGCTTCTGCCGTGCTGTTTGAACCCGTTCCGGCAATGACCTTGAGACGCCCGGCAGAATGCTGGCAGGCCAGTTCGATGACGCGATCATGTTCTTCGTGAGTCAGCGTCGGGCTTTCGCCCGTCGTACCGCAGGGCACGATTCCGTCTGCCCCGGCTTCGACTTGCAGGTCGATGAGCTTTTTGAACGCCGCTTCATCCACTTGACCATTTTTGAACGGCGTCATCAGAGCTGTCGATAGCCCAGCGAATTGCTCACCTTTTCTGACCTGACCCATAACTTTCCACTGCTCCAAGTGTTTCGTCGGTTACCTGCAAATTGGAAAAATTCTCATTCAACACTGTATGGACTTAGCGGCAAAACACAACCATGACGCGGTTTTTCCCATTGAAATCCATACCTACGGGCCTCGTTTGGACACCCGTTCCCGCAAGATGACACGTATGTTCTGCCTGACGTTCAATGCTTCTTGCTGCCGCAACCCCCGCTGCCGCATCCACCACGAGAAATCGGCGTTAGTCCTCCCGCAGTCACTGGTTGAACTTCGATCACTCCATACCCGGCCGCAGCAGCCAGCAGCGCTAACCGAGTCGTTTCGGCGCCACGGTCGTTGAGGACGTACAGAATCGTTTTCGGTGATTCATCCAGCGTCAGCTCGACATCGAGCAATTCAATCTTCAGCTGCCACTCGTCAATGCGTTGCTGCCATTCCTGACACTGCGCCAGGTGTTCCTCGTCGCGACGGGTAATCTCCAGCTGATCATTTCCATTAGCAACCCGCACAATTTCGAACGTGACCTCGTCCGCCAATCCGGATTCCACTCGCGAATCGGCACGCGACGTGACGGCATCGAGCAGGACTGCAGACTGCAGACCGCGGTCGCTTTTGAGCATGATGCTCTGTCCGCGTTCACAGGACAGTTCCTCACTCGCCGTCGCTCGCGCGACTTCAGGAACGGCTCCATAACGCACCAGGTAAACTCGTTTCGACATGCGCAGTCACTCTTCTTCCGGCGTTTCGATATGCACCAGCGGCCGCAGAGTTCCGTCTTTTTGGAATTCTCCGATCACTGTTTCATGATGAGTATGATGTCCCATGACCGATCGACCAAATCGACCCGGGACCATGCTGTGATAAACCATGAGATGTTTCTTGCCGAGCGTCGCCAGACGTGCAGAGGCAATGTGGTCTGGAAGAGGCTTGGCATCCTCAGCGACGGTCAACGGCTTCCATTCCGGTTCTTTCCCGCGTCGGGAAGGATTCCAGTCGAGCAGGATCGGAACGAACATCCGTTTCGCTCGACGACGAACGGACCATGATAAAGTCCGTTTGTGATAGTCGAGCGTCCCGTGTGCTTTCTCAATTTTCTCCAGCGGCACAAACATCGGCAAGACATGCATTTGTGTATTGCCAGATTCGAGCGAATATCGACGTGTTTTCTGCTCCGTCACCGGTTTGAAATCGAGCTCGGATGTCCAACTCGATGTGTAATCGACCTCGGCTTCGTTCTGCAGGTGAACTGCATCCGCGACAATCAGGATCTGCTGATCACGCGACAGGAAGACCATCCGGTTGATGCGGGCAGGGGTGCTGCCTTCGATGTTCATCTGAAGTTCGAGGTAATCGACCTCTTCATCCGCATACCAGCAGCTGCAGCCCCATTCGTCATCGAGCGCGACCGGCTTGCCATCGACAACCAGTTTCGTCTCCCAACCACCACGGAACGCCAGTTTGCCACGCGGCGAAAACTCGATCCGTGGAACACTATTCTCGTACGAAATCGAAAACAGATCCGCGTTCGCGGACCAGGCTGTCCGCAGATGAGCCATCTTCCCCCAGTCGGTCTGAGTGCTCGGCAGGGCTCCTTTGGCTTCTGGTTTCCCCTTGGCATTTTTCGGGTCTGCGGATCCTTTCGTCACCGATTTGCTGCCTCTGGCCATGTCGTGCAGAAGGATGTACGAGGGGGTATTGGCATCCCAGTTCAATTCTTCTGCGGTCTGGCACAAGATCGACAGCCAGGTCGTTTGAGGCACCTGAGAGAGGACAATCTGTCCGTCGGCTCGTGACATGGAAATCGCATGACGGAGTAACTGTCCCAGTCGTGTTTTTTGACCTGCATCAAGGAGTTTTGTCTCAAACAAACGTGCACCGATAAGAATCCGATTCACGCTTCCCAACCAGAACGGCAGCCTCGCGAGCAACCCGGGATGCGGGGTTCCATCGCCATCGGTCCCTTGTTCCAGCGATCGTGCCATCGTTGCTTTCGCAGATTTAGCGAGATCATGTGAGCCTTTGACGTCACTAAAAATCAGGCTGAGCAGCCAGGGAATCTCGGCTTGAAACAGGACTTCGACATCCGCAGGGACGTCATCCCCCATTGGTTCATCGAGCATTGTCGAGAGGGCCAGGCCACTGCTCAGACAGAATCGCCACAGCTTAATAAACAGTCCCGACGGCAATTCATCGGCCAGCGTGATTAACAGGACAAGTCCCGATAGAATTTCCTGTGGCTGAAGACCGGAGACAGGCAGCTCATTTTCGAGAGCCGATTTGACACGATCGACATGGGCATCATCTTTGCCCATCGCGGCGCGCGAACGGCCTTTCTGCGTCCCTTTATGAGCTGAGATCGAGCGTGCCCAGTCCATCACGACCTGATAAAGAGGACCATGCTCGGTCCCCTCGATCATCCCATCCGCCCACGTCAGGGCAGTCAGAAGCTGGAAACGGGAATCATCTTTCGAGAGCAGCTTCTTTTTCAGACTGGCGATGAGTTTGGCATCTTTTGATTCAGACGCTTTGGTCCCTTTTCGCCACTTCACAAGCGCGAGGAATTCGTCGTCAGTTAATGACGTCAAACGCTCGTCCCAGTTTCCAAACGCAATTTTCCCCATCACCGCCACCCTGATGACATCTTCAGTAACCAACTGCTGCATGACCTGCCTCGTGCAAATTCCCCAGTTTCCAACAGCCACAGCCTAACGTATCCCCGTCCGACTGTCACGAAACAACGAACCCCGTCTGACGAAGATCGATCAGAGCCCTCGCGCACGGCTTTCCTCTGCCAACAAACGAATGTCGATGTCGTCCGCTTCCCGCCCGCCCAGTTCCACCACCGCGAACTTTGCTTGCTTACCAACTTCAATCGTCCCCAGCTTCTTCTCCAGCCCTAACGCCAGCGCCCCGCGCCACGTTGCCATACCGATCAACTCACGGGAATCCATGTCGGGATAACGTCGCTTGAGGAACTTGACTTCTTCATAAACCGACAAATCTGGATTCGATGCCCGACTGTCTGTTCCCAGACAGACATTGATTCCCATGTTCAACATCTCACGAAAACGATGCTCCTCATGCCCGAAATAAGCATGCGTACGAGGGCAGTAGACCACGGACATGACCGACCGATCTGGATGCTGGAATTCGCTGAGGTATACAAGTTCTTCATCCGTCAGATAGTTTCCATGCACGACAAGAACCCGCCGCCTGCCTTCCAGCATTTCCAGGTAATTCAGAACTTTCGAGCCCTTGGCGACGACACCTTCTTCCCAGACGCCGAAATCTTCCAGCATCTGTCGAAACTCGCCGGTTTGACGGTCAAGAAATTCCAACTCGGAGCGGGTCTCGGAGAGGTGCATTGCGATCAAGTTCGATCGATCCGTCAACTCACCAATCAAAGCCGGATGAACGCTATAGGGAGCATGTGGGCTGACCGCAATCGTGAAATCTTCAAGCACAGGTCGACGATCTTCCTGTTCGACCGCAAAACGAGAGTACTGGCTAAGAGCATTCTCGATACTCGATGATTTGAATCCAATTACCTCGTAGAAATAGTTCGCATAGAGACCTCGACTGGCATGGAAGACGGCTTCCGGGAATTTCCCCTCGTCCAGCGCCTGCCCGCTCAAGATATCCCCAACCGCAACAACCCCAGCTTTTTTCGATTCCTCCAGTCCCATCAACATCGCCTCAACGGGACTCGTAGTACGGGTCCGTCGATGTCCGATCAGCTTTCTCACCCAGGACGTAAATGGCGTTGCCTGTTCGAGCGGTTGAGTCAGATCGCTCAACTCAAGGTGCGTATGGGCGTTGACGAGACCGGGGATGAGCGCAACGTCGCCGAGGGCGAACTCCGCCGGCTGCTGGCGTGTCGTGATGTCAGCAATCACGCCATCTTCGACGATGACGGTTGCATCTCGAACCGGTTCCAAGTCTGGGCCAATCAGTGTCCAGTTGGCGTTGATTGTGTAAGAATCGCTCATAAAGGTGTCTCGTCAGAATCGTTACCGTCGTTACCACACAGCATAACGAATGTTCCGGTTAGGCAAACTTTCGCAAATTGCAACCCAACGGGCCACCCAATTCACCCATATTCCCCGAGTTAAAAATTTACCATCTTCTCCTATGTTCTCACTTTCCCAAAATGCTACAATCCGCAACGTCTGGCACTAAGTTAGGTGACCCAGGCAAAGCGCCCCGGCAACTGGATGCCGACACTGGGCATGTTTCCCACGAATGGACTTGTTCCACCAGGAGTTCCCGCACATGAAATTCGCTACGCTCTCTCTCGTCGCAGTGCTCGCCGCTGCTCCATTGCTGGCTGCACAGCCACCAGCACAGTTGGTCCCGCCAGTTGTAACGCCCGGCGCTCCACGCATCGAAACGTATTATTCGCCGACACCCGATGCAGTTGTTTCCGGCTCAGCAGTTTACTCTGCTCCCATCTACTCGGCTCCCCCAGTTCCCCTGTTCACGAACGTCCGCTATCGTCAGGAACGCAAGATTGCTGCCTGTGCCAAGCCGATGATCGTTGAAGCACCGAACCCATGCTACGATCCATGCAACCCATGCACTTCCAAGTGCGTTCTGGTTGAGATCTGTGCACCACCGTGCGAAACGCCATGCGTCGAAGTCCGACGTAACGGCGACAAGCTGACTTACAACTTCCGTGACGGACACGCTGTCAATGTTATCGTTCGTCGCGACCACCTGGTCGTCGATTACGATCGCTAAGCCAACATCACGGTCTCCAATATCATTGTGTGATGCAACTCGAAGTTGACTCACACAGTCGATACTGACTATCAAACAGCAGTCCAAGTGGCTGCTGTTTTTTTATGCGCACCATCATGCCTGACTCGAAATCACATCCTGATGACTGGCGTGGACGAAATGTTCTCGTCATGGGACTGGGGCTGTTCGGCGGGAATGTCAGCGCGACCCGTTATCTGGCGTCGCGCGGTGCGAATATCGCGATTACCGATTTACGAAACAAAGACGCCCTGGCCCCTTCGCTGGCCGCATTGAATGGGATTCCCCTCGTTCGACTGATTCTCGAACGTCACGAGGAAGCTGACATCGACTGGGCTGACACAATTCTCATCAGCCCTGCCGTCAAACCATCGAACCCATTCATTGCTTATTCAAAGTCTCAAAACAAAACCATTACGACGGAACTCGAACTCTTTCTGCGAGCCTGTCCTGCAAAGATTGCAGCCGTGACAGGTTCCAACGGCAAGTCAACGACGACGACGATGTTGTCCCACGTCCTGAAAGCCAGCGGCCAACGGGTCTTCCTCGGCGGCAACATCGGGCACAGCCTGCTTGACGACCTCGACCAAATTAAACCCGACGACTGGATTGCCCTCGAAGTCAGCAGCTTCCAGCTTGCCTGGCTTCCTGATGGCCTGTTACGCCCCGAAGTCGCGATCCTCACGAACCTCACTCCCAATCACCTCGACTGGCATTCCGACTTCGAAGACTACTCCAACAGCAAAGCCAGACTCTTCGAACACGCTAAACACGTGATCCTTCCAGAGCAGACTCCCCCAAGCTGGACCATTGATGTCTCCCCCATCTATCTGAGGCGAGCGGGGGGGGTGAACCCCCTGTCTTCGTTTTCGCTTTTCCCCCTCCCCGGCGAACACAACTTACTCAATGCTCAAGCCGCCATGACAGCAGGCCTCTCACTCGGCTTCGACGTGCAAGCAATGCTCTACCATCTCGCCGAAATGAAGTCCCTCCCCCAACGCCTGGAATCTATCGCCACCCACAACGGCTTGACATTCATCAACGATTCCGCCGCGACAACCCCGGAGTCAACTTTCGAAGCCCTGCGATCTCTCGATGGCCCCCTCCACCTCATCATCGGCGGCAGTGACAAGGGAGCAGACTTCACTGCTGTGTCGAAACTGATCGTGGAGCGATGTGCGTCGGTTGCCTTAATTGGTTACCTGGCACCGCGACTGGAAGCGTTGATACTCGAACATCAAGTTCGCCCTCTCCCGCTGGCGAGTCATACGGATCTCGCGTCCGCCATTGATTGGTCGATACTGCAGGCAACCACTCGTCCTGCAACCATCCTGCTTTCGCCCGCCGCTGCGAGTTTCGGCATGTATCTCAACTACGAGCAGCGCGGGCAGGATTTCAATCGCCTCGTTGCGGAGCGGGTTTCAAATTAGTCCCACAGCGATCGCAGCCTCTTCTGAACTTCGGTTGTGCCGCTGGTCGTAATGGGTTCGACCGGTTTACCAGTCATTTCGCTGACGGCTTTTGTCGAGATGGATTCCAATGCTTCTTTGACCGGGCTGCCGAGGAAGCGAGACAGTTGCAGATGCAAAGCCTGTCCGAAGAAGTTGCGAGTCGTCGAGTAGACGCGATAAGGAAACAGCAATTCGAGGTGATTCTTGGCCCGGGTCATCGCGACGTAAAGGAGGCGACGTTCCTCATCGAGTTCGTTGCCGGTCGAGATTGCCATCTCAGACGGAAGACTGCCGTCGTAGACGTGCATGATGTAAACCGAATCCCATTCGAGACCCTTGGCGGAGTGGATCGTCGAAAGGACTAAGTAATCGTCGTCAGAAAATTTCTCGGCTTCAAAATCCTGCGTCGAACTGGGGGGATCAAGGGCCAGTTCCGTCAGGAAGTCGGTACGGTGTTCATAACGGGCCGCGAGGCTCGCGAGTTGTTCGAGGTCTTTCTTGCGAGCCGTGACGTTGTCGTATTTCTCTTCGAGCAACGGCGTGTAGACTTTGATGACGCGCCCGACCTGTTGTGTGACAGAAAGCGTTTCTGCTCGTGTCTGAGAAAGCGTTCGCATCAGTAGCACGAAGAGTTGCCAGTCTTCTTCGGTGATGCGCGACGGGCGTGCAAACCCGGTGAGCATTCCCCAGTTGCCGTTGAGTGAGGCGAGCTCATCGAGAAACTGCTCGGCTTTTTTCGGGCCAAATCCCGGAAGCAAGGTCACGACCCGCAACCCTGCGACTCGATCCTTGTAGTTATCTGCCAGTCGCAAAAAAGCGACGACGTCTTTCACATGGGCGGCTTCGACAAACTTGAGACCGCCGTATTTGTGGAACGGGATCTGACGTTTGGCGAGTTCGAGTTCCAGACCTGCACTGTGATACGCGGCCCGGAACAGAACGGCCTGTTGCGCGAACGGGACACCTTCTTCGTGACGCTTCAGGATCGCATCGACAATGTGTTCGACTTCGTCCTGATCGTCTTTGCAGTTGACCAGCAGGGGCTTTTGAGCGGACGCTTTCTTCGACCACAGGTTCTTCTCATAGCGCTGTGCAGAACCTGCAATCACGCGATTCGAAGCTTCCAGAATCGTCTCCGTGCTGCGGTAGTTCTGTTCCAGCGGAATGACCTGCGTTCCCGGATAGATCTTGGGAAAGTCGAGGATGTTCTGAATCTCTGCTGCTCGAAATGAATAGATCGACTGAGCATCATCCCCAACGACCGTCAACCCGCGCCCATCGGGACGCAGAAGGCGTATGATCTCTGCCTGCAAGACGTTCGTGTCCTGATACTCATCGACGAGAACACAGTCAAACAGGCTGCGCAGTTTTGCGCCTCCACGTTCATCTTCGAGCAGCGCACGCCAGAAGAGCAGCAGATCGTCGTAATCAAGAACTCCTTGCTCGGCCTTCAGGTCCATGAACTTATTGAACAACGCACGGAGACTTTCTTTCTCTTCGGCATGTTCGGGGTAATCCTCTTTGAGGATCTCGTCGAGTTTCTTCTGACAGTTGATCCCCCAGCTGTAGATATCCAGACATGTGGCTTTGCTCGGGAATCGCTTTTTGCCTTTGGCGAGATCGAGCTGCGTCCGCGCCAGCTGCATCAGGTCTTCAGCGTCGCCACGGTCGATGATTGTGTACTCGGGAGACAGGCCGATGAGCTGGCCGTATTTGCGTAACAGACGGGATGCAATCGAGTGAAACGTGCCACCCCAGATCTTTTTGGACGTCGACAGATCTGAGACACGAGTGCGATTCATCCCCGGTTCACTGGCCTGTTGTGACAGAACAATATCGGCTCGTTTGACGAGGTCCGCAGCTGCTCGTCGAGTGAACGTCAGAAGCAGAATTCTTGATGGGTCGACATTCTGAGAGATTTGCCACGCGACTCGATAAGCAAGTGTCGTCGTCTTGCCAGTCCCGGCCCCGGCGATGATCAGCAATGGCTCGAACCCATGCGTCGCCGCCAGACCCTGCTGAGGGTTCAATTGCTCCAGGAACGAAACGGATTCAGGCATGAAACGTAACAATCATCCGTGAACTCCAGCATGTCGATCGGGGAATGCTGGTGAATAAGTAGACTCTGCTCGCCTCAATCAGGCGTCGCTCTTACCGACTGGTCGCGTATGACCAACAGGTAATCATACCCGATTTCACCGAGTTCTGCCTGCGTCTGGAAATCGATTTTCGCTCCCGGCGACCCTGCCAGCACTTCATTGGCAATATCTTTCCGGACGACATAGCCGTCAATTTTCCCGGTCGTCCACAGGTCCTGGATTTCCGTCGTCGTGTAAATGCGAAATGCTCGAAGGTCAACGATCATGCCCTCGGTGATGACCTGATGCGGAGCGAATCTGGCTGCCTGATACTGCTCGGTCTGTCGTACCTGTTTACAGAAGCGAACCAGACGCCCGACATCCTTGCGTGAATCTTCCGCGATCGCGTAGCCGGTGTAGAGCGTGTAGAAAACGATGGCGAAGACACATGTTGCCGTTACGAGGAGGTCCCGTTGTCTGCGAATCGCCGTCGTGGCTGCATTTCGCAAATAGATCGTACTCAATGAACCGATCAAAAGGCACATCGGGCAGATCAGCGGGTAGATCCGATCAAGTCGCTTCGAGGGAATCAGCGATGAAACGAGGAATCCAACGACGAACCAGCACAGCAGCCACATCAAATCAGGACGGTTACGCAATGCCTCACGGACGTCCTTAATAAACGGCAAAAACAGAATCGAAAACGTCCATGGCAGAAACTTGCCTAGCATCTCCTGCAGATAAAAGTACACGGGCTGAACGTTGTGGACAGCTGAGTTGGAGCCATTCATTCGCTGGACGTACTCAAAGATAAAAACCCGGCTGTAAACGCCCGCTTCAATCCAGGCAGCTATGACCATCCAGATGGCGAAGATGAGATTGGGGACAATCCAACTCAGCCAACCTGACCAGACTGGCGAACGAAACCAGCGTCGATCAACGAAGATGGCATAGACCGCAACTCCGGGAACGATAAAAACAGCGGCTAACGGACCTTTGACTAAAAGCGACATCAACAGCCAGAAACCAAACCAGAGTCTTTCGCGTGTCGTCCAGGGCGAGGGTTGTTGAACTTTCTTCAGAATCATCCGTCCCATCAGATACAGAAAGAGACACAACAGCATATCAGTCCGAACAAGAGTCGCGATGCGAATTGATAACTGATTGAACCCGATTGCGATCAGCGTGATCAGCCCGGCCAGTTTGCCATCCAGGCTGATACTGTCTTTCCACATCAACGCCAGCAGAATCGCAGCTGCGATCCAGGAAGGGAGTCGCCATGCCAGAGAGTAATCAGGGATGACATAATAGACGGCAGCCGAGATCCAACTCATCAGAGGTGGCTTGCTCGCAACACCGCCACGAGGATTGTGCTGCACGATCCAGGCATCGTTGTGGACAATGTCGACAACTGTCATCGCCTGTTTGGCCTGATCGTAATCATCTAACTGCCAGGGCATATTCCTAACAGCAAACAGGAGCAGCAGAAGCAGTCCCAGACCGACGGCGAGTTGTGTGATAGCTTTCGAGGTGAGCGTTCCCATAGTTCCCGAAAGATAACGCTTGAACAGAGGGCTGAACAGGTCACGTCAGCCGATTCACGATTCTCACAGCCGACCTTAGGGCTGGATTTTGACCTTCCCGCTGAAGGCTGTCAGCAGGGCCGCGAAATAAGGAGCGGCTTTTGCTGTCAGCGGAGACGTCACAACGATTGATGCAGCTTCTTCGGATGCAATATCAACCATCCATTCCCCACCAGTGAGAATCACCTCGCTGGCGAAGTAACCGGACGTCTGCCGCATCGCGACACTGGCATTTGAACGCCACAAAAGTTCCGGATTTTCTTCCGAGATGACAAACAGACCACGGGCATTCCCGATGAGAGCGAGCTTGCCATAGCGTTTGAGAGCAGAACATCCGATGCCCTCGTAGATGTAAGACGCAGGGCCTGTTTCGTCCTGCAGCAGGCGACTGGCCCGAGACGCTGCGACATTTGGCTTACGAGTCGGTGCTTCAGGAATGAGTGTCTTGGCAAGTTCCTCCTGACAGACTTGCCCAATCAGTTTCAGCATCTCTTCGGTCGGCTTTCGGAAGTAGCCGCCGATCTCCACGAGCGTAAACTCCAGTTCGATGGAATAGGGGAGAACCGTGACGACCAGTCGCGCGAGGTCATGAAGATAGACAGCTAAGAGTGGATCAACCGGGTCCAGATCGGGTGGAGTGAATTCAATGTGGTCGCGTCGTCTTAATTCTTGCGCGAGTCGACTGTGTTCTTGTGGACTGAGACGAGACCACAGGTTCGTTGCTCCGAGCAGTGCGGGCAGGTCTTCAATATCAAGTGGCTGAATCGTCAGCAGGAATTCTGCTAGTGAGCGCGTGGCTTCATACTCTTTCTGATCCGTCTGATTCTGAGCAGCCGAGTGAATCGCTGTTGCTGTCGCCGCGAGAGACATTTTCATCTGGTAACGCTGTTCGAAGTCTTTTCTCCAGGCGTCAACACGGTCGGGAGTCGCACCATGAATGACTTTTTTTACAGCCTCTTCGAGATGTCTCGCGATCTGCTCGCGTTCGCTGACGGTCAAAAGTTTGGGATTCGTGATGTTCTTGCCAGGAGTCTGGTGAGACGCGAGGCAGCGATACAGGTAGATGCGGTCGTATTCATGTTTGAGTGGCAGACGACCGATTTGTTCGAGGGCATGCTTCAAGCCATCACGCGAGACAGGGAATTTTCCCATCAGATTGGTCAGTTCCACGGCATAGCAGAAGTTGGGATCATAAGTTCGTAGATCCCCGCCGTACAGCGTCGCGACTTCATATCCAACAACCTGCACGATCTCATGCAGTAGCACAAGCGCCTGCTGGTTGGCATACTGCTTGACGACCTGGGTGGCACCAATACGTCCCAGTTCGGTGGCTCCCCACCAGAGGCCGAATGTGACGGGATTCGTACTGCTGACCATCCGTCCGACAGACAAACCGCGCGACAGGTAACTCAGCAGCGGAGCGGCCTTCTGGTACGCCCCGTAATAGCTGACGCCGCGACGGATGTAATCGTAAATATTGGCGATCGAATAGGTTTTGATATCCAGTGGCAACTGATCGAACACAAGCAGC
>SXPC01000103.1 GCA_005778225.1 Planctomyces sp. | reverse complement strand
GTCGTCGCATCGCCGATGGCGAAGGGGACCTGAAGGAAGCGGGCCAGCGTGCGGGCCATCAGGGTTTTACCGCAACCGGTTGGACCGATCAGCAGGATGTTTGATTTATCGACTTCGACGTCAGAATCACCGGCCCCTGAGACCATCAGGCGCTTGTAGTGATTATGGACGGCGATCGCCAAAGTCTTCTTGGTGTGCTCCTGGCCGATGACATATTTGTCAAGCTGAGCGACGATCTCACGAGGAGTGGGCGTATCGGCAAAGAGTCCTTTGGACGTGCCGCGACGCTTTTTCTCCTGGTCGAGAATCGACTGGCATAGCTCGATGCACTGGCCACAGATGTAGACATCTTCTGGTCCTTCGACCAGCGGTCCGACATCTCGGTAGCTTTTACGGCAAAACGAACAGGTGGCGTGTTTTTTCGTTCCGGTGGGAGTCTTTTTTCCGGACATGAAATCCTTACCCGGGGTAGGGGTGGTCATCTGATTTCCTTCGTTGCGGTCGATCGGAGTATGAACTTAGTCAACGATCGCGCTGATTTGTCGCTGGCTAAAGAAATAGAGCACCTCCTTTTGCCCCGTCGTGACAACGTCAAGTCATTTTGTGTCGAATTCGCGTCATTATTGTTCGCGAATGCCACACAAGACTCCGTGATCCTCGCCTCATGCGAATTTCTCGTGAAGCGTCCACACATGGATCACAACGCGAATTATCGTCCAAAACGGAATGAGTCTTGGCTGATTTCAGGTTGCGACGGTTCACTTTTCCAGCAGGAAAATAGGAAACCGATCGCAACGATCGCGCAGGCCTGGGTGGCCGACAGACTTACAAACTGGCCCGGCAAAACCGGTTTTAATTAAAGGGCGTCTTTGCCACTCGACTGGTTGAGCGTCCGATCCTTCAGTCGCTCAGAGACATTGCGTTTGATCGTGCGATATTCCTGTTCGGAAAGACTTCCTTCCTTGCGAAGATTACCGGCCTGATCGAGCAGTTGGCGGTCTTCGGTGGAAAGGTCATCGTTTTCTGTGAAGTAATTTCTCAGTACCGTAATGATCCAGATTCCCAGTCCAATACAGAGGACCAGTAGTCCGACTTGCCACCAGGATGCATTCAGGATTTTCCAGAGGATTGCATCGTTCATGGCTGTGTCGTCAGGGGAAATAAGGTTCAAAATGGGCTTCAGAACGTGGGTCGCAGATCACAGCAATGCATTATCGCAGTTTGATGAATTCGGGACAAGGTGAGAAGCCTACTGTCGGAATGTGGTTTTCAACGGTTCGACAAGTCGGCGTCATTATGTTTGGAAGCATCTGTGCAGATTGCCTACGTTCCCGGACCCGGAGAGTCTTGGTAGTCTGCCGGATGCGAACGGAGGAAGGGGTTTCTGGGGTCGAGAACCCAAACAAGGCATTCGCTGCTCATGGCTGAGTGATAGACTTGTGAGTCGACCACATCGCGGGCTGGGGAGATTCTTCAGTCAGCGGTCGGCGGCATTGGTTCATACGATCTGGTTCAAATAGCTTTTTGCGACGAGCCTGCTGACGTCAAGGATGACGGCCCTCCTGATTTTCACCATTGATCCCGCCCATGTGAAAGCACAGCCAGGACCTATGACTCGTCAACGCTTTTCTATTGTGTCTGAAATGCCGCGTGTGTTTGATATGCCTCGACTTCGTTGCATTTTCTTATTGATTACGTTCGCAATCAGCGGACAGGTTCTTCTCGCGCAGTCTGCAGACAGTGCAGGAACGCAGGTTTCGCATTCAGTGACCGCTGCGACCGCTGCATCGAATGCTCCTAATCCTGCTGAGATCGAAGCGCAGGCTAAGAGTACTGCAATCGCGCTCAATTACTGCAGGGCTGCCTTTCATCGGATTCGGAAGTACCCGACTCTCGAGGTGATGAACGAAGAACAGGATCAGATTCTCAACAATCTGAACATGCAGGGAATCGCGGACAGCGAAGTCATTCGGCTGTATTCCGAAGTGCTGGATGAGATCGCTCGCAAGCCGATTCGTGAACGTGAGAGTGATCTTTATACGCGCAAGTACAAAGGAGCGATCATGCGTGGAGCAGCGATTGACTCTTTGTCCTTCATGCTGGAAGTTGCCTCGGCGCAGTATCTTTCTGCGGTCCGTACGGGCGCGAATGGGTTCTGGGATTATCGCAACCAGACGTTGACGCGCGAGCAGGAAATGATCCGTCTCGATAAGGAGTATGTGACGTCGGTAGTGCAGAAGTCGTCGCTGTTTCTGGACACGTTGTGGAAGCTGAGTCAGAAGAGGAAGATTCCAGATCATTATCTGGTGCGCGGGACGGATCTGGACAAACTGGAAGAGGCATCGAAGATTACCGATCTGAATGCACGCCTGCGGGTCCTCAACCGCATGGAAAATTACATGACCTGCTATCCACCGTATTGGTATTACGTGGGACGGACGCAGCAGGCGCTCGGGAAATTCAATGAGGCGGCTACGACCTACGCCCGACTTGAAGGGATGGGCAAAGGGTATTTTCGACGCGATGAAATGCTAGCAGCTGGTGTTTCGAATTTGGCGCTGATTCAGCATCATCAGGGAAACGGCGAAGCGGTCGCGACGGCGCGACGCGCTCTGAGTTACACATCGGACGTGTGGCAGGCGAATCTGCTCGCTGCGAAAGTGCTGATGGACCGAGGTGATGCGATCGCAGCGGAAGATGCGCTGTTCCGGAACCTGGATGTTGATCTTGAAGGTGAGCAGTCACTGGCGTCGCTGGTGGTTCTGTATGACGTTTCGCAGCAGAAAGAAAAACTGATGCTGAAACTCGCTGAGCAGAGAACGCTGGACGTGGTTCCGGCTCCGATTCTGTTGCGGGCTGCGTCTCACTTGACTGTTCAGCAGCAGCCAATTGCTTATCAGAACTGGCTGGCGAGTTCGTTGCGATTGACGCCTCAGAAGTCGTTTGGCGGGACCGAGCTGATCCTGCAGGCGAGCGGGAACTGGTATCTCGATAAGTCGACCGTCAGTCTGAAATCGGGTGGGCGGACGCTGAATGGTCAGGTTGTTAGTAACAGCAGAGGAGGGATGGTGATTCGGTTCAATCCACAACAGGACTGGATATCGAGTTATCAGACGCCGACGCTGGAGATGGCAGAAATTCAGCTGCAGTATGCGTCGTTCGAGCCGTTGAAGCTGGCGATGAAGGATGCACCTGGGGCTTCTACGATGGTGGCGAATGGGAATGCCGCGGGATACCAGATCGCGACAACAAGTTTCGAGGGGAAGAACGACATGGGGCCGTCGATTGCTGCTTCCGCTGCGAGTTCGTCAGCGACGAATGCGGCGCCGGCGATTGAGAAATCCAAGCTTGGACCGCTGCCTTATGCCGTGATTTTCGATGTGCGGGCTGTGTCGGTGAAGACCAGTGAGGAGAACGAGATTCAGGATATTCCTGTGACTGTGGATCCGTTGAAGTAGAGAATATTTAATTCAACCAATTCTCAAACCGCAGCCCGGGAATCTGTTCGAAATGCTGTTCATTGGCTGTCAGTAACAGGCAGTCACGAGTAACTGCGATAGATGCAATTTTTAAATCCATTGACGCGAGGCGAATTTTTGATTTTCTGTACTTGTCGAATTGATCTGCGGCTCCGGTATCGAACGACAATATTGTCCAGTCGTTGAAGAGTGAAAAAAGATTAGCGAGCCGTGCGTATGCTGGTACTTGATCATGAATATCGCTTATGCGGTGAATTCGAGCGAGCCACCCTCGCATTTGTTCTTCAAGGGTGATTACTGTCGTCGCGAAATCTTGATCCGGCGAGGATTCGATTCTTTCAATCAGCCGTCGATTGCTTTGGCTTTGAGAATACTTCAGGGCCGAAAAATGGTCTGTATCAAG
>SXPC01000102.1 GCA_005778225.1 Planctomyces sp. | reverse complement strand
GATGTCGATCTTCGGATTATTCATCACTCGCTCAGCCATGATCCTACTGGCGCGGAACGAATCGCGTCGGTGGACGAGATAAACCTTCGAGGCATACTTCGTCAAGTAGGTCGCTTCTTCCATCGCACTGTCGCCGCCGCCGATGACGACGAGAGGTTTATTGCGAAAACGAGGCAACGCACCGTCGCAGACAGCACAGGCAGAAACGCCACGGTTTTTGTACGCATCTTCCGAAGAGAGGCCCAGGTAGTTGGCTTTGGCACCGGTTGCGATGATGACCGAGTGAGCCTCATAAGACTCGCCAGAAAGGGTCTTCAGCTTGAAGGGTGTCGATTTCGTATCAATTTCGACGACATCATCAGTAACGATGCGAGTCCCGAAGTTCGAGGCCTGTTGACGCATCAGTTCCATCAATTCTGGTCCGGAGACACCATGCTTGGTGTGAGGCCCCATGTACTGACGTCGCTCTTTGGCGATGGAGTGATCGAGATAGCTTTCCAGGTCGCCAGCAGGGAATCCGGGGAAGTTCTCGACTTCGGTCGTCAACGCCAGTTGACCGAGTGGCAGGGTCCCATTTTGACGATTTTCTTCGGTGATGGCGCCTTCAAAAACCAGCGGGTTGAGGTCAGCTCGCGCAGCGTAAATGGCTGCTGTCCAACCTGATGGACCTGAACCAATGATGATGAGCTTCTCTGCCATGACGTCACTTTCGTATGGAATCGTAAATCCTGTGAACTGGGATGTCGGTCGAGCCTGTATTTCCTGACAATTCCTCGACGTTATTGGGCGAACAGGTATTAGAACGAAAATCCTCCCGCAAGGGAACACATCGGCGTCCGTTACGCAGCCCCCGTAAGCAAAACCGCGAACCCGGGCGTCTATGAATTCGTCGCGTGAATCAACAGTCAGGCAAGACTTTCGTCTTCCGAACGGATATTATTGATCATCGGCAGACATCGTGTCGGCTGATTTCGAGATGAGGAAACGATCGACATTCATGAGTACCGATAAACCTGCCCGGATCAAACGAATCACCGTCCCCATGCTGCGTGAGATGAAGCAGCAGGGAACCCCGATCACGATGCTGACGGCTTACGATTACCCGTTTGCCCGCATCTTCGATGAAGCTGGTGTTGATACACTTCTTGTTGGCGATTCTTTGGGGATGGTGGTCCAGGGCCGCAATACAACGCTTCCCGTCACGCTCGATCACATGATCTACCACGGCGAAATGGTCGCCCGCGCTGCCAAACGCGCTTTGGTGATCGTGGATATGCCGTTCATGAGCTATCAAGTCAGTCCTCAGCAAGCCGTTGAGAGCGCTGGTCGCATTATGAAAGAAACGGAAGCCGCCGCTGTGAAACTCGAAGGCGGCGTCGATCAGGCCGAGACGATTTCAAGGATTGTCCGCGCGGATATTCCCGTCATGGGACACATCGGGATGACCCCTCAATCGGTCCACCTTTTCGGAAGTATGTCGAAAATCCAGCGTGACGCGGATAAAATTATCGCGGAAGCCAAAGCCGTCGAAGAGGCAGGCGCCTTCGCGATCGTGCTTGAACTGATCCCGAAAGATCTGGCGCGCGAGATCAGCTCTCAACTGTCGATCCCGACCATCGGCATCGGAGCAGGTCCTCACTGCGATGGTCAAGTTCTCGTCATGCACGATATGCTGGGGATCGTTCAAGACTTCCATCCGAAGTTCGTGAAGCGATTCGAAGATCTGAAGGGCAAGACAAGCTCCGCCGTTCAGAGTTATATCGAGGAAGTACGTAGCCACGCTTATCCCAGTGATGCACACAGCCATGCGTAATCCTTGAACGAGTAACGAGTACTCCAGAATTCCATTGGAAATGAGCCCTTCATGTTCAGCTTGAAGAACTTCAAGATCGGCAAACCGAGTTCCAAGGATACGTTTTCATTACCCAAAGAAGGCATCATCTTCCTCGTGATGATGTTCGCGTTCTTCATTGGGGCAATGATGGGTCAATCGAACCTGCTGCTGCTCATCTTCTCGATGATGGCAGGGGCCTTTGTCGTCAATGGATCCGTTGGCTACAACATGCTGCGGAAGATTCAGATTACGCGCAAGATTCCTAATCACGTCATGGTGGGATGCCCCGTTTCGATCGCGATTACTCTTCGCAATAACAAGCGTCTGTTCCCCTCCTTTCTGATGGGAATCAAAGATACGATCCGCAACCGCACGGAGTTGATCAACGGCAACGTCCTGTTTCTGCACGTTCCACAAAATGATGAGCGAACGACTCAGTACCAGCTCTGCCCGATGCGACGTGGCAAATATCTCTTCGGGCCCGCTCAGATTTTCACTCGCTTTCCCCTGGGATTTGTGGAACGTGGCCTACTGGTTGATTCGCCACAGGAAATGGTTGTCTATCCGCGCCTGGGGACTTTGCAAAGCGGCTGGAAGCGCATTCTGCGATCCTCGACTCACCTGACTCAGCAAACCCGATTCCGCAGCGGAAACATGGATGACGAGTTTCACCATATCCGCGAATACCGCTCGGGTGATGATCCACGTACGATTCACTGGAAAACGACGGCCCGTCGCAACGAGTTAATGGTCCGCGAGTTTCGAGAAAGCCGCGATCGGGATCTGATTCTGTTCCTGGATCTCTGGGCTCCCGCTAAGCCATCGGCTCAGGAATCGATCGTTGTCGAAAACGCGGTCAGTCTCATCGCGACCATGGGCGTCGAGCAGCTGCAGGGGTCGGGAGAGACCTCCATGAATGTCATCATTGCTGGTCGAACTCTTGCCAGCTGGTCGAATCAGGACAACTTCAACTCGATGGCATCTTTCCTCAACATCATGGCGCTCGTCGAGCCCGGCGATGCTCAGGAATTCTGGGACTACTGGAAAGATACTCTCGACCATCCCCCTGCCAATTGCCGTTTTGTCATGCTGACGACTCGTCCGGCTGAACAACAGACGTCTGGCAAGTTCCAGCAGCATTTGCAGAAATCCTGGCAGGTACTCGATGGGTTTCATTTTATTGAAACCTCACCCGAAAAGACGGCTCCATTTTTTCAATTGCACTAATCGTCTTCCACTGAATCTGCCTTCCCCTGAATCTGTCTGGCGATCTGAGGTCTGACCATGAACCACCCGATGTCAGTTTTCCGCTTGAGTGTCCTGGCGATGATCTGCCTGTCGACACTGACGCTGACAATTGCAGAAGGCTCTTTATTCCCGACGGTTCTGACCATTCCGATCGCGGTCTTTACGTACTTCTACACCGACCTGCGAAAATCGGTCGTCATTGATGCAACAATCGCTGCGATCTTCGGGATCCTCGCGATCATGGCGACGGGGTTCGAGTTCTTCAGCGGTACCGAACAGCGAATTCTTTCTTCGGCTCACCTGGTCAGTTATTTCATCTGGATCGTCCTGCTTCAGGAAAAACGTCTTCAGAATTATTGGACACTGGCAGCCCTCTCCTTGCTTCAAATGGCGATTGCAGCAGTCCTCACCAACCACGTTTTCTACGGGTTCCTGACGATCTTGTATGTCATGATCTCAACCTGGACGCTGGTCGTTTTTTCGGTCTATCGTGCTGGCCTTCGCGTCAGAATGGTCTCTGAAAACCAGGAACGCAAGGTGAAAGAACCCGAGAAGGAATCGGTCGTTCCGACATCCATATTTGGCATCAAACGCGATCCGATGGCCTACCTGAACCCTGGCCACAGCTCGTCGCGCGGTAGCATTCACCTTGATTCGGGGCGTCAGTGGATTACCTCGGGACTGGTCGCGGGCGTCTGCATGATCAGCCTGATATCGATAGCGATCGGCGGCCTGTTCTTTGCTGGCACCCCGCGCGTCTGGCTGAACCGGATGGCCTATTCCGGAGAGATGCCCGGTTCGCCACTCATCTCGTCCATGACGGGCTTTACCGAATCCGTTCAACTGGGACAGACAGGAAACATCCGCGAAAACAACCAGACCGCGATGTACGTGCAGTTTCAGGACTATGACGCCGCGATCAACATGCCGGAAGAAAATCGCCCGAGGCTGCACATCCCTGATATGTCTGTCCGCTGGGGATATGACCTCCCATTATTTCGAGCATCCGCACTGGAGCACTACAGCAATGGACGCTGGGAAACGGTCGTCAATCAACGCCAGACCTATCCAGCCCCGGAAGTCCCGACATCGGGACGTTATGTCCGTCAAAAATTCATCCTCGAAACCGTCCAGTCGCCTCGCATTTTTGCCATGCAGCCGATCGTCGCGACGGACCAGACTCGTGCTCCCACGATCTTCATTAACTACCTCAACGACACCGTCATCATGCGCAGGCGTGGTGGAGTCGATTCCCTGGAGTACGCCCTCTACACTCCCGCATCCAGCGAAGGACTCCAGCCTCGCCATGACATTACTCCCGTTTCCATGGAAAAGTACGACGATCTCGTCAACACAAAATACATCAAAGCATCCCTCCAACTCCCTGAAGATCCCGGTATGAGCGAGTTGGTCAGTCTGGCCAGACAGTGGAAAGCAGATGCCGAGAAGAGCAAAAAGAGAGCCCTGACGAATCGCGAAGTCATGGAAGTCTTCGAGCAGAGATTCCTGAATTCCCCGGAATTCTCGTACACACTCAATCAGGAAGTCGCCAATCCCAACATTGACCCTGTTCTCGACTTCCTCTTCAACCGTCGCAAAGGACACTGCGAGTACTTCGCCTCCGCGATGGTTCTGATGCTGCGAGCCGTCGATGTCCCGGCTCGTATGGCCGGGGGATTCAAAGGAGGACAGTGGAACGATACTCGCAAGGAACTGACGGTCCTCCAACGATTCGCCCATACCTGGGTCGAGGCTTTGGACGAGAATAAGGCCAAGAATCGTTATGAATGGATTACGCTCGATCCCACCCCTGCGATTCGCAATCAGGAACTCGGCGCCAATAGCGGAGACGAAACGAAACGCGCCTTCGGATTCAGCGATGACTTCTGGAAAAACTATGTGATCGGAATGTCGTTTGCGCGCCAGAAAGAACTGCTTTACCAGCCCTTTCTCAACAACATGAAATCGCTCTATGATTCGGTGTTCAACAAAGGCCAGTTTTTCGAAATCGCAAAACAAGTCGTCATGGAGTTTATCCGGCACCCCGAGCGACTCTTCAGCTGGCAGGGAGGTCTGATCGTCGGCAGCTTCTTTGCCGTCGTGATTGGCTTTGTCTGGTTTACATCCCGCTTCTTCCGATTCCTGCGAGGACGTGGTCTGCTCAAGACTCGTGGCGCAGCTCGTCAACGCGCGATCATCGAGTTCTACGAGCGTTTCCAGAAACTCATGCGGGCCTACCAGCTTCAACGTGAGTCATCCCAGACACACCGCGAATTCGCCGACGTGTGCCACGAAACGCTTGAGCCAATGTTCCCGACTCAGACGCGGATCGAGGGCATTGATGAACTGACCGATGCCTACTATGCCTGGCGTTTCGGTCATCAGCAGATCCCTGAAGAACGCGTCTCGGAGTTGATGCGTACGCTCGATCAAATCGAAAAGCTGCTGACGAGCGCAAAACCGCAGGTTGCAAAAGCCTGACAGGCCTGTTTGAAATTACCGTCGTGCAATCTGCGCTCGAAGTCTGGCAACTTCAATAGCCGCCTGTTCGCTGCTCTTATCGAGGTACGTCAGATGCCCCATCTTTCGCCCAACGCGCGGGTTAGTCTTTCCATACAGGTGCAGGAACGACGACGGATTCTCCAGCGATTTGCTCCAGTCCGGCTCACCGTGTTCCCAGACATCCCCCAGCAGATTCGCCATCGCAGCTGGTGAGTGCTGCCGAGAACTCCCCAGAGGCAATCCACAAACAGCTCGCAGTTGCTGCTCGAACTGGGAACATTCGCAAGCTTCAATCGTCAAATGCCCGGAATTGTGAGGGCGTGGCGCGATCTCATTGACGATCACGTTGCCTGTCTTCGTCAGGAAGAACTCGATACACAGCACTCCGACAACATCATACTTCGCCATGACCGTTCGCAATGCATCTTCTGCTGTTTGACGAGCCGACTCAGGGTACGCAATCGGCATCAGCGAGACATCGAGGATATGATTGTGATGTCGGTTCTCGATGGGACCGTATGAGGTAAAGCTGCCATCAAGTCCACGGGCCCCGATCATCGAGAACTCTGTTTCAAATTCGATGAACTGTTCGAGGATGGCTTCCTTCGTTCCCAAACTGTTCCAGACAGCAGCGAGGTCACTGTCTGCTTTCACGACCGCTTGCCCCTTGCCATCATAGCCAGTCGTCGCCGACTTGATCACACAGGGCGTTCCAATAACGCCAACGGCGTTCGTCAGATCCTCAACACTCTTGATCACTTCAAACTTCGGAACCGGCAGACCGAGATCTCTCAGTGATGATTTCTCACGTACGCGATGCTGAGCCACTTCGAGAATCGCTTGCCCTGGACGAACAGGCACAATCGCTTCAGCTGCCTGGGCAGTCGCAGCGGGAACGTTCTCGAATTCGTACGTGATGACATCAACCGTTCTCGCGAAATCACGAATCTGATCAAGATCGTCATAGCTGGCGACGAATTCGACATCCGCCATTTGCCCAAGTGGCGAGTCGTTGTCAGGCGAGTAGACGTTGACGCGATACCCCAGGCGTCTGGCGGCAAGGGCAAACATCCGGCCGAGCTGACCGCTGCCGAGCATTCCTATCGTCGAACCTGGCTGCAACATGGGCGATTTCATAGGGGTTGTTTTAAGGCGAGCGGGGGGTGTATACCCCCTGTCTTATACAGGACAGACTGAGCTTAAAGTTGATGATCATCCAAAACAGACTGCGTTTGCTTCTGATGAAACTCAACCAGTTTAGCAGACAGTTCCTGACAGCTGGTTGCTAAGATCCGACACGCGAGCAAGGCTGCATTTTTCGCTCCGGCTTCACCAATCGCAAGCGTCCCGACCGGAATTCCGCCTGGCATCTGGACAATCGAGAGCAGCGAGTCGAGACCGGAAAGGGCTTTGCTTTGCACCGGGACGCCAAGAACCGGCAGGATCGTCTGAGAGGCAACCATCCCCGGCAGGTGAGCGGCTCCGCCTGCACCTGCGATAATGACTTTTAGCCCGCGCTCAGCGGCGGACTTGGCATATTCAAACATCAAGTCCGGCGTGCGGTGCGCAGAGACGACTTTGGCCTCATAAGACACGCCGAATTCGTCGAGCAGTTTGGCGGCCTGCTGCATCGTCGGCCAGTCCGATTTACTGCCCATAATGATGCCGACCAGCGGCTTTGGGGAAGGGGTCATCATCTCAGGTCTTCCAGAAGGAAATCGCCACGACAGTTTTCATCGCGACAGTTTTTCTCACGGCGGATTATCTCACAACCGTCAAAATCTGTGTCACAGCGTAACGACAACCGGGGACGCATGCTAGTATGAGGCAATGAGTCATACCGTCCTTGCCATCGATGTTGGAAATATCCGTGCCAAATTCGGACTGTTCGAGATCCAAGACCGCTCGGACAGTACAAAATTGCCCAATTTTGGCCTGACCACCGCCCAGTCGTCTGCAAATCCGATCAACTGGTCGTCTGTCATTTCAGAACTGAAACTGGAGACGCGCCAGGATCTGCGAGCCGTCATGGCTGGCTCCAATCCGGTCGCGATGCAGGGGATCGTCGACTCCTGGCCAGCCAGCCTGGGACCAGTTCCCTGGCAGTTGCAGAGTCGAGCCGATTTCCCGTTTGAAATCAAAGTCGATTTTCCAGACAAAGTCGGAACCGACCGCCTTCTCAATGCGACTGCGGTGAATCGTTTGAAATCAAAAAACTCGACAGCCCTGGTCATCGATACCGGAACCGCGACCACAGTTGATCTCGTCTGTACGGATGGAGCCTTCCTCGGCGGCGCGATTCTTCCCGGGTTTGAATTGTGTGCCCGAGCCCTCCATCGATACACGACGACACTTCCTCTGCTGGATGTCCATGATCTGTTTGATCGCATTCCAGACGCCGTCGGTAAGAATACACACGACGCCGTCTGCAGCGGGCTGTACTGGGGACACGTCGGGGCCGTCAATCAGCTACTGACATCCATGTCTGCAACGTGCCCGGGCGAGGTTGAAGTTTATGTCACCGGCGGGGCTTCGCCTTTGCTGGAACCTCACCTGCCTTCCCAGACGCAGGTTATTCCTCACCTGGGGCTTCGTGGTTTAGTTGCGCTCTACGAGACAGTGACCTCCGGCCAATCATCATGACGACGCTCGCGACGATCTCAGTCCTCACGCCTCCCGGCACTGGCGGTGTCGCGACGTTACGAGTCTGTGCGCCGATGTCGCTGCTGGTCGACGCCGAGCTCTTCCAGTCGCGTACAGAGTTGAATCTGCTCACGCTGGAAGTCGGTCGCATCATTTACGGTCGCTGGGGACAGGAAGACATTGTCCTTTGCCGAGTCGATGAGGCTCATTTCGAACTCCACTGCCACGGCGGCCCTGCTCCACAAAAACGCATCATCGACGATTTGAAAGCCCACGGAGTTTCGCAAACGTCCGGCTGGGATGCGTACGCCACTAATCAGGAAGCAGGCCCAAGCTGGGAGCAACTTCTGGCAGCCGTCTCAACAGAGTCGCAGGCGATCTTCGTCCTTCAGCAACGAGACAACAGGACTCAGCTTGAAACGACAGTCAAAAACTTGTTGGCAAGCGGACATCATGACGATGCTAAAGCCCTCGTCGAGGAATCACTGAGTTGGTTCGACTACGGCCAACGACGACTTCGCCAACAACGGGTTGTCCTTGCGGGTCCACCCAATGTCGGAAAATCGAGCCTGATCAATGGCCTGCTCGGCTTCGAACGTGCCGTTGTTCACGAGCAGGCCGGGACGACTCGCGATATTGTTACCTCCACAGTGTCGATGAATGGCTATCCGATCGAGTTATCAGATACCGCAGGCATTCGAGTCGCGGACGATGAAATTGAAGCAGAAGGGGTCTCACGAACGCGTCAACGTCTCACGCAGGCGGACGCCATCCTGATCGTGATTGACGCCGCGAATCCTGATTGGGAAACGTCCCGTCAGATCAAAACCCAGTACCCCCAGGCAATCATCATCCTGAATAAAATCGACGACGCCCATTCAACCACAGACTTGCAGTTGCCGATCGATGTGAGGGTTTCCGCGAAGACTGGAACAGGGCTCGCTGAACTTCAATCTCGACTCACCGAAACTCTCTTTCCGGTTCATCCTGACATCACCCAATACATCCCGCTGACACCGACGCATGTCAGCCAATTGAAGTCATTCCTTCAACATTGAGCGAATTCTCTAAGGAGACAATACATGCCAGCCGCGGTTTCCCGACGGACGTTAGATTTCAGAAATGGCTCCGACGTCATCGCAGAAGTCGAGCGTTTGAAAGCCTCAGGCTATGACCGCCTCGGCAAGTGGAATCTCTCCCAGATCTGCGATCACCTCGGCAAAACCACCGAAGCCGGCCTGCGTCCGAAGGGCAAACGCATGCCGTGGATCCTCCGGAAGCTCTTCGGCGAGCCAATGACTCGGTCGGCTCTTAAGAACCGCGGCATGAAAGCAGGCGGGATGACGGCGAAATTCCTGCTGCCCGATACAAAAGTCGTTGACGAGCAGCCCGAACTGATTGATCGCTATCTCAATTTGGTTCAAGAAGCAGACGCGTTCCCAGGCCCATTGCCGCCTTACATTCTCTGCGATATCGAGCTAGAAGACTGGAAGCAGTTGCAGTGGATCCATGCGGCACACCACCTGGGATTTTTGATCCCGAAGGTGTGAGCTATGCCTCAACAACCTTCGTCGCCGTGATTGTCGGTACTAGGGCTAACGCCAGAATCACCGCAAAGCTGCCGAGTGAAAAGCAGGCACCATATCCCAGGTACGAAATCGCGATTCCGACCGTGGGAGCAGTCACCCCCAGCGAGATGTCGAAGAACGCGATGAAATTCCCGACGGCCTGGCCCCGCTGTTCACTGCGAATACGTCGTGTTGCTTCGACCCCCATCGAAGGGAAGATCAGGGAGAAGCCGATTCCAGTCAGCGTTGCACCGATGAACGCGACAAGCGGATCTGGGCTCCACCACAGCATGACCTGCCCAATAGCCTCGATCACCAAAGATCCGACCGCAACCGCGACACCGCCGAACTTGTCCGGCAAGTGAGCAAAGAGGAGTCGAACCAGAACATACCCCGTTCCGAACCCCGCCATCGCAGGGCCTGCTGTCAACGTGACCGTATCTCCGGTCCAGCCGCGGTTCTCGTAGTACAGCGAGAGGAACGCGCTCATGGTCGCAAAGGGGACCGACGCAAGCGTCAAGACCATGCCTGGTTTCCAGATCAAGTTGATGACTTCCAGAAACGACGCCCGGTGCCCACCCAGAGCAGCGACACGCTGAGTGGAAGTCGCAATCGCCAGCGCAATCAAGGGGGCAACCAAAGAGACAATCGCAACGCTCACAAATCCATAATGCTTCTGAAGGAACAACCCCAGGGATGCGCCCAGTCCCATGGACGAATACAGCGCGATCCCCTGCCAGGTCATCACTTTACCAGTCTTGCGGACACCAAGTCGGCTGATGCCCCAACTCATTACGCCGGTAATAAAGAGAGCCTCTCCGATTCCCAGCAGAACGCGACTGACAATAATCCAGGCCAGCATCACCTCGCGGGTCCACATGGGAGCAGCCGCCAGGAGATAAACCAGAGAAGACACGACTGAGATCCAAAGCCCCAGACAGACAGCTTCTTTTGAGCCCCGTGTATCGCAGTAAGACCCCGCGCGATGCCTGAGCGCGACCGTCACAAGCGCCTGAATCCCCATCGTTATCCCGACCACCCAGTCGCTGAATCCGAGGACCTGATTGAGTTCAATCGGTAGGGCCGGCAGCGTGACCGCAATCGACTGCATACTGATGAAGACAATGAAAAACATCGGCAACAATCCGAGATGCGGACGTGCCGAGGTTTCCGACGAGGGTATGGAAGCTTGCAGAGTCGTCATGGAAGGCAATTTAGGCGTGTGAAGTCGCGGGGAGAGTCATTGGTGTCCGAATGACACGAGAACCGAGCATAGGTTCTTTTCTGAAAAAATAAGACTGCAAACAAGAGGGAAACCCGCATCTGTTTGCAGTCTGTCTGGTATGAAAGTTCCGAACGCTTACTTCTCGAGCTTCTCAGCGAACTGCTTTTTGAACTTTTGAATTTTCGGCGCGATCACCGCCCGGCAGTAACCCTGCTCCGGGTTGTCGTTAAAATAATTCTGGTGGTACGCCTCAGCCGGGAAGAACTCTTTGAAGGCAGTGATTTCCGTCACGACGGGACGGCGGAAGGCCTTGTCATCGTTCAATTGTTTTTTGTATTCGGTCGCAATCTTGCCCTGCTCTTCATCGTGGTAGAAAACTACAGAGCGATACTGGGTGCCGTGATCTGGCCCCTGCGCGTTGAGGGTCGTTGGATCATGCGTTTTCCAGAAAACTTCGAGCAACTCTTCGAAGCTGATTTCTTTGGGGTCGTACGTGATCTGAATCACTTCCGCATGCCCGGTCAGCCCAGTGCAGACTTCCTTGTACGTAATCATGCTGGGATTACCACCAGAATACCCGGAGACAACTTTCTTGACCCCTTTCAGATTCTGGAACACGGCTTCGGTACACCAGAAACATCCACTACCGAAGGTCGCAAGCTTGAGGTTAGGGTCAGTCATCGGCTTTTCCTGAGCATGAAGAACATTGGCAACCGGCAGGATCAAAAACGCGGCAGCAGCGAACAAAGAGAATAATTTCATCGTAGAATCCCCAGACAATGAATGAGAAACGTGTGGGAAGACGAGCAACGACTAAATTCCTTGCAACAATTTCCCCTCATTCTAGGCAATCTGGTGCTCGGAGTCAGCTGTTGACATCAAGTTATTGCGAACGACGGTTCGTACGATGGTCGTCCTCGGGAAAAAGAGACCTTTCCATTCTAGTCACACTCGCCAACTCAGGGAAATTCTGCGATAACGGTCTGACAGCTGAAATTCTGTCATGCAGCCAGTTTTGACTAACCTAAACACCTGTGGGGCCTCCTGTGAGCGACGATTCGAAACGTCACGAAAAGATTCTGGCAGCGAAGGTTGCCGTCTCAATGATTGACGAAGCCATGGTCGTCGGCCTGGGAAGTGGCTCGACAGCTGCCATCGCCATTGAATTGCTCGGCGAGCGTGTTGAGCAGGGACTCGATATCATCGGCGTCGCGACGTCGAAAGAAAGTGCCCGCATCGCCAAGCACTGCGGAATCAGGCTCAGCGACTTGTCCCATCATCCGAAAGTCGATCTGACCATTGATGGCGCAGATCGCTTCGATGCTCAGTGCCGTTTGATTAAAGGCGGCGGCGGGGCCTTGCTGCATGAAAAGATCGTCGCGTTTGCTTCGAAAAAGCTGATTATCATCGCAGATTCCTCGAAACGACGTGACCCGCTGGGCGGATTTCCCGTTCCCGTGGAAGTCGTTCCGATGGCTGTTGTTCCGGTCAAAGAGTATCTCGACCAGCTTGGCTATCCGTCAGTCCTCCGCGTTCGAGATGATGGACATACGCCAAAATTGACGGACGAAGCCAATGTTATTCTGGATTTGAAGATCGATGTTGTGCATGATCCAGAAAAGCTGGCGCTCCAGCTTCAAAGCATTCCCGGGATTGTCGAACACGGCCTGTTCCTGGGGATGGCTGATATGATTCTCTTCGGCGAAGGAGATCATGTCATTGAAATGACGCCGTCCTGAGACTGGTCGAATTGATGATGCTCGAAGATGTCATGAATCGTTTGAAATCATTGGGCAGCGAACAGACGGTCAAAACCTTCAGGCGTCATGGTGCCCCGGAAAACATGTACGGGGTCAAAGTGGCTGACCTCAAGGTCATTCTCAAACAGCTCAAAGGACGACAGGAACTCGTCCAGTCGCTGTGGGACACAGGAAATTCCGACGCCCGCTACCTCGCCAGCCTGCTAGGCGATGGCAAGTTAATGTCGACCAAACAGCTGAATGACTGGGCGAAAACCGCCGACTGGTACATGCTCAGCGAATATGCAGTCCCGTTCGTTGCGGCAGAACATCCTGACGCAACCAAACTCGCCATGAAATGGATCGATTCCAAATCACCCAACATCCAGTCGAGTGGCTGGAGTACCTACAGTCTTGTCGTCATGACCCGCGATGACGAGGTCCTTGATCTGGAACAGATTCGAGAATTGCTGACGCGATGCGAAACATCAATTCACCAGCAGGCCAATCGCGTTCGCTATGTGATGAACGGGTTCGTCACCAGCGTGGGAGCAGGCATCAAAGAACTCTTCCCCGAGACACTGCGAATCGCCAAAGCGATCGGAAAAATCCGCGTGGAAATGGGAGAGACCGCCTGCAAAGTCCCCGATGCCGTTGAGAGCCTGACGAAGATCGAGTCAATGAAGCGGATCGGAAAGAAAAAGTCCTCAACAAAATGCTGAGTCAGGTTTGCTATTGAGCGTGAGTCGGTCTTGGTACTGCTTCGTCGAGAGCCAGTTGTCGATCAAGTTCCAGACAATAGCTGCGATAAGCCTGGTCGAGGTCACCAAAGGACGTCTCGGTCAAGCGATCCAGCGTGTCTGGATTCTCCGCAACGCGAGGCATGCTGCTGTAAAGCTGCGAAATGTGATTGACGAGGGCATCTCGGTATTCGCCCTCGTTATAGTGCATGAAGAAATGCGCCATGCCGGTCGATTGGCTGTAGCGCTGTTGAAGGACCGGCAGGGTAGCCTGCTGATAGACGTTTTGCCCCATCTGGTCCATCATTTCAAAGGGCAGAAAGACATTACGAACAGCCAGATTCTGGCGTGCGTTGACGAACCGGACATAATTCGGATTACCCGTTGAAAACGACTGCCCGTCTGTCGATCGCTCGAAGGACTCCATGTAACAGGCGATCCCTTCGATGATCCAAAAGTGCGCCAGATTGCCTGGTTTTCGATGTTTTTGCTGGCTTTCGTAGAACAGCTGGTGTGTTGCTTCGTGATACATCGGTGCCAGGCTGGCATCGTTGGGGTCATGATAAAAATAGGCGATCTTATCGTCCTGCATGTAGATTCCGTTGGTCTGAGCCACCATGGGAATCTTGTTGATCAGCGTGCGGACGTACTCATCTTTGTTCGCATAATAGTGCACGACGTAAAGCTGACTGCTCGGCAGCGTGCGCCCACTCTGACCACCGCGAAACAGCGCCTGAATCTGCTGAGGCGTGGTGTAAAAGCCGGCAAAAAGGAAGCGGAAGTACTCGTGAAAGTCTTCCAGGGCCCGCGAAATCTCGACCCCCTTTTCCAGTGAGTGATTCGTTTTTACAAGGAAGTTTGCAGTGCGAACTTCCCAGGCATAACGAAAATCACGCCGCAATTCGTTATCGCGATCTTCAGCCAGCCATTTGCCTTTGCCTGCAAATCCCGGAATGTTGGAAGCATAGCGACGTTCACCGCTGTGGTAACGGTCAACATCATCTTTGTGAATCCATCCAAAGCGAGGATCATCAATGAGATTGTCATCGATCATCCTGCGTTCGAAAGGGGTTACCCATTTCTGTCGATAGAGTTCGTAGCCGAGAATTCGACGTGCATCAGCATGGTCAGGAGACACACGAACAATCTCCAGAAGCATCACGTAAGACACGCTGGCGAGATTGCCCTTCAGGGTCATTTCCGCCTGTTTGTAGAGAGCTTTTGAGTATTCGTTCCGTAGCGTTTGATACTTCACACGCAGCGCACGCTCCTGCTCGGGCATGGTCAACGGCAGTGAGGCTTCTACGTCGCGAGGCGGCCGGGTATAAACAGTCTCGACGGAGGCTAAGACCGCTTGTAAACGCAAAATCTCTTCGACAAGCCCCGTCACATTCTGAGCGGTTGCTTCGTCAGACAGTCGCGCGAGATCAGCCTGGAAGATCGTCTTCAAATCCGAGTGCCGAGATTCGACACCTTTTAGCAACTGACTACGCGGAGTCTGTTTGAGCGGTGCAGCTGCAAGGTCGCGACTGACATGCAGGCAACTAAGCAGAAGTAGAGCAATGAACTGGGCTCGTCGAATCGCCACCAGACTCATTTCCTTTGCGAGGGCACACGTTACGTATTCAAATTTCTTGCAGCAGGGTCAAACATTTTAATTCAATCTACCTCGACGACCTAGACCAATTCCTATTTCACCGATATCAGTAGTAAGAAAGGGAAGCGGAAGGAATGAATAGTATCATCGGTGAGATTGATCTGAATCAACTCGCGCTCGGCGTCAAACACCCCTGGGCGGAACTAATTCTCCGCGGCTTCAAAACACTTGAAATTCGTAGTCAGCCGACGAATGTACGTGGGCGGATTTATATCTACAGTTCGCGTCGTCCTGCGACAGAAGAGTTTGCGCGACGTGCTGTCTCGAAATTCGACCTAAAACTGGACGAATTATCCTACGGGCTACTGGTCGGGGACGTGGAACTGGTCGACTGTCGACCATGTACACCGGAGGATACGACCGCGAGCTGTGTTCCGGAAGAGTTATTGATCGGAAAATACAGTTGGGTGCTGGCAAATCCGAGGATGTTTGCCGATCCGCTAACGGTTCGATTCCTGCCTTATGGTGTCTGGTTTTATCCGTTTCGACGACGTGGTGACATGTAAGGCAATTCTGACTTTGGGAATGAGCCGGTCCGTGGTACGCTTGGTTCCGACTCGCATCGTGCCTCCGATGCAGGCGCTGAAATCCAACTCAGCCAGACCTGGTTGATCGAGAAACGCTGAAAGATACGCATGTCGCAGACGACTCCTGACTCGCCCATGGAAAATCCGCATTCTCCACCGACTGACAGTCACGGATACGCGACCAAGCCCTATGAGACGGAAGGAATGCCCCCCGGGATTCCATACATCATTGGGAACGAAGCGGCAGAGCGATTCAGTTTCTATGGGATGAGAACCATCCTCGTCATTTTCATGACGCAGTACCTGATGAATACGCTGGGTGCCGATGCCTTCATGCCCAAAGAGGAAGCCAAGGAGTGGTACCACTACTTCGTGACGGCCGTCTACTTTCTGCCGATTTTTGGTGCCGTCGCGGCAGACTGGCTGTTTGGTAAATACCCGACAATCATGGGCCTGTCGATCGTCTACTGCCTGGGCCACGGAGTCCTGGCGTTAATGGACTCTCCGGTTGCTCAAAGTATCGAACCCAGAACTCTTCTCTGGGTTGGGCTGATTCTGATCGCTGTTGGATCGGGAGGGATCAAACCCTGCGTCTCCTCGCACGTCGGAGATCAGTTCGGGACAAAGAATAAACATCTTGTCTCGAAGGTCTACAGCTGGTTCTATTTCTCGATTAACTTTGGCTCGTTTTTCTCGACACTTCTGACACCAATCCTGCTCGCCAAGTATGGTTCAGGCTGGGCGTTTGGTATCCCCGGTATTCTGATGGCGATTGCGACGTTCATGTTCTGGATGGGGCGTGATAAATATGTCCACATCCCGCCATCCGGTGAACGCTTCTTTAAAGAGACATTCAGCCGGGATGGAATGCTGGCGATTCTCAACCTGATCCCGCTGTACATCGTGATCATGATGTTCTGGGCGTTGTTCGATCAATCAGGTTCGGAATGGGTTCTTCAGGCAGAACACATGAACCGAGGCATCAATATTGGCTTTAATATTCCTGGTTTGACGAACGACCAAGGCGTGATCGAAGTACTTTCGTCACAGATCCAGGCCATCAACCCACTGCTGGTGATGATTATGATTCCGGCGTTTGCGTACGGCCTTTATCCATTTCTCAACCGTTTCATCGCACTGACTTCTCTCCGCAAAATTGGCGCGGGACTGTTTCTGACTGTCCTGGCGTTTGTGACCACTGGCTATGTTGAGCATCTGATCGAACAAGGCCAGCATCCTCACATCATCTGGCATCTCTGGGCATATATCATCCTGACAGCTGCTGAGATCATGGTGTCGATCACGACCTTGGAATTCTCCTACACCCAGGCTCCCAAGACAATGAAATCCTTCATCCAGGGGCTGTACCTGATGTCGACAGCCATGGGCAACTTCTTTACCGGTTGGGTCAATGGCTTGATCCCTCAAATTCGTCCAGCCAAAGAGGGTGTCGATAAGGTGATCGAGTATGGAATTTTCGACATTCTGTGGGTCATTTTCCTGACTGCATCGATGTCGACGATCTTCCTGTTCCCATGCTACATGATCGCCAGAAATCTTCTTCCAGATAACCTGAAAGTCGCCATCCGTGTTGGCTTTACGATCATCATTGCAATCGCTAGCGGGATTCTGACTTATCTCCTCGATCAATTTTTCCGTGATGCGATGATTAATGGAACGATGATTGTTGAAGGCCAGAACTACTACTGGTTCTTTGCAGGATGTATGCTTGCAACGTCGGTAGTGTTCCTTGTCTGGTCTCCATTTTACCGCGGTAAGTACATCTTGCAGGATACAACTGAAACAGCAACATGAACGGCGAGCTTTACCAAAAACATGGTGTCTGTTTTCGTTACCCCGGCGCCTGGGAAGTTGATGAATCGGGAGACGTGGAAGCGATCACAGTGACGCTTTCCACGGCTCAGACTGGCTTCTGGTCGATTACGATCATGCCCGATCGCCCTCGACCTGAAGACGTCATGGAGACCTCCGTGTCCGCCTTCGCGGAGAGCTATCCAGAAATGGATCGTTACTCCACGACCGGCAAACTCGGCGGTCACCCCTATCTCAAAGAGGAACTCGAATTCGTCTGCCACGATCTGATCAGCACGGCTGAACTCCTCGCGATTCGGACGGGGCGCGTGACCATTTTGATCATGTGCCAGTACTATGATCAGGAAGAGGCCGATCTGAAACCGCTGTTTGCTGCCGTCACCAACTCGCTGACCTTCGATGCGGGTGACGAGGTCATCATCAACTGACACTCGTCAACTGCCCCTCGTACGGTCCGTCTGAGAATTTCTGGAAGCATATCGACGGTCTCGGTCCGAGTGATTACAATGCAGGCCACATCTGAAGTGACCGTTGTCTGTCAACCGGTCAGAACGAGCGCCGCTCGCGAGTGTTATCTACCCTGCTGAGAAAGACGTCGATGGCACAGGACCAGCAGATCCAGGTGATTCTTAATGCAGCCGCGAAAGAGATTGCAGATCAGAACTACGCATCCGCGATCAATCTCTACGAACAAGCGTTGGAAATCAACGAAGCGAGTTTAGAGCCACACGAAGGGCTGGGGCAGTGTTACTTCCAGCTTGAGAATTACGAGAAGGCCAAAGAGCATTTCGAACGCATGACACGCCTCGATCCGCGTGACCACCGTCCGCTGATCAATCTGGGCGCAATCTTCAATCGCACGAAGCAGTATCCCAAAGCGATTGACTGTCTGAGAAAAGCGTTGCAGAAGTCGTCCCGATCCAAAGAAGCTTTCTACAATCTGGGAATCGCTTATCGGGGCACAGGACAAAATGCCCTCGCGCTGTCTTCGTTTCGCGAAGTCCTGAAGATGGATCCCGGACAGATCGATGCCCATCAAAATCTGGCCAATACGCTGCGCGATATGGGCCTTCTCGAACAAGCCCAGCAACAGTACGAAAAAGCGCTGGAAATCGACCCCAACTTCGAACGCGCCAAACGAGGCCTCCAGCAGGTCCGTTCGATGATCGTCGACAACAACGTCTCCGCGAGCCCGTTTGGACGTCTCGTGGACGAAAAGAAAATTCGCACAAAGAAAGAGCGAACCGGCCTGAAGAAGCTGACGCCGATCGAGCAGGCGGAAGATCGACGCAAGGTCGAAGAGCTCGCGCTAGCGATCGAGAAAGATGGCAAAGCAGCTCTCAGCCACCATCAGGACAAGTTTGTCCCCTCTCTGACTGCTGTGATGAAGGGGTTACTTGACGGCGATCTTTCGACGACCAGCCTGATGCACACCATCGAGAAATTTCAGACGATCAAATCGGAGTTCAGTAAAGAAATGCGGCACCTCCGCCGTAGCGTCCTGGAACTGCGTGCCCATGAAGAATTGATGAATACACCGGACTTATTCGAACGCAGTTCGATCTGATCGTTCACGATCAAAGCAAGTCAACAAGATTCACGGCGCGCCTTCGGGAGTATCATTTTTCGCCGAATTTCCCTCTGAGTTCGCTTTCAGGGGAAACGTCCGACCAACCTGACGCCGATGCTGAAAACATCACTTTCTCCATAAAAGTGAATCTGTGACGACTGGGGAATCTGGAAGCATCCAAAAATGTCGATCAGTCCGACATCAGGGCATTGACACCACCAAAAAAGTCGTCTTAAATGTCTGTGACAAAACATCGCAGCCGTGTCCTGTGCTGCTTGATTTGCCTGCCTTCGCCCCACCTGATCCTCGCCCATCGCCCACCCGAATCACTAAAAACAACCAAGGAGTAACCGAAATGCGTATCTCGATTGTGGCTCTGTTCGTGCTTAGCTTTACTCTCACATGCGGTTATACATCATCGGCTTATGCCCGAGCACAGTATCTGGCTGCTTTCAAGAAGGCATATCCAAATCTGGAAGCTGCTGCCAGCGAAGCCAAGTGCATGATGTGTCACCCTGACAAAGACAACAAAAAAGAGCGCAACGAATACGCCAAAGAATTTGGCAAGAGCCTGACTGCCAAGAATGAGAAAGACGATGCAAAACTGAAAGAAGCCCTCACCAAAGCAGAACCCGGTAAGAGCGCTATTGCTGGCAAAACATTCGGCGATCTGATCAAAGCTGACAAACTGCCAAACGCCACCGAGTAATTTTGTTTGGCGAAATGATTGTGAATTCCCAAAGGCAGGTGCAACACACCTGCCTTTTTTTGTGTTTTCCTTAACGCGCTTAATGCACTTACTCACTATCCCGGTTTACGTGAAATGCACGCCATTCCGCGTCCACATCCGACCGTCCTGCTTCTGACGGCTATGGTTCTGGGGATTGTTGTTGATGATGTCTGGAAACTGAACTATTTCTTCTGGCTGACCACGGCTGGAGTCTGCTTTCTCCTCTGGCTGAATTTGCGAAGTCGTTTCGTCGCCTCCTCATTTCTCACGCTGATTGCGATCACGTCAGTCTCTGGACTGTCATCGCATACGCAACGGGAAATGGCGGCGAGCAACGATATCCGCTGCTGGGTTCATCAGGATCGCTCGATTGTTGTTCTCACCGGGCATGTCATCAGCGTTCCTGCGACTCGGACTCGCCCCACGCTGATGGCTGGCCCTACATCAACGCCAGAGATCTACACGCGTCTGGAATTCGATTGTCAGTCTCTGATCGAACCTGAACGAGAAACGCCGATCTCGGGACGTCTTGTGGTCAGTATTGATGGTGAACGACTCGATCTGACTCCTGGATCGAGATTGAAACTCTACGGCCAACTTCGCGCATCGTCGCCTCCCCTGAACCCCACGGATTTTGACTATGGCCGCTATCTCAAAGACCACGGCCTGGCCGCCACGCTGCGTGTCGATCATCCAGAGTCGATTGAGGTGCTTGCTCCTTCAGGTTGGACCCCACTCAATTATCTGCTGAATGCACGGCAGCAGGCGCGAGAGTATCTGCAGAATCGCTTGCGCGCGGTCATGCCGGCCGAAACGTATCCGCTGGCTGCTGCCTTATTGCTTGGGACCCGAGATGATCTCTCGGACGAAGTTTCCACCGCGTTTCAAAACACAGGCTTGATGCATCTCATCTCGATCTCGGGACTTCACCTGACGTTGATTGTTGCGATGTTTGTCGTCGTGATTAAGATGCTGCCGATTTCACCGATGCAGCGTCAATGGTTACTGCTTTTCATCCTGGTGACGTATCTGTTCTTCGTGGATTTGCGACCGCCCGTGCTCCGGGCTGGGATGCTGGTTGCTCTCTGGATGTCTGCGACTCTGTTGATGCGAGACCCGCCGTTGGATCACTTACTGGTCCTCTCGACGATTGTGTTACTGGCGATCGATCCTTCCTCACTGTTTGATATGGGAGCACAGTTATCGTTCTTGTGTCTGTATGCAATCAGCCAGGCCAACCGCTGGTACCAGGCTTGGGAAACATTTCGCAGGCCTGTCGACCCGCCAGACGAACCTGAAAAACTCAGTTGGTGGCGTCGATGGTGGAAAGCCGTTGAGTTCGGGTTTCTCTGGATTCCGCTGGGAATCGTTTTCATTACCGGTCCGTTTCTGCTTCAGCAATTCGGCCAGTTCTCGGCCGTCAGCTTGCTGTTGTCGGTGCCGCTGTCATGGTTTCTGGGATTCGTCCTTGGTATCGGTGTCGCGATGTTACCGTTACTGGTTCTGCCTACTGCCTTGGTCAGTCCATTAGCATATGTCCTGCACTGGTCACTGGTGATGCTTCAAGAAGCAGTGATCTGGTCGGAGCAGATCCCGTTCATGCTCGTCCATTCGAGCGGACTGGGAACTTGGTGGCTGGCTGTCTATTTTACGCTCTGGTCGATTCCTCTGTTCTTTCTCTCGACCACCCGAGGACTGACAAGCTGGCATCGTCATACGTTGACGCTCGCTGTCGGCTGGGCCGTGATTGGCCTGGGGATCACGCAGACTTCGTCCTGGATACGCCCAAAGCAAATCGAACTGACGTTCCACGCCGTCGGTCACGGCAATGCAACGATCATGAAGCTGCCCAATGGACGAACAATGCTGGTTGATGCTGGTTCGTTCTACGGGACACCTTACACCGTGACCTCTCTGCGTCGTACGCTGACGACACTCGGAATTTCCCATCTTGACCTCGTTGTGATCTCACACACCGACGCTGATCACTACAACCTGCTGCCGTATTTAGCAGACACGATCCCCATTCGACAGCTGCTGATTTCTCACGCATCGTTGCGAGAGCAGTCGCCGTCGTATCTGGCGCTTTGCGATCAGCTGGCCCGAAATGGCTGCCAGATTCAGTTCGTGCACGCAGGTGATCAGATTCCGATTGATCCTGAAGTAATGCTGAGAGTCCTTCACCCTTCTCCCAGGGAGGCCGACTGGGGTGACAGCGACAACGAGAATAGCATCGTCGTCGATTGTCAGTATGGGGGCAGGCGAATGCTGCTAACAGGCGACATCGAAGACGATGGTCTCAAATCGCTCATGGAAACGACACAACCAAAGTCCATTGATTTGCTGGTCGTTCCCCATCATGGCGCGAAAGGCTCGAATCCGCTTGTTCTCGGCGCCTGGGCACAGCCAACCTTCGCGATTGCAAGCACGAACAAATCGTTAGGTGAACTGCCTCACTTATCCACCACGTATCCAACGGCTCGACATCTGCTCTCAACAGGCCAGGGAGCCATCCGCGTTTTCTGGACCACTCAGTCCATGAAAATCGAACAGTACCAAGCAGGGCGATGGACTCTCATCAGTGAATGACAGTCGTTATCCGCCGACGATATCGAGCGCCAGCCAATCGTAAATCAGAAACTCAAGTCGAATTGCCAGCAACGCGATCCGCCCCATGACGGTGAAGCCGAAGCCAGCGCCGAAGGTCACCATCAAAACGAAGATCCCGAGTCTGGCGACTTTTGCAACGGCACCTTTATGCTCGATCGAGAAGAAAAAGTAAACTAGACAGGCGAGGATGCTTACGACCACGATGATCGCATTAGACAGCTTGAACAGCTCGCTGTAATTCCCCTCGTTGACGGCTTCGATCATAGAGGCATAACTTGGGAAGGAATTGATCGTGTTGATGATCTGGCCCCAGAAGTCGGCCTCCAGAAACCCGATCAGACGTAAGCCGGCTGTTGTTCCGATGATGAACGCCAGAGGCCAGCGAGCCATCCAGCCGTACTTGGGAAACAACCGCATCAGCAGCATGATCCCGAGGATCAGCGGCACGAAGTAGAGCCACCAGTCATGTTCATGAGCGGTTGGTAATCCAGGAATCGCCCAGGACTGCGTCCAAGTGGGGAACAACTTTCCAAACAGGTTGGGAATAATGGTTGTCCAGAACGACAGAACCATCCAGTAGGCCGCCGAGATCCCGATGAAGAGAGCTTCGCAGACTTTGTAATAAGGATTGTCTTTATAGAGAAACGAGAAGATCCCAATCGTCATCAAAGCCGAGATCCAAATGCCGATCGAACGATCAACATCGACAAACGCAACGCCAGCTTCCTTGTCGACAGCTGTCGCTGCTTCCAGTCCGCTGCCGGTGTCGACAGCGTAATAGCGACCCATTTCTTTGACGGTGAAAAAACGGGTCATCAGGACGATGCCGATGATCAGAATCACCGCCAGCCAGACTCGCTTTTCGAACGTCTTGAGATTCTGATTCGTATCAGGACGAGGAGTTGTCGTCATGCTGCACCTCGCGATCGTTGAGCAAAGTACACGATATTTCCAAGAATGATCAGCCCGATCATCAGCATGTGGGCAATCAACTGAGGTCCCATGCGACGTCGGCCTTCTTTATAGATTTCACGTTTCGAATCGGGATCATATTTTTCGGTCACCAAGCTTTCATATTCGGCAGCCCCTTTGATGGCTCCGAGTTGACCCGCCAGCTGTTGAGGAATGTAAGGATACATCAACGAGGCTTGGACTCCCGTGCAACCGCCGACCAGCTTGAACTTGTGCTTGTAGGGGGTCGAAGCGTATTGCACCCATTCCTTGATCCCCGGATATCCGGACGAAACATTGATGATCAGCTTCATGTCCTGAACGCTGTTGACGTTTCGACACATCGGGATCTGATCGAGGTTGGTTCCGCGAGAATCGGTCGGATAGAGTTCGCGCAGATTATTGACGATGACCTTGATCACCCCTTCGTAGCCGGGCTTGTACCCGAGGTTAACATAATCTTCGCCGTATTTGAGGTCCGGGAAATCGACCTTGATGACATCTGCAATGTCATTGTCAGCCATCTGATTGCCGAGTGGGTAAATTGCCAGGAAGTACATCTTCAGTTTCTTGGATGCACAATGCAGGACGAATGATTTCGCCATCGGCTCAAGTTCCCCCGCCGAGGCAGGGTCCCAGTCCCAGGCCATGAGGACGGGATCGCCTTCCTTCAGTTTTTCGATCTCTTCGAAAACAGCCTGCGACTGGGCAGTCGCTGTCTCGGGAAACTGAAGCTTCATCAGAATGGGGATCAACACGGACAATCCCATGGCCAGGAAGATCCAGCGTCGGTCAAGTTTATCGAGAAAATCAATCATGAGTGGTTACTCAAAGATGGATGCGTAGAAAAGAGAAGATGCAAATAATGAGGATCAGTCATCACTGCCAAGGTAGGAGCGATCAACTCCCAGCAGCACTTTGACCGACGTCGAAATAATCCCGAGCGCGATCCCAATAAAGATCGCCCGGTTACCGGCTGTGTTGATGACCGACATGATCCAGACGGTCATATTCTCAATACGAAAACCAGAGAAAGGCCCTGCAGGATCAATCCAGCTTGTCAGCCAGACACCTGCGAATGTTCGTCCCAGAAGAATGATGAACGCTGTTCCCAACAGCAGCGACGCCTCGACGTTCTTAACCCGAAATGCCCGAAACGCTGCAGACGCGACATAAAACGCCAGTAGCGCGAACACCGTCGCCATCAAAGGCTGCATGATGTACTCGTACATCCACCAGAACGGCGTGCCTGTTGCATTGTACTCGCCTGAGTAAGGGTACTTGACGACGTGTGAGGCGATGAAGAGGCGTTCGACGATCCGTGCCCAGACCATTTCACTTCGATAAGGCCCGAGCAGCAATTCCAACTGAGCCTGATCAAGCGAGACATTCTTGTCCATCAACGTCTGTGTCAGGTCACGCCCCAGTCGACCACTCGTCGGCTGGCTCGACAGGTACTTAGTCATCGCCGCCTGTTGACCACCGGTCAAAGTTCCCGCAGCTTTCAGGTTGATAACGAGTTGGCTGATTCTTTGTTGCGGGGCAGCAATATAAGCATCAATCGCCTGCAATTGCGCGTCATTGAGAGTCACACTCTCACCGGCAGGGATCTCCGGATTGAGATCGGCTACGCCTGCTTGTTGTTCTTCATAGAGCTGTGTCCACGACTTCGTTCCCGGCTTGGCGATTCCGGCTGCATTGATGATGTCAACGAGTTGCTGTTTGGTCCACAGCGTATCAAGGATGCCGATGAAGGTCTGACGAGCGTCGTCATCCAAAGGCTTTTCACCTGCGTCAACGAGAGACTGCCAGTAGGCTTGCTGCTGTTCTGGTGTCATCGGTCGAACGACCGGGAAGACCGACTTGAGGGTATCGCGAGTCCCTGTTGTCATATCTCCTGTCGCAGTCAGCTGACCGGAAGATTCATAGGCGACTGTCGCCGGCTTGTCACCGTTGATGAATGCAGGCGGGACGTCTTCTGGCTTCACGTTCAGACTGATTTTTTTATTCGTCAGCTTGTCGAGTTGATCGATGGCTGATTTCCAGGGAGCATCGGAGCCCATCTGCTCGAGGCTCGTTCGATCTTCTGGCGTCATCACGCCGCCATAGCTGAGGGCCCGGTGGTCGCTGTACCAGTCGAGTGAACCGGTCAGCGTGACTTGTGGTTTGGCTTTCTCAGCGAGCGCCTCCATCGTGGCACGCCATTTCAGGTTGTCTGAAAAGTCGATCAGGTCATTCAACTGATTCGGTCGCATCCAGCCACGAAACGTGATCGTTCCATCGGCGACCGTCATTTGTGTTCGTACGGAAGCCGGGAGTTCGATGTGGTCCGTGATTGTCGCAGGGATTTCGCCCGGTATGGTGAAGGTCGCGGAATCAGGGAGTTGCGAGATGGTCAGTGGCGCGAACGACTCGCCGTAGAACTCCTGGTCAGGAGCAGGGGGCGAACCGATCTTGAACAACCCGGCGAACAGCATCGTCAGGAACGACAGCAGCGTGATCAGCGAGTAGGCCCAGCCTTTCTTGCGATCACTCACCTTGCTCAGATGGATCATCAACAAGTTGACGCCACCCAGAATAAACGCGATCCCGGCGAGGATATCGAACCAGATCGTCGCCTTCTCACCCCAGTCCTTCGTGGCTGGGATAAAGGTGGCCACAATCAGCAGGATACCGCCGACCGCCGTAATCATCAGCGGGATTGTCCGCTTCATATCAAAACACTCCAGAGGAGAGATCTGTCAGGAATTCAGAACTAAGGGATTCACAACTACTTTTCATTTCCGCCGATCTTCTAAAGAGCTGTCTCTTCGAAGATGAGTTTCATCAGGTCTGGCGAGATGAAGGCGAGGAAGCAACCAAAAAGGATACAGGCCGCTGCGACGACTTTTCCCATGTCCTGCCCTTTAAGACTCCCGAGTTCCTCAGGAGCCCCCGACAGGTAAGCCGACGCAGCGAACATCTCTTCGCCGATCAGCGTGTAATCACACGCCGCGACGAAGAACGGGAGCTGCGATGGCTGTGCCGTCCCGGCGATCTGGATCGCTCCGACCGAGTTCCCTGTCTCCGCGAGAATCAACGACTCCGCAAAGAATGCTCCAAAGTAGAAACACGCCGCTGGCTTTTCACGAACCATCCAGCCAGTCACATAGGCCACATAACCAAATTGTTCGTCGGTGACGTAATAGATTGACTTGGGATCGAAGGCATCCGGACGACCCGCAGCCAGGAAAGCCCCTTCGATCGTCTCGCTGGCTGCTGTCATGACCAGAGAGCGGCATGTCGGGACTTCGATCTCCGAGTCAAAGTCGGCCACAGTCCGTGAGATCCGTGCCAGAATGTTGATGCCAGCGACCGTCTGAATATCGTTAATATCCTGCACTCCGGGGATGAACAGGTTCTTCTTGCCCATCTCTGTTGCACGTCCGACGGCTTCGTCGATCGCTTCCAGACCGGCGACTTTGCGGACAGTCATCGGATAACCGCGACGTGCCAGTTCGATAAAGAGGATGACGGCACTGCAGATGACAATCACGAGGATCAGCAGGCGGATCTGATGGAAGTCAAACCATGCCATGACGGGAGTGATCGATTCGGCGGTCTGAATGGGCGTTGATGTCTCATCATCGGCACCCACGGCATACACGCGAACGAAGACAGGCTCGCCTTCCTTCAAGCCGGTGACACGAGCGTCGACAACTTCGGCAGCTTCGGTTGCATCGGCGGCCTTTTTCACTTCGAGGGCTTCTTTGAAAAAGCCGTTCACCTCTGACGACGTACGAATCGAGTAACCCGTGAAGTTCGTCTCTTCGGCTCCCGTATCATCCGGAGAGCGTTTGAAGATGACTTTGACCGCTGTCCCGTCATCGAGCGGGTAGTCCTTCACTTGAATATCAGACGGCGGAGCCGGCGGAGCAGCTGACACCGTGACAGCATTCCATGCCATCACGACGCACAACATCATCCACGTCCATCGACTGCCGACGAGAGTTTTCATTGTCTGTTTCATGATTACCTCGTGATCAATTCGACGTTGGCGCGGGGGACTGTCAGGACTTTGCCATCGAGCGTTTCGACCTGCAGAATACGGGCATGAGACCCCGATTCAAGAACCACCGGCTCATGCGGCAAGGCTTTCACTTTGCCGAGGATGCCGAAGTAGGGATCGCGAATCACCCGCACTGAAACGCCGACTTCCATGACTCCTCCGCCTGCGGAGGTATCTTCAATCGCGTTTTTACTGACATGCTTGGGATCAATCGGGACGACGATTTCCGGACGCATGACCCCTGCGCGAATCTGGGTTGCTCCATTGACGGCAGCGTCTGCTCCTTCACGAGACTTGAGAAGATCGTAGGTCCGCCTGGCCATTGTGATATCGCCAAAGCCCTCGGTGATAATCAGCGTGATCCCGATCTTTTCAGAACCTGTCACAGCGACACCAAGGTCGTAGCCGAGAATCGCCTTGAGATCCTGGTCGTCGATCCCGCCACAGACCAGTGCAGCGATCCCCAGATCAATCGCTTTGTAAACGGCTTCATAAGTCATCCGACCGCCGCCGATGACGATCTTGCCGCGCATCGATTCCTCCAGCAAGTCGGGCGTCAACGCCTCCTCGGCTGACTTCGTCGCGACTTTGATTTGACCATACGTCTCTCCACCAACGCCAAAGATGCCCTGAATGAACGTTGTTTCTGCTTCGATCACGACCCCTTCATTCGGGATGACTTCGACGATTGTCCCATTCAAAAAGGCTTTCACCTGAACGGGCAGTGGCTCGCCACGCAGAATGACCTGACCGGTAATCTTGGAGATCGATTCAATCTGGCCCTCATACTTGGATGCCAGTTCGTTTTTGAAGAAGCCGAAGATCCCTTTGCTGCGAGCCAGCGTCTCGCCGACTTTGACATAGTCGCCCTGCTTTTTGAGTAATGCACCGGGGACTTCTGCTGGTGGAATGGAAAGCATCTTGGAAATGTTGAGCGGGTAAACATTCCCCGGCAGCAAGGTCTCTGCGACGACCTGCTGAGGCTGAACCTTCTGCCCGATGCTGACCTTCACCTCACCGGAGATCGGCAGACTGCGACGAATCCGCAGCTGCGTCTGAGGCGAGACTTTCAATCCAGGTGTATACGCGACAGCCATTCAATGATTTCTAAGAAAGTTTCACCACAGAGACACGGAGTTCACAGAGCGAAGACAAGATTCTCGTTTCCGATCTCCGTGCCTCTGTGGTTAATTCATTCAGGGTCAGTTCGGGTAAAGCTCCATCGTCTCGACCCATTGTTTGATCATCTTCTGTCCCTGGAGACGATCATCCGGCAGGAGGAGAGGACGAGAGCGGGCATCGAAGATCAGGCCTGTCGTTCCGCCACGGACTTCTTTTTCGAGCGGACGACCGGGCCCTGCTCCGACATCGAGACGTCCGGTTGGTTCGACGAGAACCGTCGCTGTTTCACCTTCCCACAACGGAATGAGTTTGAGCTCACCGCCATTCATGGAGCCGTTCAGATCAAGTCCTTTGCCACGAACGGTGTAACGCATCGCGACTTCGCCGAGCTTGGTGAGCCCCTTCACGGCTACGCATGTTCCCAGGTAAATCAGGCAGTCTTTCTCGAAGACTTCGAGAGCCGCCTGCGGATGGACCGATGCGAGCACGCCCAGGTGCGGCATCATGAAGATGCTGTCCTTGGCGAGCGTCGTGAACCCTTCCGGCTCGAAGGCGTCGATCAACATCATCGACGTCTGATTCATGTTCGGGGCGTGTGACAGAACTCCCCCCGAAGCCACGAGCAGGTTGAGTGTCATATTGTTGACGATCGTATTCCCGCCCGTCTGCTGGCTGAAAACATCGCCGACGGTTCGCTGCTGCTGAACCCCTTTGAGAGTGGTCGCGAATTCCTTGTGCTGCTGATACGCCAGTCGCAAGGCTTCTCGCGAGACCGCTTGCTCGAACACGAGGGCTTCGCGTGTCTGCGGAATCGTCGTGGGACGAATCATCTTGTTTTTCACGCGGTTTCGCAGTTCGCGCTCATCCATATCGAAGTGAACCCAGCGAAGCACCTTCGCCATCGTCGCTTCCGTGCAGACATTCGAGATCGAATAGCTCATCCCGAGGTTCGCGGAAACCGTTCTGTTGAAGACGCCATCAAAGACAGAGAAGACGTCTGTCGTCGCACCGCCGATATCAACCCCGACGGCGTTGATCTGATCGCGATCCGCGATCATTTTAAGGATATCGCCCACAGCCCCGGGCGTGGGCATGATCGGCGCATCCGCCCAGGAAATTAACTTGTCGTACCCGGGAGCATGGGCCATGACGTGTTCGAGGAAAAGGTCGTGAATTGAATCTCGGGCTGGGGAAAGGTACTCGCTTTCCATGACCGGTCGCACATTCTCGACGATCTTCAGTTCCACTTCATCTTTGAAGACATCCTGCACCAGTTCCGCGGCTTCCTTGTTCCCCGCGTAAATCACCGGCATGCGGTATTCGCTACCAAAACGTGGCAGCGGCTTGGCTGGAGCAATGATTTCCGCAAGGCCGACGACGTGCTTCTTGGTTCCCCCATCGGTTCCGCCGGCCAGAAGAATCATATCGGGACGAAGTTCACGGATCCGCTGGATCTGTTCGTAAGGCTTGCGTTTGTCGTTCGAAGAAAGAGTCTCCATGACGATCGCACCCGCGCCCAATGCGGCGCGCGTTGCGCTCGCAGCAGACATTTCTTTCACGACCCCGGCGACCAGCATCTGCAGTCCGCCACCAGCCGATGAGGTCGAGATGTAGATATCACAACCGACGTTCCCGTTGGCCGGACGGATGATCTCGCCGTTGTCATCAACGAACTTGCGACCTGCCAGTTCTCCGACTTCTGTCACGGCATTCGTGACTCCGACCGTCACGTCCGCGACTGGTTTTTCTACCGTCGTCGGGGCTTCTCCGCGGTGGGTCTGACGGTAGTGGCCGTCAATCTTTTCGATCAGGATGGCCTTGGTCGTCGTGCTGCCACAATCAGTCGCCAGAATGACGTTGATCTTATCGAGATCAAGAGCCTTGTGCGTAATGTGTGAGTGCGACGACTGGTTGTGTGACATGGAGGGCTTTTCAGACTGGACGTTCTGGCGAGGATGACGAAGGGCTGACCGACTGATCGCGCGGACTTTTTTCCAGTCGTGCGATCAACACATTCACAGAATCCGATCGCTCCAGAAAGGCTGCCCAGAGCTTCAGATCGTGAGGGCGGAACAGGCAGGAAGCAATCGGATGAAAGAAATGCAGCACTTGTGCAGAGAGGTTATTCAGCGGGCGGCTCATCTCGAGAACCATGAGAGCCGGCAGTTCCAGTCGACGACGTTTGACTTCATCCACGACGCGATCAAGAAGGGCGATGGTCTCATCGGAAACGGCCTCATCTGTCGACGCATCGACAGCGAAGGCGTGTTTGAGCCAGCCCAGTCTCGTCATCGAAGTCCTTTCGCGTCCGAAGTCGTCCCCTGTCAATCATGAGCGCAAGACAGATTCGACTATACCCCGATCAACCACGTTCGGCAACCAGCGAATGAGCGAAATCAAAGTCGCAGACCAAAGCCATCATGTCATTGACAACTTCAACCAGCGTCGAGCATTCTCGGTCGTTTGACGTGACATTTCTTCGGCAGACAGACCATGGACATCTGCAAGGACTTTACAAGTCTCAGCGACGTAAGCCGGCTGATTGCGTTTGCCGCGGTAAGGAAGGGGAGCAAGATACGGCGCATCCGTCTCCACGAGTAGACGATCAAGGGGAATCATTTTCGCGATCGCTCGCAATGACTCATTCTTCTTATAGGTCAGCATACCGGAAAACGAGATCATCATTCCCCATTCCAGGCACTGCTTCGCCATGTCCTCCGACCCGCAGAACGAGTGCATGACTCCATTCAGTGGCCCCTTCTTCACATCAGCCGCCAGCATCTCGACGACTTCATCCTCTGCATCCCGACAGTGAACGATGAACGGCTTGCCGGTCGCCCGCGAGAGGTCTAGGTGGCGCATGAAGTAATCACGCTGCGCTTCCAAGGGGGCGAAGTCCCAGTATTTATCGAGCCCGGTTTCACCAATCGCGACGACCTGCGGATGAGAGACCAGTTCCACGATCTCTTTCCAGTCGCCCGGATTCGCCTGGGTCACGTAGTTCGGGTGCAAGCCGACTGCGGCGTGCACGATGGGAAAACGTCTGGCGAGTTCAATCGCCTGCTGGCAGCTGGCCAGCGTCGTTCCGATCGTCAGCATTCCGACCAGCCCGGTTTCCTCAGCGGTCTTGACGATGTCGTCGACTTCGACCAGCAGCGACTCTTCATCCAGATGTGTATGCGAATCAAACAGCAACACGAGATCTATTTTCCTGACGAATTGGATGAGCGGGCAAAATTAATGTCTGGAAAACCCGCCGCTTCACAGGCATCGATCACATCGACAAGGGTCTGCGATTCAACATTCGGGGATGGTTTCAGAATAACGACCGGATTGATCGCTGATTCACCAACGAGTTTCAGCGTTGCATTCAAACCCTCGAAATTGACCTTCTGGCGATTGATGACATATTCAATCTGTTCTGGATTCTCAGTCGACGTAACGATTTCGATCCAGAGTTCTTTGACATCTTTGGCAGGCTCTTGAGGAGCCGCAGCGACCGACGTTGTTCCCGATTCGAAAACCGATGGCAGGATCGCTTCCCGCATCTGCCCGGATGAGGCACAGACAAAGAAAATCAACAACAGAAAGACAACATCGATCATCGGCGTCAGCACGCCACTTTTGCTGATCGCAGGTCGCTTCTGTGATACGGAAGTTGGAATTCTCATAATTTATGTAGGGCGCTGGTGAGTCTTCGAACCGCACCAAATCCGCTGACTAAGGAACTAATCTCGCCTGACTCAAAAATCGTCGGCATTTCTCGATGTCTTTAATACCCTTCGAAGACTCAACACCACTCGCAACATCGACGCCCCAAGGACATGTCAGTCGGACGGCTTCAGCGACGTTATCAGGATTCAATCCCCCCGCCAAGATCAACGGAGGCATCGTCTTCTTGTCGTAATCCTGGGCAACAAGATCCCAGCGAACGGCTTCCCCTGTTCCGCCAAATTGACCAGGAGTGCAGGCATCGAGCAAGACCGCCCGGACTTCAAACCCCGCGGCCAGCGATTCAGCAATCCGGGCGCGTACTTTTTCCAGCGATGAATCATCCGATGTCAGACGGCAAACCAGAATGACATTATAACGGTAAAGTTCTACCAGCGACTGATATTCGTCGAGGACTTCATCCCCATGCAACTGGATGCAACGGATACCAGTTGCATTGCAAATCTCGCTGATTTCCTGTGCCGTATGATTCACAAACACGCCAATCGGCTCGATCGCAGGTGGACACGCTTCACAAATCTCTTTGGCAACGTCCAAACTGACACAACGCGACGAACCAGCATAAAAATTAAGCCCGATCGCATCCGGCCGTAACGCGAAGATCGCCTCTGCAGTTGAGAGATCCTTGATTCCACACAACTTCACAAACATCAGTCACATCCGCGAATTGAGTTTCTACTCGACCTGAATTAGCATGACGCAAATTCAATAAGGACAAACCAATGCCCGCCTTTACGCATCATATCTTCATTTGTGGCAATCAGCGAGCCTGTGATCACCCCCGTGGCAGTTGCGACCCGGAGGGCTCCAACAAGCTTCGCGAAGCCTTCAAAAACGAAATCAAAACCCGCAAACTGGGCCCGCTTGTTCGAGCCAACGGCGCTGGCTGTCTGGAACAATGCGAGCTCGGCCCCGTCATCGCGATCTACCCACAAGGGATTTTCTACGGCAACGTCCAGCCAACGGATGTCTCACGCATTGTGGAACAGACTGTCCAACAGGGCGTCATCCTGGAAGACCTGCTGATCGGCGAAGATGAACTCAACAACCCGACCACCCCACGCGTTGTCGAGCGACGTCAGCAAATCCAGGCCGCCAAACAGGCAAAACAACAACAGTCGTAAAAATTCCCGTGTGCCACGGCTGTGTCAGCCGTGCCGTCGCGCAGTGAGCGTCCACTTCCACGGCTGACACAACCGTGGCACACATCTGAAAAGCTCCCGCGTCTGACATCTTTATGAACATCTTCATCAGCGAGTATCTCTGCAGCGGTGCGTGGACTCATCCGCTCGATGATGCAGGATTGCTGAACGAAGCCAGGGGCATGCTGCTGGCGACGATCGGAGACTTCTCAAAATGTCGGCGCATTGAGATCTGGACAACATGGGACCATCGACTGGGACCGTTTCCCATGACGGATATCCAAGTTGAAGTCACGCATTCCGCCGAGGAAGAATCCGCTGCCTTCAACAAACTGGTCACGACAGCGGATGCATCCTTTGTGATTGCACCGGAATTCCACGGGCTGCTGAAAGATCGCTCTTCTCAAGTCGAAACCTCGGGCAGGCGACTGCTTGGCGTCCCTTCAATCATCGTCGAACTCTTCAGCGATAAACTTGCGACTTATGAGCACTGCAGGAGTCACGGCATTCCGACAATCCCGACGTACGAGTCATTCGCGACGTGTTTGAGCAGTTCCTTCTTCGTCCACAAACCCCGTTTCGGCGCAGGTTCTGTCGAGACGAATCGTCTCACCCATGAGGAAGCCAAAACGGCCAGGATGACATCAGACTTCGGCCCAATGCTTCTACAACCCTGCGTCGAAGGCGAGTCACTGTCTGTCGGTCTCATCGCCCGAGGAGACCAGATCGATCTCTTGCCGCTGACCCGACAAATTTTATCGGACAGCCAATCGTTCAAATACATCGGCAGCGATCTTCCGGTTTTCCCTGAGCTGCAAGATCGCGTCGAAGCGATCGTAAAACAACTTTTACGCCCCTTCCCTTCGATGACCGGTTACCTGGGAATCGATCTCCTCTATGTCCCATCAGTCGACGAACTCCTGCTCGTCGAAGTCAATCCCCGCTTAACCACGAGCTATCTGGCTTACCGCCAACTCGCAGATGAGAATCTCCTCGCCAGACTTCTCAGCACAACGTCATTGCAACCGATCCGCTGGCTCGATCAAACCATCCAACTGCGACTCACCTGAAATCCACCATGTCCAACATCCTCGGCCTCGATATCGGTGGCGCGAACATCAAAGCCTGCGATCTCAACGGACAGTCGGTCTCGTTGGGTTACCCACTTTGGAAGAATCCTGAGGGGTTATCAGACGCTTTGCTCGCGTTAATCAGTCAGTTTCCCGATATTTCAAATCTCGCAGTCACGATGACCGGGGAACTCGCGGACTGTTTTGCAACAAAGAACGAAGGAGTCCGCTCGATTGTTCAGTCGGTCGAGGTCGTAGTTTCCAGACACGCAGTTCTGTCGGCGAGTTATTGGCAGACTTCCGGCGAATTCGTCGATGCAGAAACGGCGATCGAATTTCCCATCCTGACTGCCGCTGCGAACTGGCACCTTCAGGCCACCTGGGCGGGACGAGTCTGCCCATCAGGTTTGAGTCTGCTCATCGACATGGGTTCCACAACAACAGACATCATTCCTATCCAGGACGGCATGCCAGACTCTGTCGGCTCAAACGACGTCGAGCGACTCCACTCCAGCGAACTGCTCTATCTCGGAGTCCGCCGCACTCCACTGATGGCGCTTGGTCATGTCATTCACCTCAACGGTCAGTCAACCGGCACCGCGGCTGAACTCTTCGCGACAACGGATGACCTGTTTCTCTTCGACGGCGACATCCCGGAGTTTCCTGATCAGAGAGACACTGCCGATGGCCAGCCTCGCACGCGTCATCACGCTCATCAACGCCTGGCCCGCATGGTCTGCGGCGATGCCGCGATGATCGATGAGAGCCAAACTCGCGATCTTTGCCGACAGTGGAAGCAACGGATGTCCGCTCGCCTCACTGACTGTCTCAAAATGGTCATTTCATCAAAAGGTCATCCGACGTTGATCATGACCAGTGGAGAAGGCGAGTTCTTCGTTAGTGAGACATTGAAGTCGTTGGACATCATGAGTGAGATAACAGTCCTGTCACTTTCAAACCTCTTGGGTCCAAAGACTTCCGAAGTCGCCTGTGCCTATGCCGCGGCTCAGATCGCCTCCGAACGTCCTTGGCAGTTTGGGTAACAATGGTTCTTCGCGCAATCTTCTATCCGTCGGAAATGAGGCGTTTCACCCGCATTTTTTGAAAAATCGTTACGACCGGTCCAGTCACCCGCCGCGATGTCCGATATCCCGAATGTCATTTCTTTCTTACAGGGATATCTCCATGACCTCTGAGTCGTCGCCCACACCACCGCAGTTCGTACTCTCGCTGGAAGGTGAGCTCCACGGAGCTGATTCCCCAGAGAATCGGGAACTCGTGCGACGCATCCATGCGTGCTATCACGCCTGCGAAGGGATCAGCACGGACGAACTCGAATCCGGCATCATCGCCGACATGAGCCGAATCATGGCCCAGGTGATTCCGCTCCTGAAAGAACGCGAATCGCTGATGCAGCGCACCGGTCTGCGACACGCGTCGTAAATCCTGCTGGTTTTCAACACTCCGACCGTCCATAATTTGAGAGTCCCCTGTTCAAGGAAGGCTCTCCAACATGCGTCGCCGATGGTCGTTTCTTCTGACATTTTTGCTTTTGTGCATCCTGCCTCCTTTGGCCGCTCAGGATCTTGAGAAGGCAGCGGAGGGCTTGAATAGGCTGGGCGGTAAAAAGCCCACGCTACCAGGTCAGCTTTATGAGCCGCAGCGCATCGGTCGTCCCCTGACGTTCGACGACTGGGTTTCATCCGCCTGCTGGCTGGACGATTCGCACTTCGCCCTCGGCAGCTTCGACGAACTTCGCCTTTATACCGCTGATGGCAAGCTCGTGAAGAAAATAAAGCACGATGCCGGCCCCGTCAAATCGCTCTGCTACGACAGCAACAGCAAGAAGCTTTTCGCGGGCTGTCATCAACGCATTCTGGTGATCGACCCCGAAACTTACAAAGTCATCTCCAAGTGGAAAGGGCACCGCGGCGAGGTCAATGATCTCACCCTGAGCGCTGACTCGACCCAACTCATCTCGATCAGCAATGACCAGACCATCCGTATCTGGGATCTGGCAAGCGGCAGTCAAGTTCACGCGATCGAGAAACTGGACCAGCCCGGCTACTCAGTCGACATCAGCCCCGACGGCAAACTGCTCGCGATTGGCCTCGGAGACGAATCGTCATCGACCGCGCCAGGTCTCGTGCAACTCTGGTCATTCGAAACGCGAGAGAAAATCGCGGACCTCACGCCACACAAGAAACAGACAACCGTCGTCCGCTTCACACACGATGGTGCCAAACTGCTGACCGGCAGCATCGACGAACGCATTCATGTCTACGATGTCGCTACACACAAGGCTCTCGGCTACTTCGCGGGGCACCCTCGTCCGGTCAATGACCTGATCATCCTGAACGACAACGACACCGTGATCTCCGCAAGCGGCGGCCAGTACAAAAAACTGTTCGAGTTCAAAATCTGGCGCATCAGCGAAGGCGAAGCCTTGGGTTCCGTCGAGCCCCATGAAGATGCCGTCGTCGCGATTGCGGTCTCACCAGATGAGAAAACTCTGGTCACCGCCAGCCACGACAAAACGGCCGTGATCTTCTCGCTGAAAGACATGCCCGTCCCGTAGGGTCCGCTGTGCGGACCGTCAATTCGCGCGAGCACAAAAGCCGACATATTGCGTCAACGAAGCCTTCGACACATATCAACAATGCTGCCGATCAACGGTCCGCACAGCGGACCCTACTAATTTAGCTTGGTGATAAACCGCAGAAAATCGCTTTCCAGCTTTGCGGTGTCGTCGCCGAAGAACTGTTTGAAATCGGCCAGGCGTTCTTCGCTTGAATACTCTTTCTGATTGGATGACTTCGCGACATGCTTGAGATACGCGACGAACTGGTCGCGACGTGTTTCCATCAGGTAAAACGTCAATGCCCAGGCTTCGCTGTAGGCATCCAGCACGGAGGTCCCAAACTGTGTGTCCGTGGAGACAGTGGCTTCCAGCTGGCCGACCGTTCGATTGCCGTCAGCATACTTGCCAAACCAGATCATCCGCTCGGGATTCACGCGGCTGAGAATCGATGCCTTCATGCTCGTCGATCTCGCTTGATGACCTTCAAAGATCATCGCCAAACCTTCAACCAGCCACTTGGGATTATCGCCCAGACGTGAATAAAGGCCCGCATCGAAACAGAGCTGGTGGGTGACCTCGTGAACGAGTGTGTTCTCGAGTTCCTTGGTGCTCGTCAGCCCTTGCTGCTCATACAACGCGACGCGGTGAGTTTGCGGATGATAATAGCCTCGCAGCAAAGGCGAGAACGAAACCTTGTCTGCCTTGCAATACGTCGCGAACTCTCGCATATCGCTGAAGACGATCACCACGAGCGGGAACTCACGCTTTGCCAGCTCAAATCCCCGGATCGTGAAGAAGTGCTGAAAGCTGCGATAGGTCTCGTCACACAGTTCCGCGTAACGCCGACTGTTTTCCGAACTGCTGATCAGGACAAATTCGCCTTTCAAGGTGACTTGTCGACCGCGTCCGAATTCTTCCTGGAGTTCCGATTTAAGCTCCATCGTCGAGAATGGTTCATAACGTGGCGAGACCTCTCGGAAAGATGTTATCTCCTTTAGGGGGACCTCACGAATCCGACCATCTCGCTGCTGCAGATAACATGTTTCAGCATCATGGAGCAGGTTACGCCCCTGAATTGTCATTTTCTCGGTTGAGAGTTCGATCAACGGCTGTTGAGCGCTCGCTGTTGAACATACAATGGCGATGGTCAATCCACTCAACAGGATGACTTCCCCCGCGCGAATGAGCGCTTCGCAAAATGACCTGATGTTCCCCATACTTAACAGGTAGTTCACAACGGGTCCCTCGACGTCGCAACTCGTCTTGAACACGGCATGTCGACGGTTATGAAGCGCGACGCAACCGTCAAAACCCTCACAACAGGTGTTTCATGACACCCTCCTTCACACTTCAGACATCCTTGCTGATCATAGCGATGCTGCTTTCTGCGCGGCCCACACTGGCTCAAGAACGGGATACCGTCACGAAACGCGAGCAGGAACGTCAGTCACTGCTGGACGATTTTCGGTGGCCGAAGGTGCAATTCGAACGCCACTTGAAAACGTATGGTGACGTCAAGGAAGCCCTGAAGACGATCGATGGTCTCGAGCTTCTGCTTCAGCGAGGCAATGATCCCCAGATGCTCGCCAGACCATTGTCGGAGAACTTTCCAGTCAGCGGTCGTGCTGATGAAATGATGGTCGAATGGTATCACGACGTCGTCGCGGACAACGCGCTGAGTGAATCCGAAGGGATCTTGATTTTCGCAGGTCATGCCTCCCGTAAACCCCTCGAAACACCACCCGCGGTGCTACTCCAGCAGGAGCTGAAACTCATTCCTCCGCCTGGGTTGACGCCGATTCTTCTGGAGTACAAAGTCAGCCAGTTTGAGATCACCACAGACGGAATCAAACTCAAACCGAGAACTCCAGCAGCCAGTTACGCACTCTTTCTTTCCAATGGTCCCTCTCATGTGACCGTCACGCTCGAAGCTCTAGAACCACTTAGCCTCGAACGAAAGGGCCCATCGAAGATCGAAGGAGATCTCTCGCTGTGCCTCCTCAGTAAGCCGCGCAAAATAAACGCTGATCTGACGATACTTCTGTCTCTCAAACAGCTCCAGCGATTCCTACGCACAGGTCGCCACCCCCATGTCGCCCGTTACGGGGATTTCGAGATCCGCTTCAAATCAATCGAACGACTGCAAGCTGACGCGGCTCAGCTGACCTTTGAATTGGACTACCCAGATCGCCCATTTTACTTCGAATCTCACATGACTCCCTCTCTGAAGGGCACAACAATTCTAACGTTCCCTCGGAAGGGCGATACACCCAATACCCTCACGTGCGAACGAACCGGCGTCAACGGCCAGTACGAAACGCTTGATATCGTTGAGGAAACCGTGCAGCCGGTTGACTGGGATCTCCCGGTGACAGGACTTGAGATCGAAGTTCCTCCGCTTTTGAAACGTCTGCAGCTGCATATCGACGTAAACGGTCCAAGCCCATAACTCGGTTTCACGTCGTCCATCTCGGGTGACCGTTGTAAGATCGTTAATGGATTCCCTAGACAATTCGGAATGAGATTCTGAGAACCCGTGGAACGTGATATTTTTCACCGGCCTCACGACTCTCATTCTCGAATTCCTATGCTACTAACAACCGACCAAAGCCGACGTCACCCGATCTGGAAGTCGATCGCGTTGCGCGCTGCTGTCGCTGCCATGATGGTTGGCATCGTCGGCTGTGGAAAGACCGTGCAGCAGGCAGGGACCGAGCAATTACTGATTTCCGACGCCGTCGACCGCGCGATCGCGAAGGTTGACTTCAGTTCGATGCGTGACCAGAAAGTCTTCCTCGATACTCAGTTCGTTCGCAACATCAAGACAGTCACCATCGTCAACGCAGACTACATCGTCAGTGGGACACGTCAGCAACTCCTCGCCGCCGGGTGTTTGCTGCAGGAATCGGAAGACAATGCAGACATCGTCCTGGAAATTCGCATCGGCGCGATCGGGAACAATGCTCACGAATTGACCTACGGTATTCCCGCCAACAACAGCCTGGGAGTTGCCTCAGCCGCCTTGACCGGCGTCCCCACGATCCCCACTGTTCCCGAAATCTCGTTTGCCAGAAAGAACAATTATCTGGCTGCCGCGAAGGTGGGATACTTCGCCTACGATAAACATTCCCGCGAACCAATCTGGCAATCCGGGCCACAGCGTGGCCTGAGTCGTGCCAGAGAATACTGGGTGATGGGCGCAGGTCCCTTCCAGTCGGGAGAGATTTTCGACGGTACGATGCTCGCAGGAAACAATCTGGATGCTTCCCAGAGAACAGGTCATTTGACTGCTCAGGAAGTCTCCTATTGGGAGTCGCATCAGTTCAAACAGCTGCAAAATCGGTCCGGATCAGATGTCGATCTCGGCGATGAAATTCAGCATGCAGGACACAAGGAAACGGAAGGTTCACCCCAAACCCCCGGTGTTCTTCCCACCGCACCCGCCTCGCCACAGGCTCCGAAACGCAAGAAATTCGATCCTTCTGTTTATCGCAAACCGGGCGGCCAGGTTTCACAATCAGAAGGCGAGCAGGACAACAAGCTTGATCCCGCCTTCGCGGATCAGTCTCATGCGTCGATCAATTGAATAGTCCCGAAGTGACAAAAAAAGCCATGCCCGATTTAACGGGCATGGCTTTCTGCATTCAGTGACTCTTCAGTCGATCAATCGAGCAGACCTGCATCCTTATGGATCTTCTTGAGTTCTTCCGGCTTGGCCTTTTGAACCTTGCGATCATAAGTCAGCAGTCCGTTGATCTCCCCTTCGACGTCCGTCGTCTGGGTGTAGATCCCGGCTGAGATACCGTGTTTACGAAGGGCTGCGAGCATTTCCATCGAACGTGCATAACGCTCGTTCCACTCCTTCAGATCTTTCGGCAGATTGCCATAGCCCCAGTTACGCATTTCTGGATTCCAGATGTGTCCTTCGATCGGGAAGCCGTGGCCGCCGAATTCTCCTTCGACCAGGATATAATCGTCGAACCGCTTACCCGTATCGAGAGCAAACGGAAACCCAGGGTGCGGGTAGTTGTGATGGTCGACGATATCTCCTGCGGGATGCCAGTTACCGCCACTCGCGACGTTGACGATCCGGGTTGGGTCGTACTTCGAAGTCCATTTGCCGACTTCCACCGACTGGTGCTGTCCCCAAGCTTCGTTGAACGGAACCCAGACAACGATGCTCGGGTGATTGTGAAGAGTATCCATCATGGTTTTGAGCTCTGCCATGTACTGGGCATGGGCTTCCTTGGGCCAGGTGGGATCTTCTGGATTCTCGTCCAGACGAGTCCACTTCGGTGAGTGAGACAGCGAACTGACCTGATCTTGCCACAGCATAATGCCGACGCGATCGCAGTATTCGTAATAACGACGAGGCTCGACCTTGATGTGTTTACGAATGGTGTTGAAACCAGCTGCTTTTAGATAATCGACATCGTAACGCATCGCTTCATCAGACGGAGGAGTCAGCAGCCCGTCCGGCCACCAGCCTTGGTCCAGTGTACCGAGGTGGAAGATTTCCTTGCCGTTGAGTGTCAGGCGATGTTGACCTTTGGCATCTACGGCCCGACCGACTTCTCGAACGCCCAAGTACGAAGTCACAACATCATCACCAACCGTCACTTTGAGATCGTAGAGGTTTGGAGTATCAGGCGTCCACAGCTTAGGATCTGCGATCTTCAGCGCGACTTTGCCTTTCCCCTCCCCTTTGGCAACGACTTTGCCGCCGAGGGAAACTTCGACTTTAGCTGCCTCTGCAGCCCCTTCAGTAGCGACATCAACCGTCACATCGCCGGTGATTTTGGTATCGATCTTGAGTGACGAAATGTAAGTGGCTGGGACTTCTTCGAGCCAGACGGTCTGCCAGATGCCGGACACAGGTGTGTACCAGATCCCTTCATTTTTCAGACGCTGCTTGCCGTGAAGCTGATACGCATCGGGTGAATCGGTGGCATCGGTGACGCGCAATTGGACGGTATTCTCGCCGTCTTTCGCAGCCTCGGTGATATCAAACGTGAATGGCAGGTTCCCGCCGACATGACTGCCGACCTCTTTGCCGTTCACCCAGACAGTGGTCTTGTAGTCAACGGCCTCGAAGTTCAGCAGAAGTCGATGCTTGTCCGACTTCTTCGCCGTGAAGGTCCGGGAATACCAGAGCGCATTCTCAGGAGTGAAGCGTCGTTCCACTCCAGACAGCGGGGCTTCGACAGCAAACGGGACGAGAATCTTTCCATCGGCTTTAGGCATCGCCTCGACCTTCTGGTCGGTGATGGCGTAGTCCCAATGACCGTTAAGGTTCTGCCACCCCTCACGTTTAAGCTGAGGACGAGGATACTCTTTCCAGACGTTCTCTGGAGTGACTTTGTCAGCCCACTGCGTCCGCATGGTGACCTTTGCAGGCGGCTGAGCCACCACATCGGCCGAACAAAGCGCCGCGAGCATTGCGAACGCTGAAAACAACTGACAAGCGCGTTTCATTGTTTTCCTCTCGATAAGTTCTGGTTCAATTAATTGAATGTTGATTTGCGAATTACGGTGTAGGGTGCTGGTGAGTCTTCGAACCGCACCAGCTTTCTATGACCAATCGCAAGACCGCTTACTTCTCAACGCCGAAGCGGAAGGAGGTCTGAGTGTGATACTCTTGACCTGGCTTGAGAATCGTTGATGGAAAGTTCTTCTGGTTCGGGCTGTCTGGATAGTGTTGAGTTTCCAGACAGAAGCCGCCGCGGTGCACGTACGGTTTGCCAGACTTGCCAGTCAGGCGACCATCCAGGAAGTTACCGCAATAGAACTGCACGCCGGACTCAGTCGTGCGGACTTCCAGAACGCGACCAGTCGTCGGCTCGACAACCTTTGCGGCCAGAATCATCTTGCCTTTGTCCACTTCGCTACGGTTCAGCACCCAGTTGTGGTCATAACCGCCGCCGAAGGTCAGCTGCTCGTTCTTTTCACCGATGTCTTTGCCGATGGCTTTGGCTTTGGTGAAGTCGAATGGTGTCCCTTTGACAGCAGGAAGTTCGCCCGTGGGGATCAATGTCTCGTCGACAGGAGTGTACTTGTCAGCGTTGAGCATCAACTCGTGACCAAGGATGTCCCCAGAGCCTTCACCTTTGAGGTTGAAGTAAGTGTGCTGAGTGATGTTGACCGGAGTTGCCTTGTCGGTCGTGGCTTTGTAGGTGATGAGAAGTTCGTTGTCGTCTTTGAGCTGATAGGTGACGCTGACGTTCAGGTTACCGGGGTAGCCTTCTTCTTTGTCTTTGGCGTGGTAGGTCAGTTCGATTTCGTTCTTGTCTTGACGGTAATCTGCTTTCCAGACAACTTTGTCGAAACCGATGATCCCGCCGTGGAGGCTGTTCGGGCCGTTGTTGACGGACAGCGTGTAAGTCTGGCCATCGAGTTCGAATTTCCCCTTGGCGATGCGGTTTCCGTAGCGACCGACGACGGCACCGAAGTAGGGTTTGTCAACCGCATTCATGTACCCTTCAACCGAATCGTAACCGAGCACGACATCGCCGAGTTTGCCAGCCTTATCGGGCACCTGAATCGAGGTAATGATGGCACCGTAGTTGGTGACCTTCACTGTCATTCCGGCCTTGTTTTTCAGCGTATAAAGCTGAATCGAATCAAAATCCTGGACCTGTGCGAAAACCTGTCCAGCCATCATTACCAACGCAAAACTGATCGAAAACGCGAGCGAACGCATGGTGAAGCCTCCGAAACATTTCAAAAAGAGCCCTGAGATGCTTTCTCGAAGTTTATCGTGACACTGCCATCCAATCGAGTCAACCCATCAGCATCGTTTCATTGATCAAACTCTGGGAATTCGAGTTGCTATCACAATATTGGGATAAATTTGGGCGAGCAGATTGACTGTTCAATTCATTACTAGACGATCGCGACGTCGATAAAATCTCGAAGAACTGGTCTCAATCGGTTCCCGAGGCCCCTAACCGCGTCCGATATACGGATTATCCCATTCGCCTTCAGCGAAGGTTCGCGCAATTCCCGAGCGCAGATTGACTTCGGGCGACGCGGGCCACACAATAAAACTGTCGCATTTCTGCATTCTGATTTCTCAGGGAGAACGCATGAGTTCACACGCTGCACCAACTGCTCCTAGCGCTCCAATGATGCCCGATCCATTTGCCGCCGCTGCCGCTTCGAGAATTTCCGCAACGGCTCGTCCTATTAATCCGGTCCTGGGTCGTCCCGATAATGAAATCGACTCGATCTTTCGCGCGATGATCAAGCTCAAAGGCTCGGACCTTCACCTGCAGTGCGGCAAGCCTCCGATGTTTCGCATCAAGGGTTCGATTCGCGAAACCCAGATGGAGCCGATCGGCAAAGAGAAGATGTACCAGCTGTTCGAGCCGATGATGGACGAACGGAACAAACGCATTTTCCAGGAAAACGGCGGCTGCGACTTTGCCTACGTCGTCGAAGCAGATGGGCAAACCTGGCGTTTCCGGGTCAACCTGTTCATCCAGTTGGGGAATCCTGGAATGGTCACTCGTAAAATCGAGCGATTCATTCCGCCGTTTGAGAAGCTGAACCTGCCTCCCGTCATGGAAGAGCTTTGCAAATACGACCAGGGGATGGTGCTGCTGGCCGGGGTGACCGGTTCCGGTAAGTCGACCACGATTGCGTCCATGCTCGACTGGATCAACCACCAGTACCGCAAGCACATCCTGACGATCGAAGACCCGATCGAATTTATTTACACACCCGACAAATGCCTGATCAATCAGCGCGAAGTCGGGGGCGATGTGAAGGACTTCAAGATCGCCATGAAGCATGCCGTGCGGCAGGACCCGGACATCATGCTGGTGGGGGAAATGCGGGATATGGAGACGTTCGAAACCGCCATGCACGCCGCGGAAACGGGGCACCTGGTTTACGGAACGATCCACGCCTCGTCCGCACCATCGACGATCGGTCGTATCCTCGACTTGTTCCCGCAGGACATGCACAGCGCTCTGCGCTCCTCAATGGCCTTCAACATGAAAGCCATCGTCGGTCAAAAACTACTCAAGACGATCGTCGAAGAACCGAGCCGGGTCCCGATCATCGAGATCATGCTCTTCAACCCGACCGTCCGTAAACTGCTGATCGAAGGCGAAGACGGCAAACTTTCGGCTGCGATTCGTATCGGGAAAGAAGAAGGAATGCAGCAGTTCAACGACTCGCTCAAACACTTCATCGACAAGGAAATCATCAGCCGGGCCGATGCACTGGAAATCTCGCCGAATCCAGAAGAACTTAAGATGGTCCTCAAGGGAATCAACGTGCGATCTTCAGGGATGCTGTAATCCTTCAAGTCGACATCGATTTCATAACGCGAGCGGGGGGTGTGAACCCCCTGTCTTCGTTTTGCAGACGTCAATTCAACGACCCGCGTTTGGCACCTCGGCTGCCAGCAACCGCGTCGAAACTCCCGCCATCGGCGTCTAAGTAATCGGGCAGCTCAGTCCCAATCTGTCGAGCATGCTTTATCCTCACTCGTTACTTCCTCGACGTCACCTTCTCCACTATCGGCGATTGTCCTGTCCGGGTCTTGAAGCGGATCGTCAGCTTTGCATCTTTATAGGTCCAGGACTCGGCATACCCCGATGCACTCAAAGCGCGTGTGGATGATGTCGGTTTTCCCAAGGTCTTGTAAACTTGTTCCGGCGTCATTCCCTCGGAAACAACACCCTGCCTCATCGCCTCCATCACAGGATCTTTTGGCAACGCGGCAAACTGACCGGGAGTCAGCCATTTGCCTTCGACTTTGGTGTACCCCAGTCGCGCGAGTCGGATTTCAATCTCTTCGACATTGGGATGCTTTCGATTGAGGGCGTCCAGAATTTCCGAGGCTTTCGCAGTATTCTTCACCAGTGTCAGATAGTCATCTGCCAGAGACACACTGTCAGCCACACTGTCCATATTCAGACGTCCTTTGCGATAATCCAGCCAGGTGTTGAGGACATCTTCGTAAGTCTTCATATCGCCTTGCTTGCGGTAGGTATCCGCCAGTTCAAGTGCCTGCTGACGGTTGGCTGTCTTAAGGGCCTGGAAGCGGTAAGCCAGGTACTTTTCCATAAACGGTGTCGACAGTTCTGGCGAATCCGGCAGCAACGCGTTGAGTTTTTCAGCAAGCTCTTTGCCGTTGGCACCGTCTTCTCGCAGTTGACCTTTCAAGCCTGCTTCGACGACTTCCTGATAAAAAACTCGCTCGAGGAACCGGCGCGATATCGGTGGAGCAGTCTCATAAGTCGCCAGCGGTTTGCTGCGATACTGATTGGCGAGCAGAAGATTGGCAGACGGAGCAGACGTGCCAGCACCGGGCAATTTGTCTGTCACCATCTTGATGAACGATTCAAAATCGAATGATTTGGGGTCGCGTTGAGAAAATGCCAGACGCAATCCTTCATGATTGATCGGTGCAAGTGTTTCCGTCGACAAACCCTGTTGTCCCGCCCTCGCTGCGACATCAAGGAGTGCGAAGCCATCACTTTTAGGAAGGTCTTTCCGAGCGAGATTCAAGCCCTGCAGACGGACATCGTTCGCTTTGGCCTCCAAGTCGGTATCGCCATAATAGTCAGCTCGCTTTTGGGCCCATTTCGCCAGATCGTAATAGTCTTGAACTTTGACATTCGGCAGTTTGAGTCGACCATCGATCGATTCGGATTCTGTCGGCAACCCTCGCATGTGTCGAATTTCAAAGTACGTCTTTCCGTTACGACGGCGAAGCTCGCCGGTCACTTCCAGCCGGCCTGATTTCTGAGGTGGGTTTGCATCACGAGGAATATGGAATTCGATATCAGACTTCAGGAATCTCAAGACATCCTTTGCCACAAACGAGAGACGACCTTCGATCGACATCTCCTTGTCGACCATCGAAGGGTATTCGCTTTCTGCTTTGACGAACTCCTCAATAAACATCGCTTCGGCGCGCTGCTGCGCAAACACAGAGGTGCTGCTGACGTGACAGAGGACGACCAGAGACAGGAACTGACTAACCGCAACGATGATGAGCCTGTTCACGATATTGTTGTCCTCATTAATTCTTCGCCTGGTCTGTCAACAGCGAGGTTGCCTGCTCGACTTGTGAGGCTTTCGACTGTCGCTCGAACAGCTTTCTGAGTTCATCCTCGCTATCCCACGGCTGACGTGCGGAGGCAACCATCGAAAGCGTTTCCGGGTGGCACCACAGAAAGGCTGTCTCGGGTTTCAATGAGATCACCCAGCGATCTCCTCCCGCATTCTCAAATTTCCAGTCATCCAGCTGAGCAGCAATGATCACTCGCTCGTAGGTCTCGCCCACTTCGAGGTTCTTCAAGCAGGGCAAATCGGCCTGAATCACAATCGGAGTCGATTCGATGACGAGATCCTGGCCAAACACAAAATGAGGACCAGCGCCTGTCCCGCCTTCTGCCTGTTTGATCCTCAGATCGAAGATCATCCAGCTTCCCTGATAAAGCGTCGTAAAGCGAGTCGGCCATAAGCCGAGGGTGTGGTTATCGGCGTAGGTTTGTGCATCAGTGGCGATATCAAACATGTCGTAACTGGAGAGGTGATTGAGTGTGAACAACTCCTTGCCGAGTTGGCGAACCTGATGTTCGAGGGCATCTCTTGGGCGGAGTGTATTCAGTGCCTTCACCGCCAGTTGCAATTGCTCATCGGCAGCCTTCATATCGCGAGCCTGTAGCTTCTCCTGTGCGTTGGCCCAGGCGTCTGAAAAGAGAACCTGAGCCTGCGAGTAATTGCGAGCACTCACGCCGTACCACAGCGTTAATGCCAGGACGAGCAGAATCGAGGCCGAGATGACTCGCAGCGGCGTGATCTGTCGACGTGCCCAGGTCGCTGTCGAGACGGCTTTGCTCTTTGCTCCGGTCGCTGCTTTTCCGGCTCTTGTGCCGATAGCGCTCGCGGCGACAGAAAGCCCTCCTTTGACCATCACGAGAACGGAGGCGGCGGGTTTCCCGGCTTTGCGTTTCTTCTTTGGCTTGATCTTCCGAGGTTCTGGATACGGATTCGTCGGAAGGACGTAGTGCAGACGCTCACAGGCAGGGCAAGGGAGCAGGCGAGTCTCAGCGGCTCGTGCACCCGTCATTTTCTCTCCGCACTGACAGCGAATGTCGTACGCATTCACTTCGACCGTCACCTCAGAGGCCGATTTTGGGCGTGGTCGTTTGCGTTTAGGCGGAGAAGAATCAATCATGGGGCGTCGCTATCGGGCTCCCGTGGACATGTTGTGATATTCGTTCTCACAATTATACGTCGTCCGACTGAGTGACACGAACCGACTTCGACGAAAAAATCCCGATTCGCACCCATTGCCTTGGTCATACGTCATTTTCCATGGAATGGTTCAACTCAATCCCGATCCTGCAGGAGGATTTCACGTTGTTTCCCGAGACGATCATCGTCGTGCATCCCAACGAACGCCGTAGTAAATGCTCCGTCGAGCCTTTGCGTGGAAAAGAAGGATTCACGTTCTGGACTTACCCCCATAAACAGCCTGAGCAGCTGACGGGATATGTCCGTCTGGGAATCGGCGGTGAACTGATCAGTCCCGAGGATGCAACGAAGGGGCTGGTCGTTCTCGATGGCACGTGGCGGTGGGCAGAGAAGATGGAACAACAGTACCAGGAACTCCCCATCCGCAGCCTGCCGAACTGGGTAACCGCCTATCCGCGCGTCTCCAAAGTCTATGCAGACCCACAAGGAGGACTGGCGACGATTGAAGCCATTTACGCGGCGTATGTCGGCTTGGGACGGAATGTCGAGGGGATGTTGGATTCATACTACTGGAAAGAGAAGTTTCTGGAGTTGAATGCCGAGCGGTTGGCGGGGAGTGCTTAACCACCAAGTCTCAAAGGCACGAAGTAGTCAAAAGCATTTCGACTGGGACAGGCATTCCTATGTCTTCCCCTGCCCTCGCGCAATCGCGACGGCGTAGACGGTGTGGGCTCCGTTGGCTTTCAGCAGCTTCGCAACGTGATGCAGGGTTTCCCCAGAGGTCATGATGTCATCGACGATCAGAATGGTTCGATCTTGAATGTGTTTGGAAGGGAATGCTTTGTAGACGTGACGGACGTTGCGACGTCGTTGCAAGACGTCCTTGATATTGTGCTGGTCTTGTGACGGCTTATGCTGGATGACGACACGACGCCGGACGGGTGTCTTCAAAAGCTGGCCGAGTTCGTGGGCGATCCAGATGGGAGCAGAGTTTTCTCGGCGCAGTCGCTTCCACCAGTGGTTGGGGATGGGAATGATGACGTCTGCACTCCAGTCACGCAGTCGCTGACGATGCTTTTCGAAGAGCATTCGCGTTAACAGACGGGCAATCGCATGATTGCGTGGCTTTTTTGCATTCACGCAAGTCTGAGCTAAAAGTCCCTGGTAACGCCCCAGCGTGACCACTTCTTCAAAGTCATACGTCACACCACGACAGAGCGGGCAACCGGTTTCGTCTGCGGTATAAGGCCCAACGGTCGCAGCACAACGCAGGCAGGTGTCGAATGAACCTGTAGGTGTCAGCTGCGTCAAACACGTACCACACACCGGCGTGTGTGAATGCAATGCTGGCTGCTCGCGACAAAGCAGACAATCGACCGGGAAGACCAGGTCGAGGAATTCTGATTTGAGAGTAGAGAGGAAGACGTTCACCGCGAAGTCTCGAACGATATGGAGGTTTCAGCACAGCATAAGAGAAAGTTGCCTGCGATACGACGGGCAACTGGGGACTCTGCCCACCTTATTAACTTTTCGGGTCGATGGGGGCAGACTCGCTAGCTGCGGCCGGAATCCATTCTCTTTGACGAGCAGCGTCTTACTTGGGCGGTGCCAGCAGCAGCACTTCGCCGCCACTTACCAGCTGCGGATCTTTCGCAGGCGTCTCCACTTCATGGAGCGCCGAGATCACACCCTTCTTTCCTACCTCAATCGAAGCCGAGTAGGACGACGACTTCACGGGCGAAATCGCACCGACTGCATCCGCTGCGACCTTGCTTTTCCCGTGCTTTTCAAACAGCGATTTAAATCCCTCAACCTGATCCAGCCCGCCGAATGCCGGGTCACCCGACATCAGCTTCACTTTGCAGGATCCACCGCTATCCAGTTTCTTGAGGAGTTGCAGTGACGCGGCACGATACTCTTCGATCAGATTGTTATTTTCCTGATCGTCGTCCTTCTCGACAGACTTTGAGGCAATCGCATAAAGCGCCGCAGAGGTGTACTGAAAGGAGAGACTCGCCTGATGCGATTCCTGATTCTGCTTGAGAAATTCGATCGCCGCGATCGGACCGTTCTCATACATGAGAATCGTGGCTTGAGCCGTCACTCCGCGACTCGTCTTTGGACCCTTCTCCGCAGCCTTCTTAAGCGAGTTCATCGCCTGATCCAGCTGTCCGGTACGTCGGTAAAGCTGCCCGAGGGCCTCGTTAACATCGACTCGATTCTCCCGCAAACGACCTGCCTGCTTCAGATCCGCCTCGGCAGCGGGAATGTTGTTTTGAATCAGATAGCAGTCACTGCGTTTGAGAAAGACATCGTTCATAGCGGGATTGAGCGCTAAGGCTCGTGAATAATCCACGATCGCCTTTTCAATCTCGGCCTGATGATAATAGCAATCGCCTCGTACCGAATACGCATGCGGCGATTCGTCATCATGCTCGATCGCCAGGTTGGCAATCTTCATCGCCTTGGTGAAGTTCTTGTCACGCAGGTACTGCTCGGTTTCGTGCGAGATATTATAGCCAGGGCTATTCTGGAACGAGTTACTGATCGCGGTCAGAGCCTGATCTCTGAGTAGCTTGTTATCTGTTTTCAACACCAGATCTGCCAGATAGACGCGCGACCGAGTATTTGAAAGCTGGCTGATCGCATTGATTGCCTGAGAAATGAATGCCGCCAACTGCCCCTCTTGAGACTTGGGATTTCGCTCCCATTTTCCAACAAAGGAGATGAGCGTTTCCAGCGTCTCGCCGTCGGCATAGTAATGAATCTCACTCAGCAGGTGCCCGAGACTGATGTCCGCATCCGGCTGATATCGCTCGAGCATCATCCGCACCAGACGCTGATAATGGCTGGTCGAGACAACGCCGATGGTCAGCAGAGCATCCCGCTCTTCGTTGTTCTTGAGTTTATCATATCCATCGATCAGCATGTCGAAGGTGTCATAATCCCCCAGTGAAATGAGGGCAGAAATCAGCGGAGCCCGATTCTCGCTGCTCTTCTGGTACAGTTTCTTCAACGGCCCAATTGCTGCATGGGGCTTGTGAGTCGTCAGATAAGACAGCAGTTGAGAATCGCTGGAATTGCTTTCGATATTCGCCAGACAATACGACGTCAGCACACGCTCCAGTCTTGGGTCATTGATCGAAGACAGTTGCACGAACGCCTCACGTCGGATCTTTGAATCCTCGTGTTTCAGGTGATCGAGCAGAATCCGCTGCAGTTCTGGATGACCGATCTGGGCGAGCGCCTTGAGGGCCTGGATCCGCACCTCGACCGAAGGACTTACCAGCAGTTGCTCGATCTGATCGCGCCATCGATTCTGTGGATGGGCAGAAATCGTTTTCATCGCCCGCTGGCGGACGTCGAGATTTTCCTCTTTCAACAGGACGAGCACCTGATCCTGCATACGAACGTGAGGCGACATCAGAAGGCAACGAATCGCTTCCTCGGTGGTTGATGAGTCGTCTGTTGAGCGAGCGGCTTTTAACAATGTCTCCTGAGCCAAGGGATGATCGATATAGCTGAGCGCGACATAGGCTGCGCTGCGAAACTTCGCATCCTTGTGACTGGCGTATTCCAGCAGCATCGGCAGTTGCTGAACGGCGAGCCGCGTCCCTGCCAGTCGCATGCCCGCCATTTTGGAATACGGATGCCCATCGCGAATCTCATCAATGAGGTCATCATCGTTGGTCAACTCATACGCACTCGCGAGGACCTGGGTGGACGCCTCGCTGGCCCAACGAAAGAAGCGTGCAGTCCCATCATTCGAATAACTGATCGCTTCGAAACTTTTATCATCGGGAACAATGACTGCCAGTTCTGTGATCGCTTCGGGTAGGCCCAGGAAGCGACCTTCGTCTCCATACTCCTGCTTCCCATGCTGCGCAATGGACTGCAAAAACGTGTTGCGGATCGACTGGTCAATGGGAACAGAATCTGACGCCCACTCAATCACCAGTCGGGAAAGTCCGTGAGCCGACATCTCGTCAACGGTATCGACGAGCGCCGAAAGCCCTATGCTCGTTGCTTCTCCATGAATGGTCATGAGCGCCAGGCAGTCTTTGGGACCAATTTTTTCCAGACGAACCTTGAGCATCGCATGGAAGAAGTCATTCAGGTTGACAGTTTGAGCCCCCTCACCCATCGGCACTTTGACAGACAGTTCCGGAACATGATTGCCTTCATCGAGATCCTGAAAGACCAGCCACGTCGCGGCGAGCCCTTTCGCGGGCACGGTCACCAACTCCGCGACGACGAGCGCCTTCAAACTCGGATAGCCATCTCCGACGTTGACCGAATAATTCGTCAACTGAGGATTGAGGGCTTTGTAGGCATGTGTCTTGCCATCTTCGTCCAGTTCAACCGCGCGACCATTCAATGTCATCTCGTCATTGGTCGGATTGACCAGAATCATCCGGACTGCAAAAACGCGAATCTGTTTCTGGTCGCCACCCAGGTAGGCAGTCACGAACCCGGGAGACTCAAACATCAGCTGGACTCCCTTCGTCTGCTCGACGAAAGGATATTTCTCAGCATCAATCCGCGCGAGCTCTTCTCGAATCTCTCGGTAACGCTTCAGGACATCGGTCAGCCGCTTTTCGTCGACAACGCCATCAGCCGTCAGATCGGTGATCATCTTTTCTTCGACAGCTGTTTGTTCGTCTGTCGCTTCATCGGCGCGGGCAGGGAGCGTACCTGCGATCCAGAAACAAAGCAGAGCGCTTCCCAGCGCCAACCAATTGCGCATTAACCTAGTTTTTAGCATCGCCATCACCTGACTCTACGTTCGCCAACCCCGGAAATTCGCTGGTAAAATCTCCTTAACGCGTCGCCCCACCGCGATTCGTCATTATCGCTCTGATGCGCATGAGCTGTCAATCCCCTCTCCGAGGTTCAACCCGTCAGGTTGATGAGAATCTGTATCGACCAGTCAAACCCTGACTCTGCCGTGCCCTTTCGAACGAACTATTTCGGTCGACTTTGGCCTCTTTGCCCGACCTCAATTTCTGTACGTGGTAGGTTTGTGTGTTCTCATCACCTCTCCGAAACCGACCACTCGAAAGGTCTCTTACATGAGCCTCTCTGTGACCTCCCTCCAACGCACGATCTTCACGTCTCTTTGTGGACTTGGCCTGGCTGCTTCCCAGGTTCAAGCAGAGTGCCCCTGCAATCGTGCAGCAGGGACTGACTCCATGGCTCCCGTGCCGATGTCGGCTGCTCCCATGTCAACCGTCCCGATGACACTTGGCCCGATGTCATCTCCCACAATGTATCAGGCACAAATGGGGTATCAGGGGCAAATGGCTCCGATGGGGCCCTTCGCAACTGGCCAGATGAGACCAATGGCTACTATGCGACCGATCAATCCGATGGGGCCGACCAGTTTCTTCGGCATGCGACCGGTCCCGATGCAAAGTTACGATCAGGTGCAGGGCGTTGATCCCAATATCGTCGTCCCACAACCTGGCATGTTCCCGCCACAGCCTGCATCTACCATGCCTTATGTCACGCCACCATCGTCGAATGGCTTTCAGTACTTCCGCACGACGCGCATGATCCCGGCCAATAAGCCACCCCGAGTTGCCATGGTCGACATCTACACCGACCCCGCCAACACCGTCCGTGTCTTCGACATCCACCCGTTCCGCGAACAGGACGAAGTCAAAGGCTACCACGACGTCAAGAACGCCAACCTCTGGGTCTTCGAAACCAAAACCCTGTACCCTGGCCTTCCTCACATCTACAAAGTCGTCTCAACGAATCCCGAAGGCATCGAAACCGTCAAGTTCGTCCGCCTCGTCCCGGGCCGAGTCGTCGATGTCGAATTCTAAGATCTGTCTTCTTATCTGAGAGTAGGGTGCAGGTGAGTCTTCGAACCGCACCAAATGAACTTTCAAAGTCGAGTTAACTTTCAAAGCACAATTTGGGTGCGGCTCGCTAAGCCTCCCCAGCCATGCATCTGTCAATCCCGAGCGTTCCTTACCGTTCACCCCGAACGATTGGATCAGGAGCGCTCACAAGACGTCGGCCTTACCCGCCCGCAACCCGTTCATCAGCCTCCAATGAGGGGGATGACTGGGGTCAGGCCTTCTTGCTGACCCCAATCGTACATTGATCGATTTAGTAAACCCGGCGGCGTTCTACTGATTTGATCCAGATCGGTATCAGCCGCTCAAGCTCGACGCAACCTGCGTCACACGTTGGAATCGTTGCCCCGGGAAACACAACATCCCGGGGCAACGAACTCACGGGACATCTTCGCACGATTTCTTTCTCGCTGATTGCTTCCTTGACTCACGATGAGTTAAACTAGGTAGTCCCGATCGTTTAGGGACAACTGCAGCCATTCAGGAGGGGCTCAGTTCACCGGAAGCAAAATTCGCCAGGAGGGGCAGCGAGAAGGAGATCTGAGATGTGGCGTCCTTTGTTGAGTGTTGCTGTTTGCGCCGTCGGCGTATCGTTGGGAATGGGAAACAGTGAAGTCAAAGCCGGCGGCTACTTGTATTCGCCTTATGGATACAGCCCGTACTCTGCTCCCGTCTTCGCAGCACCTGTTCCTGTGGGCCTGTCTGCTCCTGTCGTAGCAACTTACTATGCACCTGCTCCGGTTTACGCAGCACCCGCTTTTGCAATGCCGGTCGAACCCGTTCCTGTCATCGTTCCACAACCTTACGTGGTCCCGGCTGCTTACTACGTCGCTCCGCGTGCCGCTGTGACCCGCGTCCATTATGGCCCGTTTGGTGGTGCCCGCGCCGTCACTCGATTGCGTTAAGAAATAACGGCCATGCTGGGGTCAGGAATTCTTACTGACCCCAGTCATCGTCTGTCACAAGCTCACGATTTAGCCCGAATTATTCACATCAGACTTAATGGACTGGGGGAATTCGAGGTTCGTCGATTCTGATTCGCGGAGTGGGTTCAGGGCGGTCCGGTCCCCTCCCCATCTTGCTTGATCAAGTTCTTCACATGTTGACAGAGACAGCTTCTCGATTTAGCGAGTCGTTTGCAGGGCAGTGCGCCAGATCGGTAGGCCGGGCCGCGCAGAGCTGAGGCGCACGAGCACCCGTCGGTAACAGACGGTCGCTTTGGCGGCGACTTTGATGATCCGCATCCGCCAAGTGGCCGGTTGGCCGGAGCGGAGTTCACGCAGAGACTGTGGATCGCCATCATGGCGATCTACGAGCATCCGCCCCAACTTGATGATGAGATTCAACGCCAGCACTTGCATGTTGAGCCGCAGCAGATTCGCCAGGAAGCGATGGTCGCTGAGCCTGCCACCACACAGCTCGATTTTAAGTTCCTTGTTCCGGTTCTCACTTTCGCCACGCTGGATGTAATCGTCGTAAAAACCTTCGGACACGATCAGCGCACCGGGTCTGTTGCTGACGATGGCTCGCCGCTTTGTGCCAGCGGCGTGGGCTTCCGCTGTGATGACGACGCTGCGGGCACACGTCCATGAGTTGGCCTGATAACGCAGGGCCGTAAAGAGACGTTGCTTGGCATCGTCCAGGTAATCCCCTGACGAAATGCGGCATCAAAGATTTAATCACGTCACAGATGCAAGCAAATAGCGTCACACCTAATCGTCAGCCAAGTCCCGACCAGCAGGCGAGCAAACGAGAATCGGAAATTCATAAGCACGAAGATTTCCGCGGTTTAGAGCGATTCGTTCTTTTGAAAAGCGGCTTGCATTTTTGCATGGAGAGTTCGATTCCGAAAGACATTAAAGATTAATAATTGAATAGGTTCTACTTCCCCAAGCTTTTTTGATTTTTAATGGGTATCATTTGTCTTCTAGGCCCCAAGCATCTTATGGCCAGACCCTCGAACAAGTTGATAAGCTAGAAAGATCGATAATGAGCTATAAAACAATTCTTGTGAGCATGATTTTTGGTTTTTGCGTCTCCCCTCTGCAAGGCGATGATGCAGCGCCGCCAATACCTCCTGAGGTGAAGGCCTCGGCCGAGGCGTTCACCAGCGCTTTCAACAAGGGTGATGCCGCCGCTACGGCTGCACTTTGGACACAAGAGGGTGAGTATATCTCGGAAACGGGCAAGCGATTTCAAGGACGCAAGGCCATTCAGGATGAGTACGCCAAGTTCTTCAAAGCTCAACCCGGTGTGAAGATTCGACTAGAAATCCTCAATGCCCGTCTTGTCGGAGCAAGCCTGGCGATGGAAGAAGGAACCGCGGTTCTGATCTTGCCAACAGGAGTCGAGGCCAGCCGAACGAATTACTCGGCCGTTCATACAAAGGTTGGGAACCAATGGCTGATTGCTTCCTGCAAAGATTCACCCTCCGCAAAACCAGGCCTTTCCCGTGCAATTGATGACCTGGACTGGCTGATCGGCAAGTGGGTGGCCGAGGAGTATGGGTCCAAGACTGAGTCGGAATGTAAGTGGATTGCCAACAAAAACTACGTCCAGCGCACCTACACAGTAACTCACCCGGATGGATCGCAGACGTCAGGACTCCAGATCATCGGATTTAACTCTGGAATGGGTGCAGTCCAGTCCTGGAACTTCGATTCCTCCGGCGGGATGACGACGGGGACTTGGCAGACAGCACCCGGCGGATGGGCGGCACGCATGCAGGGCAGCATGGCCGACGGGACCGCCAGTGACGCGATCAACCTGCTGATTCGCCTCGACGACAATGCCTATGCGTGGAAATCGGTTCGCCGTTCGATCGGCGGTCAGCCGCTTCCGGATACTTCTGAGGTCATCCTGAGACGTGCTAAATAACCAGTCAAACCCGAATTGTCGAATTTCAATCCCCTTTTATCGACTTCTTGCTAGAACCGAGTCTGACATGAAACTGCAAACCTGCCTGATCGGCGTGTTTTTGTTCTTAGGTGCATCCAGCCAGATGGTTTGGGGACGCGGCTTTGGCGGCGGACGTGGCGGTGGAATTGGTTGCGGTGGCGGCGGTCTTGGTGGCGCCGGTGGACCGGGCGTCGACCACGCCGGCGGTGGGGGTGGCGGCTTCGGAGGGGGCGGTGGTGGGCACAGCGGTGGCGGCGGATTTGGCGGTGGTGGGCCCGGTGGCGGTGGTGGATTCGGGGGTGGCGGGAGCCTCGGTGGCGGAGCGCCATCAGGCGGAATGGGTGGAGGCGGCTTTAGCGGCGGACTTCAACATGGCGGATCGGGAAGTGGCTTTGGTGGTGGAGGACTGGGCGGAGCCGGTGGGGGAGGAATGGCTGGAGGATTTGGAGGCGGAAGTGCCGCGGGAAGCGGAGGCCGCGGATTCGGGGATGGCGCCAGTGGAGGCGCCGGCGGATTCGGTGGAGATCGAGCCACAGGTGGCGTTGGTAACGCGGGTGGATTTGGAGGCGGTGGCGGTCAGGATGGAGCAGGTCAGCGCGGATTCGGTCCCGGTGGCGTTGGCGGTGCCGGGCCGGCCAGTTCCAGTCAATTGAGCAATTTCCTGGGGATGCCCTCTGATGAAGGCATGCCGCACAGCGGCATGAGCGGCTTCAACGGCTTTGGAAACAGTTCCAAACCAGACGGCGCTGCAGCGGGTGACGCGTACTCGAATCGTCAGAACAATCCGGGCAACAACGCGGCGGCGGGCGCAGCCTACGAAAATCGAAACAATTCCAACTTTCCCAACGCACAAGGCGCGGCTGCCGGGGCTGCGTATGGGAATCGAAACGATCCAAATTACTCCGGGGCCCAAGGTGCCGCTGCTGGCGCGGCATACAACAATCGAAATGATGCCAATTTCCCCAATGCCCAAGGTGCTGCAGCTGGTGCGGCCTATGGGAATCGAAACGATCCGAATTACTCCGGCGCGCAAGGTGCCGCAGCTGGTGCGGCTTATGCAAACCGCAACGATCCTAACTTCTCCGGAGCACAGGGGGCCGCTGCCGGTGCGGCGTACGCGAATCGGTACTCACCAACGTCTCGTTACGGCACAGCTACAGCGGTGCGTTCCGGATTTAACAACTATGGTCTCTACGGAGCTGGCTGGTACACGAGCAATCCGGGCGCCTGGTACGCCGCCGGCTGGGGTGCCAACACGGCCTGGAATGCGGCGACTTGGAATTCCGCAGCCACTTGGCTGGGGTATAGCTCCGCGGCGCCGACTTATTATGACTACGGCAACACCGTCACTTACCAGAACAATCAAGTCTACGTGAACGGTCAGGACGCCGGGTCGACTACGCAGTATTACGATCAAGCCTCTCAATTGGCCACCACGGGAGCACAAGCTCCCGCATCGAGCGACGGTGATTGGCTTCCGCTGGGCGTCTTCGCGTTGACTACGACCGACAAAGCGACCTCCAACCAGACCGTGCAGCTGGCTGTTAACAAGCAAGGCGTGATCCGTGGCAACTACAACGATACGTCCACGCAAGCCACGCAGACGGTCAGTGGTGCTGTTGACAAACAGTCCCAACGAGCCGCGTTCACCATCGGCCAGGATACCAACACTGTTTACGACACAGGTCTTTACAATCTGACCAAAGACGAGGCACCGCTACTGGTCCATCAAGGTGCAGACAAAACCGAACAACGACTCCTCGTCCGGCTTCAGAACAACACCTCTTCCAACTGAAATAGCAGATTGCTCAAGATGTGCACTCCATTCATGATACGTTCTCTGGCGGTCTGTTGTCTTTTTATTCTAGTCACAGACGTTCGGGCTGTTGATCCCCCCAGCCCGCAGGTAACTGGGCAGCCCGGAGCTCCCAATGCAACGACGACCATTGATGGCAAACAACTCCCCGCGCCCGATCCGACATTCGGCGGCGTGATCAAAGATGACGCCCTGCAATCCAAGCCGTGGTGGGCGCCACGCATTGTGCCGCCCGAGCAGGCACCCAACG
>SXPC01000101.1 GCA_005778225.1 Planctomyces sp. | reverse complement strand
CTTCCCGACCTGACAGTTCAACCGAAAAAATCCCGTCAGAACCTCGCCCGGACGGACGCAAAAAACGCCGGTGTTTGAGCCTACCTGGACTCTACTCTCTTTTGAAAAACGGTGAGGAGAGCAGCGTGATCCGAGGGAAACTTCACGGGATGCTGCGTAATGATCTTCGACTCACTCGCCTTCCAGAAGCTTGATTTCAGATAAATGAAGTCAATTCGATCCTGTTCCTGATCAGGAAATCGAGGGCTCCAGGTACTGTCCTGGGCTCGGTCGACAGCAGGATTCCGTTCGCGATAAGTATCCTGAAACCCCGCATCGGTGAGGACATGCGATGTCTTCCAGTCGATCACGCGTTCATATTGGCGGGTGGCTTTCTCGGTATAATCAAGATGCGACATTGAATTGAAATCCCCTGCGATGATGATCGAGGCATCCGCATACTTGGGATCAGCAAGCCGCTTCGTGATGGCGTCCCGCATGGAGGTCAGATCCTTTGCAGAGGGGGCGCACGCTTCCTGCATCTTCGCTTCACTGGTCCTCGCCCGAACATTGGGCAGCCAGATGTCTTCTCCATACGGCAGCCAGATGCTGTAGAACGCGACACGTTGGCCGCTCGGGTGTTCGATGAGCGCACCGACGCATTTGAATTCCTCGTGCACCGAAATGTCTTCGACGATCGGAAACCGACTGTGAATCGAGACATTGGTCCCGCGTGGATGAAAATGATAGCCGAGGGCCCGGCAAATGATCTCTCCCGAGCCATACGTCTCCTGCATCGCCACGAGATCCGCCTGCGACTCCCGGATCACGTCGACCACCCGCTCCGGACCGACGGTTTCTCCATCGTCCCGTCCCCCGTGAAGGATGTTCCACGACATGACTCTCAGGACGGGCGTCTCGACATTGTCGTCTGCCAACACTGCCAGCACGCTGGTCTGGGCACTGACAATTGCCAGCAATGCCATTCGGAAGAAGACGCGTTTCATGGCGACGAACCTATAGGAGTGATGTTTCGAAGTAACGGAGTCGGCCAGGCCCGCTCCTATTCTGCCGAAATCTCGATTCGTTGTCGATTTGGGGCTTCGTCGTTCGATAACATGAGGATCTTATAACTTCAACAGGAGTCACTCATGGAAATCGGCGCCGCAGAAACCGCAACCAGTCAAATCCACGAACTCAGCCTCTCTCGTCTCATCGACGTCCCCAAGGAAAAGCTCTACGCCGCCTGGACGAATGCCAAACTCATCGAGCAGTGGTGGTGTCCAAGGCCCTGGACCACTAAGAACGCCCTCATCGATTTCCGCCCCGGTGGCAGCCTGTCGATGATGATGCATGGCCCCGATGGGGAGTCCGTCCCCTGCGTCGGCGTCTTCCTTGAGATCGTCCCGAACCAGAAGATTGTCTTCACCGACGCCTTCAGCTCCGCCTGGATTCCATCAGGCAAAGCCTTCATCGTCGCGACGATTACCTTCGCCGACGAAGCCGGACAGACTCGCTATAATGTCGTCATTCATCACTGGTCCGATGAAGACAAGAAGCAACACGAAGCCATGGGTTTCGAACAAGGCTGGAACGCCGCCATCGACCAACTCGCCGAAGTCGCCCGTTCGCTGTAATACAATTGATTTAACGCAAGATCCGGTATTCAGAAGTGCCATGCTTGCAGCTTTGGGCAAGCATGTTCTGAACCCTCCCACATCAAACTAGCCAGCATGCTCACCCCGAGCTGTGATCATGGCACGATCCTGTTCTAGCCTCGTAGGGGCTTTGCGCTGAACCTGTTTCTACCCCGCTGCCACCGTCTGTCCGGGCTCATGGAGCCCTTCAGACTCCCCCGCTTCGGCCTCTAGTTGGGCCTTGGGGATCAATCGCGAAAGAATCGGCGAAGTCGCGATGGTGGTCGTGATCGCCATGATTACCATCATCGCAAACAGCGTTGGCGAGATGACTCCCAGATCGAGACCGATATTGAGGACGATCAACTCCATCAGCCCGCGGGTATTCATCAGAATTCCCAGAGCTGCGGAATTTCGGGAGTTGATTCCCGCGTAGCGAGCCGCAGCGAAGGTTCCTCCGAATTTTCCAATGGTCGCAACCGCAATGATTGCCAAACAAATCAGGATGTTCTCCCATCCCGAAACCAGGCCAATCTGCGTCCGCATTCCCGTATAAGCGAAGAATGCCGGCAGAAGTAAAACCGTCACCGAGTCCCGCAGGTACTTGTTAAGCGATTGAGCCAGCCGTGAGTCGTGGGGAATGATCGCTCCGAGCAGGAACGCGCCAAAAATCGCATGAATCCCGATCACTTCCGTCGTCAATGCACACAGTAAGGCAGCGACGATGGCGAGCACAATCGACGATTCGGGGAGCGCTTCACGACCTCGATCAAGCTGGTAACACAGACGCTTGGCGAACGGCTTCACCACAAAGATCATCGTCGCGATAAACGTAATGCTCCACAACGTGACGGCGATTGCATCTTGAATCTGCGTCTGCACGATCCCGACAACAAGTGCCAGCAGGCACCAGGCGGTCGCATCATCGGCAGCGGCACAGGCCAATGCAATCGTGCCAAGACGAGTCGATTCCATCCCACGGTCAGTCAGAATCCGCGCGAGAACAGGAAACGCGGTGATCGACATCGCGACTCCAAGGAACAGCGCAAAGCTCGTGAAACTGATTCCCTCCGGCGCAAATGATTGATGTAGCCAAAGCGCTAGCCATGATCCCAGCAGAAAAGGCACAATAATACTGGCGTGCGAAATCGCGACTGCCGAGTGGATATGATTCTTAATCTTGTTGCCGTTGAGCTCGAGGCCGACAACAAACATATACAGAATGACCCCCAGCTGGGCGATCATCTTCAAAGCGCTCGATACCTGACCATGCGGATCGACGTCAACCGTCGGAATCAATTGGTGCATCAGATCGGGTGAAATTGCTCCGAGGACTGAAGGCCCCAGGAAAATCCCGGCCATCACTTCCCCGATGACCGGAGGCTGACCAAGATAACGGAAGGCTTTCCCCAACAAATACCCGAGCCCGACCACGGCCGACAGTGTCGCCAGCACGTGAAAGACGACATCCAGACCGTGGGAGTTGGCTTTCGCAGCAACGGTTGCCTGGACTTGAGCAGACCCACCTTCGCCGAAATACTGAATGGCGAGGAATCCCAGAATACCCGCGACCAGCAGACCCAAATAGGAGACCAGCCCAGCTAAGCGGGTACGAAACCGTCGTTGACGTGTCTCTGGCGTCGTCATATGACCTCCTTTAGTAATCGAATGTTGTTTCAACAACTATCGGCATTCTTGTCTAGCATATCACAGTTCGTCAAGGACAGCCAAAACTTATTTTAAGTTCACATTTGTATTGATTTATCTGATGCTGGGGATGCGTTAGGCTGATAATCACGAAACAAATCACCTGGATCGCGGTCCCCCAGCTGAATTCCGCTGAACTAATAGCGGAACAGCGTACCGAAGTTGATCATGCCAGAGTTGTAGGAGGTGTCGACCTCGATCCCTCCGGAGTTCGTGGCGGACTGATCGGCTGTGAAGACGTGGCGGTAGTCGATAAACAAATCCCAGCAGGGATTGACTTCAAACGAGACTCCGACGATCGCCTGGCCTGCCAGCGTCAGATTTTCGTCATGCAGCGTATCGCCGGACACGAACTGGACAAGATCTTGGCGGACATGTGCGATGCCGATCCCTCCGCCGAGGTAAGGAGTAAACCGGCTTCGATTATCGAAGTCATAAAGGACATTTCCCAGAAGAGTCGCAGAGTTGGTGCTTCCGGAGTCTTCCGTGAACAGCGTGGTATCGAGATTGGCGATCTTGTTCTGTCGATAGCCCGCTTCAATTTCAAACCGCCAACCCTGGGAAAGAGCCATTCCCGCGAAGCCGTTCACACCCCAGCCGAGATCATACTCCGCGGTTTGTGATTCCAGTGCGGATTCATAGTTGCTGGAGGCGCCCGTCAGACCTCCGGAGAATCCATAGTAGATTCCCGGCTCGCGTGCCACGCTGTGCTGAGTAAAAATAGACATAGCAATAATCGCGATGATAACAGTGTGTGTTAAGTATGAGAACTTTGAGACGCCGTTCATGGCTGGGATCCTTAGGGGGAGGCAGATTGATCGTGGCGAACAAACTCGAGAAGATCACCCGGTTGACATTCCAGAACCTGACACAATTTTTCCAACGTATCGAAGCGTATTCCTTTGACTTTTCCGGAACGGAGCATCGATATGTTCTGCTCGCTTTGACCAATCAGTTCGGCGAGTTCTTTGGACCTCATCTTGCGTTTGGCAAGCATGACATCCAGATGGACAATAATGGGCATGATTTCACACGAACTGCTGGTTTTCGTCGGCAAGCCGACAGGATTCTTCAAGAATCAATGCATACGACAGAAAGATGCCGACAACGAATAGCGCCAGCAAATCCCCAAGTCCAAAAGACATCTGTCCTGGGATCGCCTGACCAATCGAAGATCCGCCAATCACGATCAGCAGCAAAACCCTGACAAACGGCCTCATCAGACACAGCGCTAGCACACTGTAGGAAATCTGCTTGAGACGTCGAGCGTTCTTCCGATCGAAAACGACCCCCTTGGCCATATCGTTGAACAGGAAATAGGCCTTCGCCGTCAGAAACTGGACCGTAAGAAGCGGCACGAGACTGATGACGAATCCAAGCAACTGTCGACCGACGCCTGGCTCCGGCTTTGCCGTTGGTGCTTCAGAAGACAGTGTTTGTGTAAAAAACAGCCTCGACTGCAACCGCTCTGGGGAAATCAACGCGAGGCCGATCAGCAGTACGGACACGATCGAGACCACCATACACAAGACTTTCATCGCTGACGCCAAACGCTTAACATTGATGAAAGGATCTGCGTTCTGCATCTCAGACATACAGGTAACCTCTGGTTAACAGATAGAATCGGCTTCTTTTAGTCGAATGGTTTAATTAATTCAAGTGCGACTTTAATTTGTGGGGGTTTCTCCCGTTCTGAGCCCCCTCATAACATTCAAACCAAACGCTGAGTCAAACATGGACATGATCACCTGGAACGACTTCGAACGGGTCGAACTCCGCGTCGGCACGATCGTCGATGTCCATGATTTTCCCAAAGCCCGCAAACCCGCCTACATCCTGCACGTCGACTTCGGCAGCGAACTGGGCATCCGCAAATCGTCCGCCCAGATCACCGTCCATTACACGAAGGAATCCCTCCTCGGCAAGCAGGTCATCGGCGTCGTCAATTTCCCACCCAAGCAGATCGGCCCTATCCAGTCCGAATGCCTCATCACCGGCTTTTATCGAGAAGACGGCAGCGTCATCCTCGCCGTCCCGGATCAACCGATGGCAAACGGCAGCAAACTCGGGTAGGGTGAACGAAATGTTTGACACAGAGTTCACAGAGCCCACCGAGATTAAGACCATTTGCCACCTGCGCGGACTTCGCATCCAGCTCCCCGTTGAGTACATCAACACCTCCAGCGTGTTCGCAGCGAGTGATGTTGCCCGTTTTGATCATAAGATGGTAGAAACGGGTCTCGCCACAGAGCACACAGAGACCACCGAGGTCAGAATTCTGGATCTTTCTCGGTGATCTCTGTGCCTCTGTGGCAAAATCCTCTTTCTGTAACGCTACACGGATTGTGGCGTGCGTTGACGAGATGGAACTCATGCGCGGTTACTTTCTGAACATCGTTTACTTGGGCGTCCTGTTGATCGCGATGCCGGTTCTGTTGTGGCGCGCGTTTCGACTCGGCAAATACCGTCAAGGTTGGCCAGAAAAGCTGTGGGGACGTGTCCCTGTTCGCGCGAATCCGCAAAAGCCCGCTGCCTGGTTTCATGCGGTCAGCGTCGGCGAAGTCCTGCAGCTACAGCGTCTGGTCAAGGAATTTCAGGGGCGTCACCAAGGCTGGGACGTCGTCATCACGACAACCACCTCCACCGGTTATCAGGTCGCGGTCGAAAAATTCCCGACCTGCCACGTCTCTTATTTCCCGCTCGATTTTACCTGGGCCGTTTCCCGGGCCCTCGATCGCTTTCAACCCTCGGTTCTGGCCCTTGTCGAACTGGAACTCTGGCCGAACCTGATCGACGAAGCCAAACGACGCGGCGTGAGTGTCTGCATCGTTAACGGGCGGCTGAGTGAAAAGAGCTTCAAAGGTTATGCCCGCCTGAAACGCATGCTCGCACCGACGATGTCGCAGATCGACCTCGTTCTCGCGCAGAACGCAGAGTACGCAGAACGCTTCCAGGCCCTCGGCGGACCTGCTGCCCGAGTCCAAGTCACCGGTTCGATCAAGTTCGACGGCGTCACTCTCACCTGCGATCCTCTCAAGCTGGCCAGTCTCAAGCAAAGTTTCCAGCTGAACGATGCATCGCCTGTCTTCATGGCTGGCAGTACGCATCCGCCGGAAGAGGAAATCGCGATCCAGGCCTGGCAGAAGGTTCGCGAAACGTATCCCGATCTCAAACTGCTCCTCGTCCCGCGTCACGCAGAACGCTTCGACGAAGTTGCCGGTCTCGTCAAATCGTATGATGTCACCCTCATCCGTCGCAGCCAGCCCAATGAGATTCACCGCGGCTCAAAGTCGGGAACGGTTCTCCTTCTCGATACGCTCGGCGAACTCACAACCACCTGGGGACTGGCCGACATCGCCTTCGTCGGCGGCTCGATCACACAACGCGGCGGTCAGAACATGATCGAGCCCGCAGCCTTGAAAAAGCCTGTCCTTCTTGGCCCCAACGTCTGGAACTTCTCGCAGATCGCCGGTGAACTTTTAGAATCCAAAGCCGCGGTAACGGTCCTGAATGTAGAAGAAATTGTCGAACAATTGATGACGTTGCTCTCCAATCCCAAACTCGCGAAAAGCATGGGGCAAGCGGGGCAATCCGTCGTCGTGAAGCATCAGGGAGCGGTGGAAAAAACCTTGAGGGCGCTCGATCGTCTCCTCCCGGTTCAGCAAGCCGGTAGACAAGCCGCGTAGTTCGATATGCTTATCCCGCTCGTTCTGGGCAATTGGGGATCATCCGTGACACTCGCTGGGTAACTCCCTGAAATTTTACTTGTCGTTGGGTTGACATTGCTTTTCGTCGCGAATCGGACCCGCTACACTTTTGGCTTGCTGGCCTGTTCACGATGACGGCCAGACGTTTGCCCGACAGGGGCTTTGCTCGCAGCCGTTTACGAAAGGGGATGCTGACTCGCTTCAGCGCCAAAAGAGAGTTTATGCCGAAGTACGTTTTCACCAGTGAATCGGTCAGCATGGGCCACCCGGACAAGGTTTCCGATCAGGTGTCCGATGGCGTTCTAGATGCTCTGCTGGCTCAGGACCCGATGTCTCGCTGTGCCTGCGAAACCCTGTGTACGACCGATTTCCTGTTGCTGGCTGGTGAAATCCGCACCTCTGCCAAGGTTGATTATGAGAAGATCGCCCGCGATGTCGTCAAAGACATCGGCTACACCAGCGACGACATCGGCTTTAACGCCTCAACCTGCGAAGTCGTCATCAAACTGCACGAGCAAAGCGCAGACATCGCTCAAGGCGTCGATGCAGACGGTGCCGGCGACCAGGGCCTGATGTT
>SXPC01000100.1 GCA_005778225.1 Planctomyces sp. | reverse complement strand
GGCTTCGTATTTTCCCTATTCAAAGCGATCGTTGGCAAAATCGTCTTGAATCAACTCGATTGTGATTGATACCGTTAGGTGTATCACTCATCGCCCGTTCTGTTATCACGAGGATAACGTCTCATGATGAAAATCGTCATTACTGACGTCACACAAACCTCCTTGCGATTTACGGTGCAGGCGGGGGATGTTGTCAGACAGCAAAAAACACTCATCCAGGGGGACGGAAGTTCGGTCATGATGTCTGGTCGACTTTATCGTTTTGAAGAAGTACGCTACATCTGGGAGAAGTATTCTTCCCAACACGACGATGAAGGCGCGCTCACATTGCCTTTTGCTTTCGCAGTGGATCATGACTCTTTTCAGCAGCAGATGAATTGATTGGTTGTAACGGCTTTTGGAAGACCAGCTACGGGTCGAATTGATAGCTTTCGCGGCAACCGCTTGGATATGGCCACTAAGAGAAGTTGAGCCGAAGACCGCGAAGTCGGCGCACGGATGTTGCTGGTCTTTTAGAGGCAGTGGCGTTCTGAACATCATTCCGAGAAGTGGATCCAAAGGTGTCGGTTTAGAGACAATGCATCGCACCAGTGGAGTTGCTTTGTGTTCATTCTGTCGCGTGTTCACATCAAAGATATCGACTGCTTTCCGAGCAGTTATCGCTTTTTCGTGGCGAGCGAGAAAAAGCTTGTAAGTTGATTTCTCCCCAGCCGTCAGTGACATTCCGCGTCTTGAAAACGGGGATTTCGGGGAATGACTCATTTTCATCGGATGTCGAAGACGGTTTCATTTGGGGCGTTTGTTGTGGACATCGTACAGGCTTTGATGGATAAGTTTTCGGATTTGGTGCTGTTTTGCTACTCCACGCGAGGTGGAAAAGTTGCTTTCATTGGATAGCCAGTGAAATAATTAGCGATAAAATAATCTGATCGCGTAGACTGTAATAGTTGTTGAGACAATTGACCTATTTGCTGAGAATGTCACTCGTGAACGCAGTTCTTATTCAGACGTTGATCGGACGTGCAGTTGTTGTGGTCGGGCTCTTGGGCCTGATTTCCGGCTGCAATCAAACGACCGCTGCTAAAACGCAGGCTCCGCCTGTCGCTGTCACAGCCAGTGTGCCGGTGAAGATGCCCATTGTGGAATGGGATGAATATGTCGGGCGACTGGCGCCGGTGGAGACCGTTGAGGTTCGGGCGAGGGTGAGCGGGTATCTCTCGTCGCTCAACTTCCGGGAAGGGCAGCTCGTCAAAGCGGGCGATGTCCTGATCATTATTGATCAGCGACCGTTTCAGGCGGCGATCAATCAAAATGAAGCGACGCTGGCTTCTTCGAAAGCTCAGTTGATACAAGCGAAATCCGCTGCTGATGAAGCGGAGGCCGAACTCAAGCGGGTTCAGATTCGACGTAATCTGGCACAGAAAAACTGGGACCGATCGGATCGACTGCGACGCGAGAATGCAGTCGCCTTGGAAGTCTTCGATGCCCGTGAAGCAGAACTGGCGCTGGCGGACTCCGAACTGGGAGTCGCGGCGATCAAGATCAAATCAGCCGAGTCGGCAGTTGTCGCAGCAGAGGCGAATGTCGGGATTGCCCAATCCAACCTGGACCTGGCGAAGTTGAACCTGGAGTACACGGAAATCCGCGCTCCGATTTCTGGTCGCATCAGTTACTTCAACGTGACCAAGGGAAACCTGGTGAGCGGCGGGACAAACGACTCGACTCTGCTGACAACGATTGTCTCGACTGATCCGATTCATTGTTACTTCGACACGGACGAACGGGCCTTTCTGAAGTATGTTCGACTGGCTCGCGAAGGTCAGCGGAAGGGACTGCGAGAGGTGAGGGACCCGGTCTATCTGGCCCTCGCGGATGAGCGAGATGGGTTCCCGCACAAGGGCTATACGGACTTCCTCGAGAACCGTATGGATCAGGAAACCGGGACGATTCGCACTCGTGCGATTCTCCCCAATAAAGACAATGAATTGACGCCAGGCTTGTTTGCCCGTGTGCGTGTTCCAGGAAGTCCTCGGTACGACGGAATCTTGATTCCGGACCGTGCCGTCGGGACGGACCTTGCCGAGAAGTTTGTTTTCGTTGTTGATCAAGACAATAAGGTGCGACGCCAGATCATCACGCTGGGGCCGATCTCGCATGGGCTTCGCGTGGTTCGAACCGGGCTGACGGGGGATGAGCGAGTCATCGTCAGTGGACAGCAGCGGGCTCGACCTGGTGAAACGGTCACAGTCACACTGGAAGAAATTGTTCCGGGTAAAGAGAGCCTGCCGGACGAGTATGAGCCGGTGCCGGAGAGTGAGTGGCTGATTCCAAAACGTGAAGCCGCTGCCAATGCAGAAGCACAGCCGAATACCGCGGCGACGTTGTCGAAGTCTGATGATGTGATTGACACCGTAGCCGGAGGAGACCTCCGTTGAAACTGGCTCACTTTTTTATCGATCGTCCGATTTTTGCTGCCGTCGTGTCGATTGTCATTCTCATTATCGGGAGCATTGCGTACCTGACGTTGCCGACGGCTCAGTATCCGGATGTCGTGCCTCCGACGATTGTCGTGAGAGCGAACTATCCTGGTGCATCGCCACAGGTGATTGCAGAATCGGTGGCGACGCCGATCGAGCAGGAAGTCAACGGCGTGGAAGACATGCTTTACATGTCTTCTCAATGCACAACCGACGGTGCGATGTCGCTGACGATTACCCGCGTGCTCCTGCTCGCTGGCCATCTCTCGCAGGAGATCGAAGCCTTTGTGAGGACGTCCACGGCCGCCAAGCGGCGAGGCGTCGAGATCGATCTTTCGGTCG
>SXPC01000099.1 GCA_005778225.1 Planctomyces sp. | reverse complement strand
CTCCAGGAACTGCGTGAGCGAGCGGAGGTAGCAGTCGTATGATCAGTTTTACATCGCCTTGGGTCTTGGCATTGCTCGTCGTACCAGTGGCACTGATGGCGTGGGTTTGGAGACGCCAGCGTGGTCGTGTCGCGATGCCATTCGACCATGGAGAGGTGATCTCTCCGAAGTACTGGCCGACGGTGTTAAAGATGTGTGAATCACTGCCTGTGTTACTGCTGTCAACTGTGATTATCATTCTGGCTGGCCCGCAGAAGATGGGAGTCCCTCAGGCAAAACGAAAGATGACGAACATCCAGTTTTGTGTGGATGTTTCCGGAAGTATGACGGCCAACTTTGGCGAGGCGACTCGCTACGACGAAGCGATGAAAGCGATCAATGGTTTTCTTGATTTCCGCGAAGGGGATGCCTTCGGATTAACGTTCTTCGGAAATGCCTTCATTCACTGGGTGCCGTTGACGACCGATGCCTCTGCGATCAAATGCGCTCCCCCCTTCATGCACCCCAATAAGCCCAGCCGCCCCGACTGGTTTAGCGGCACGGAGGTCGGACGAGCGCTGAAGGCGTGTCACGAAGAATTAATCTCTCGTGCAGAAGGGGACCGTCTGATCATCCTGATTTCGGACGGGCAGAGCGGAGACCTCATGGGTGGTCAAGCCGAAGCCATTGCAGAACAGCTGAAAAAAGACAACATCATCGTCCATGATATTCACATCGCCAATGAGACTGTCCCCGCTGAGATCAGCACGATTGCCATGATCACCGGAGGAGCTGTTTTTAATCCGACGGATCCTGAAACATTGTTGAGTGTCTTTGAAAAAATCGATCAGATGCAGCCAGTCGAGATGGAACGGACTGTTGGCGAGATGATGGATGATTTCTCGCCGTTTTGTCTGGTCGCGTTGTGCATTGCCGGGTTGTTTCAAGTAAGCCTGTTGGGCTGGAGGTACAATCCATGGTAGCGATGTGTGTCGCCATTGCGGTGGCGTTGTTTGTATTGATGACAGAAGTCCTGCACGCCCGACGTGTGAGCCGTCTTGGTTATCTGGCGTTCGGGCCAAACAAGAGGGCATCACTTCTAGGCCAGCTTGCACCGGTTGTGCGTATCTTGTCTTTGACGTGCTGTACCTGGGGACTGGTGACGCTGATGGCGGTCGATCCTCAGATTCATGGGAAACAGAACGTCAAAGAAGAAGAGTCCCAGCATCTGATCGTGCTGCTGGATGTTTCGCCAAGTATGGATCTGAAGGATGCGGGGACCGAGGGGAAACAGACCCGCAAGGCACGCGGCAAGGAACTCTTGGAATCGATCTTTCAACGGACAATGATTTCCAGTTTCAAAACGAGTGTTTTTGCTGTCTATACCGATGCCTTTGCCGTCGTTGAAGAAACGACGGATCCAGAAGTTATCAGTAATATCCTGAACGATCTACCGCTGTTCGCTGTTTTTGAGACTGGGAAAACGAATCTGTTCTCCGGTCTCGAAAAGGCTGCAGAGTTGGCCAAGAAGTGGGCTCCTGACAGTACTTCGATCATCATTGTCAGTGACGGCGATACAGTCCCCGCTAGTGGTATGCCCAAGATGCCTGCCTCCGTGGGAGAGATTCTTGTCCTGGGTGTCGGCGATGCAACCTCGGGCAAATTTATCGATGGTCACCAGTCACGACAGGATGTGTCGACGTTGAATCAGATCGCGATTCGTCTTGGTGGTCATTATCACAATGGCAATAAACTGCATCTGGATTCCAAGCTGGCGAGAACGGTGATGGCAGTTCCGGATGCTTCGTTCCTGAAGAGCTTCTCGGTCAGAGAGTATGCTCTCATCATGATGGGGGTTGGTTCGTTTGTCCTGGCAATGCTGCCGGTCTTGTTGGATCGGTACGGGACGACGTGGAATCCTGGTCGTATGGTGAAGCGGGAGTGGAGGGAGTCGGTATCACGGGAGAAGGAGCTGGTTTCGTGAAGGGAATGCCTGGAGTCGAAATGTCATTGTGAATCTAACGTTGCCTAGAGCTCACCCTCATCGCCCTTCGGGCACCTTCTCCCCTCAAGGGAGAAGGTGCATGATTAAACAGGACACATCCGTTGAAACCATACTTTCTGATCTTCTGGTTGATGCTACCGATGGCGGGAGCTGCTTATCACTTTGGACCTGGTGAGGAGAAGCTGAAGCAGGATCGTGTTTCGTCGCTCCTGGATCAGGCTCATCAGCTGGCGGTGACCGGAAAACGGAAGTCCGCCATTGAGATGTATGATCGCATTCTGCCTCTTGTTCCTGCGGACCAGGAAGAGAAGTTACTGGAGGTTCGTCTCGAAAAGGCCAAGCTGCAGATTGAACACGGTGCAACACCCAAGGCGTATCGTGATCTCGTCGATCTGGCGCCGCTGGTCGTGACGAACAGCAGGTTGTCACAGAAGGTCAAGAGCGACTTTGCATCGACTCTGGCGTCGACTGAGTTTTACGGAACATGGATTATGCGTCTGGAAGGCAAGCCCAAGGAGATGTGGCTGCCCTTTATCGAGTCGGCCCGTCAGCGGTTTCGATATGTGTCTGAGGAGAAGCAGGGGCAGCGAAACAAGGACGAGCTGGTCATGTCTCATCAGAATCTCGAGTCTTCGATTCGCCTGGAACGCATGAGCATTGAAGAGCTGCAGGGACTTCCACTTCCCCCGCAGGTCCAACGGGCTCAGCGAAAAGGTGAGGGAGAGGGGGAAGGCGAAGGAGAGGGCTCCGACGGAATGGGTGAGGGGAAAGGAAAAGGCAAAGGGAAGGGCAAGGGGAAAGGAAAAGGGGAGGGAGATTCCGATGGACGCGCAGAAGGAGCAGGAGCCGGTGCGACCATTCAGCGTGCCGGATCGTAAGTGTTCTACCTGGGTCTGTATTTTCACCAAGCAATTTTTAATACCTATACATTCTCGATAACTTCAAGGATCTTCTGACGTGATCACTCGTTTTGCAAGTATCTGTTTAGGGGTCGCTCTACTAGGGCCTGCGTTCGATTTCCAAGTTTATGGCCAGTCACCATTGTCTCCAAATATGGAAGCGATGAAGGCCGCGTCTTCGGATTCCGAGAAACGAGTCGGCCCTGCAGAATCGACGGAAGCATCGCCGGCTGCAGCTGGTGGTGAGAATTCTGCTTCGACAAAGCTCGTAGACTCTTTGACTCAAACACTGTCCAAACTGAAATTCGACCGACGACCATCCGCGATTCTGGAAGCCTGGAAAATCGAGCAGGATGCGGCTGAGAAAACAGACCCAGCGGGCGAACTGACAGAGCAGCAGAAACTGGATCAACTGGTTCACGACGTGTCATTGTCTCACTGGGAGAATGTCGAAAAGTTCTATCGAGAACTCCCGGAAACCTCTCGCAAAGATGCGTATCAGTCGTTGCTGACGATTTTAGAAACCCCTGCTGGTGGACAAGCCCGCCTGCCAAACAATCCACAGCAGAAGTACGCGATCCAGAATGTCTTTTCTCCGGATGATCTGTTTGGAATGATCCAGGCATGTCCCGTTCCCTTTGAGGAATCTCTGACGACTCGCTTAGCTCCGCTGTTTAAGATGTCTCTGGAGCAGGGACATGCGATCGAAACCTACGTTGCCATGTTCAGCGAGAAGCTGAAGACTCAGCCCGAGTTTGGGCTGACTTCAAAGGAAGTCGCACGTCTGATCGTCTTAGCTGGCAAACCGGAATCGGCTGGGCCGTTCCTGCCTCCCCTGGAAGATGCCATTGCTCAGAAAGATCATGATGCTCTGCTGCTGCTGACGGAATACTACCTGGCCGACCAGAAAGAATTCGTCGGACAAAGTCGTTGGGACAAAGGCTGGAACACGCTCCAGGCTGTCTTGAAGATGGAGGGCGTCTCAGAAGAGAATGAAGTCAAAGCCGTCACGCGTTGTATTGAACTGGCTCCCAATCTGCCTGCGGACATCGGTTCCGCATGGTTGAAGGAGAGCTTTCAGAATCATTCATCGCGTGGCGTGATGATTCTCTCAAAGCTGGGAACGAAGGTGTCTCAAGGGATCACTCAAGAGCCAGCCAACATTCAAGAACGATTGAAGAATCTGCAGCTTCAGTCTCGATCAGTCGAGGCACTTCTCGAAGCAGTGCAAGGACAGCCTGATAGCCAAGTGGAACACTGGAAGCCCGCCGTCACTCTGCTGGCAGAAAACTGGATGCTCGAAGCCCAGGTCACATACGACCTTGCCAAAGATGTGAAGCTGACTCCCCAGATGCGTCGTGATCGCTACGGCAACAGTTTCTTCATGGACGACGCCATGAATATGGGCCAGAACCCGCAGAATAATCGTGGTCCTCTGCAGCCAATCGCGCTGAAGGATATCGTGGCGACGGCCCCTAATGCCGACTGGCAGGCGATGATCATGCCCAGCATGAAGCCTGAGTTCATGACGATGATGTCGAAGCTCTACCTGAAAGCCGCTGAAGAAACGAACGCGTTTCCCTACATCGAACAACTGGCTGCAATCATGCCTCATCGGGCTCATGAGCAGGCCGAAGAGTTTATGAGAGTCTGGATTCGCAATCATGACATGAACGCTGCGAACAATACCCGTGGAATGTACATGGCCTACAGTTTCCAGCCGCGTTCAGAGATGATCCCGCTGACTCGATCTCAGCAGGAACGCAATTTGAATGAACTGTCTGCCTGGCTGGTCCGCTTGAAAGCACTTCCGATCGAGCCTATCAGCGAGAGCATTCTGCTCGATGCGTTTATGAAGAGTCATTCGACCGCAGAAGTCTATCGCCTGGAAGCCATCGAAAGAGTCCTCGGTGATGTGAAGTCTCTGGATGATACGACTCTGAGTAAAATCGCGCAGACCATGCGTGCCAACCTGGCCTCTGTCTGGAAAGATCCAAAGCTACAGCAGCAATACAAAACCAATCGCAAGATCGAAGATCTAAAGGCCGAGGTATCTCGTGGCTATCAGGTCGCGTACGAACTGCTCGAACGAGGTCTTGCTTCCCATCCAGACAGCTGGACGCTCAAGGTCGCACAAGCCTCATTGCTTCATGATGAAAATGCTTATAAAGACGAGATCGATTCTCATCACAATTTTGAAGAGTATCGCCAGAAAGCCTTCGAACAATTCCAGTCAGCGGCCAAAGACTACCGCGAACAAGTGACGCAGATGCCGCAGAGTAAGTACTCTTCCGACGTCTACCAGATCTGGTTCTTTGCAGCCCTGGGGGCCTGCGATGTCGGTGGGATCGATGAAACAAATCGCCTGGCTGTCTCTCAACCCCCATTGATCATTGCAGCCATCGCGGACCTGCCACAACCTGCTCGCGCGTATCATGAGGAACAGTTTGCCAACACGATGATCCAGGCGCTCCCGTCCGTAAAACCGAATGCAAAGTACCGCTTTCTGAAAACAGGCCTGGAAGTGGTTGGAAATCACCCGCTGTCCGCCGAAGCTCAGAAAGTGTTCGCGTACTACAAGGATCTCGTGACAGAGATTCGGATGGATGCCTTCGTCGATGGGAGTGATGTCGTTGGGCATTCCGAGCCGTTCGGAGTTTATGTCAATCTACGACACACCACCGATATCGAACGTGAATCGGGTGGGTTCAAGAAGTATCTCAAGAATCAGAACGGGCAGAACTTCGCCTACAATTATGGTCGCCCGAATGAAAACTATCGGGACAAGTTTGAAGCCTCTGTCAGGACAGCTCTGGAAGAACAGTTCGAAGTCATGTCGGTGACGTTCCAGGAGCCGGGAGTTCAGTCGAAGGCCATGGATCAGTACGGTTGGCGAGTCACGCCATACGCGTATCTGCTGTTGAAAGCGAAAGGGCCCCAGGTGGATGCCTTGCCCTCATTGACTCTGGATATGGATTTCATCGATACCTCAGGGTATGTCGTCCTGCCAATTGAAACCGCGATCGTGCCCTTGGATTGTCGCCCAGAACAAGGCAAGGAGCGTCCATTCAACAATCTGAAACTTGTACAGACGCTGGATGAACGCGAAGCCAAAGACGGCAAGCTTTCACTGGAGATCAAGGCCACCGCTCGAGGGGTGCTTCCGAGCATCGGTCAGTTGGTGAAGATGGATTATCCTGGCTTTGAAATTTTGGAAGAGAAGCCAAGCGAACTGTCAGTCGTCAAATTCGATCCGACAGCTCCCGAGAATGTTGTTCTCACAGAACGAACCTGCACCATCACGATGCAGTCAGCTGGGACGGAAGCCATTCCTGAGACATTCGTGTTCTCGGAACCCAAGGACAAAGTTCCGACGACCGAAGTGGTTTATCAGCGATTCAATGATGCGGATATTGTCTCAGTCGGTCCGAGCATCAAGCTGGTCGAGAACTATGCTCGAACCAACTACGGGATGTGGGCTTTGCTTGGCGTTCTCACTGCGGTTGTTTTCGGTGTAGCCTATCAGCTGATGACTCCGAAGACATCGATCGTCGTCGAAGGTCAGACGCTTGCCATGCCCGAGACATTGAATGCGTTCTCTGCCATCGGGTTCCTGCAACAACTCCAGCAGTCATCCAAGTTCAACTCCGAGCAGCGATCCGAACTGCAGTCGACCGTCAAACAACTGGAACTGGCTTACTTCCGACAGGGAGAAGGCGGAGTGACCAACTTGAAGGAACTGCTGCAAAGCTGGTTGCAGAAAGCTTCGAAGGAAACCTGACTGGAACGAATCTTCATTCAAAGACCGCGAGGAAAACCTTGCGGTCTTTTTTGTTGTTTGGATGTTCCACAGCGACCATTAATACGAATCGAAATCTAAGCCAGCGCAGTCACAAAGTCGGACCATGTTCACAACTTTGGGTGAGCGGCGCTTCGCAAGAAAGTTGATCGGAGAAAGTCGAAAGTAGAGAAGGCGAAACACGATTCTTTCTACTTTCTCATCTCCATTCTCGCGCGCAGCGCTCCATGCAGTCCGGAACACAGGGGAGATCAGGAGGTCGTCCAGATTCAAATCTTCTGTTGCGACTTGGCGTCTTCGCGTTGAAATCCTCTCCGCGACCTCGGCTCCCATCCGCGTGCTCTGCGTTCCAACTCATCGCTCTGTCTACTGAAACTAATCAGACGACCGCTCCAATGCGTCCGCTTCCAGATTCAGCCGCTTGGCTCCCTCTTCATTCGCCTGGCTGGCGAGGAAACGCAAGGCTGCGATTCGATCGCCTTTGGCCGCTTCAATCGTCTTATCGACTCGTTGTTGCAGCGGGCCTCCTGCTTGTGGCGAGTCGTCTCCAAAAGCAATACTCTCTTCGGGTGCCGTCATTGTTTTGAGAAGATCGTCGGCCTTCTGGGTTGCGCCAAACGCCCGATAACAAACCGCAGCTTCGGCTTTGCAGAGCTCTTTCATGGTCGCGTCCGTGTGTTGAGACACACTTTTCTCCAGACAGATCGCACGGTTCTCCAGGTTGATGCCGAGGATCCGATAGGCCTGATCTCCTGCGTAGTACACGTAACTCAAGTTCTTGGGAACCTCTTTGTGTTCTGCCAGAATCTTATCCGCATAGCGAGCGGTGATTTCCGGATGCCCATGGAACAAAAACTCCTGCAGAAGGTGGATCTCAAGCGGGTATCCACCATCGCACTGGATGGCGACCAGCTCATTGTGGTAGTCCGTGAGATACTGGATGGCTTGTTCGCAGTCCCCTTTGCGGATCAGCAGTAAGGCGATCTCTCGTTTCAAGCGTGCTTTGTCGTAATCACCGGTACCGTTTGCGTTCGCGGTTTGTGTCATCAAGGCGATCGCGTCATCCCATCGTTGGGCGGCTGACAACAAGGTGACTTTATTAGTCGTCAGGAACTCGATCTTCTTTGGTTTGCCAGCCGACTCCGTCATCCTCGCATCGATAAAGGCGATCGCCTGGGTCATGTCAGGTGTTTTTGAATCTCGCTCCCCACGACCACCATTGGGACCCGGGGGACGCATGCCACGTCGGCTGATTCCTCCTGATAGTTTCGCGATTTCAGCTGTCCAGGCTTTGATGTCGTTGATGTCGGCGACTTGCTCACGAATGGCGTTGATCTTCACAAAGGAGGGATCGTCCTCAGGAGTCAACTCGACAACTCGGTTCATGTACGGCAGCCATTCTCCTGCCAGCTGCTCGACTGAAAGATGCGTCACTAGTGTTTCCAGGGCAGTCTGGTCTTTCGTCGTTTCGACAGAAAAATCGTCCGGCAAACTCGCCAGGACTCTGCCGGCCACAGCCATTGATTTCAGATTCTGAATCGTCTCATCGCGATTACCGCTGTAGCCCAGCAGCAAGCCATATGGCTTTTCATTGTCGCAACATGCAATGACGGTGGGGTAACCTTGAATCGTGAATTGCTTGTTCAATTCATCATTTTGTCGTGTCAGCTCTTCATTGAGCTGGAACGACCTGGGGTAGTCCAGCATGACAGGGATGAACTCAGATTCTATGAGCGAGACAACCTCGGCTTCATGCAGAACCGCGTTCTCCAGCTTCTTGCAGACTGAGCACCAGTCCGAACCGGTGAAGAAAAGCAGAAGTGGTTTTTGACTGGTCTGCGAGTCCTTCAGAGCCTGAGCATAGTCAGTTCGCCAGGTGACCTGCGAGGGTTCGTTTCCAGCTGCGACACAAACCGAGGAAATGGAACCGACAAAAATGATTGCCGAGAACAGCGATAGGAAATGAAGAGATCTCACAGTAGTTTTCCAGAGAAAGCGAATCACAAAAAGCCCATCGTCACAGCAGACGTGTTAAAGGTGCTTACTTCTTTTTCTCAGACTTGGAGACAAGATCGAAGTTCATCTCATGAGACCCCTCTGCGATGGAAACATTCCTTTTGTCTTTTGGCACCGCGTATGTCTTGGGAGGCCCAGGACGACTTCCGGCGGCTTCTTCTTCCTTCGGATCGATAAAGACTTCATGCTCGCCCAGTTCGACACCCTTTCGTCCGGAGGTGTGGTAGAGCACAAAAGAACCATCAGTCCCGGTGGTTCCCAGCGACGGACGTCCTCCCTGCGTCGGATTGAACAGAACCGTCACATTGGGAAGAGGATTTCCATCCATCGTCACTTTGCCATACACCTTCGCCAGATCCGGGCCCTTCTCGCCGCAACCGGGCGATATCATGGAGATCGTGCAAATGACGGATGTCATCATCCTGCGAAAATAAGCATTACCAAACATTCGAGAAACCTCTTTGAGAGTCATGCCGTTAAGAGAATGTGAACTCAAAAAAAAGCGTCACCAGCAACGTGGTGACGCATCCTTGCGGTGATTAAAACTCACCCAACACACCACCATCATCGACAGAGACAAGCTTTTCATAAACGCTGTCCATCACTGGCGGAAACGAACCATAAGTCATCTGGGTCGATTCGCTCAAAAAATGGACACTCCCATCGGTCATCGCGCATTGAACCCCACCGGCGTGTTGACTGCTGACCCCGACTGCACTGCTCGAATAGCGTGGATAATTGATCCCCCCCGAGCAGATAAAGGCGAAGTCGGCAAAGTTCCAACGTGTGCTGTAACCGTCGTTGGCATACGTTCCCTGACCGAACAGTAAGGCTGCTTTCGCAGTTGTTGAATCGTTCTTTCCAACAGTGAATTTATATGTTCGTTCGCCCAGGAGAATGGTATTGGACAGTCCGTCCGTAATGTCGCTGAACTTTGCGCCGCCGCTGGCAATCATGGCCCCGTTCGCCATTCGATGCGGGGCAAAATTATTCCCTTGCCAGTTGCCTGCTCCCGGCGTACCACGATGCCAGGAAAACTCCGTTGTTCCATTCGAGGCAACATAATTCGAGAGTGCAGTCTCGTACTCTGTCCCTGCGGGATCTTTCACTTTACGCAGGTCGTTCAACAAGGGAGAAGCATCGGACGGGCAGCGGAATACGGAATAGACGCCTTGAATCCCAGATCGAGCTGTCGCATTCGAAAACGCATCTTTCATTCGTGCATTTCCAACATTCAACGCATCGAAGAGTGCACCCTGTTCGACAAACGGGAGAATAGATGCCCCCCAGCCCCATTGACAGGTGTTGACAGTTGATCCTGAAACCGTTGTTCCGTCCATCAACTGAAACACTTCCTGCCCCGTTGTGATCATGGGCATCTGGTTGTAAGTGTCATGATAGTTGTGAATCGCCAGTGCCAGCTGTTTCAGATTGTTTTTGCAACTGCTGCGGCGGGCGGCTTCCCGTGCCTGTTGAACGGCAGGCAGCAGGATCGCAACCAGCATCGCGATGATGGCGATCACCACAAGTAACTCAATCAGTGTAAAACCCTTGCGGAACATCGTAGGTCTCCAGGACGGAAAAAGAAAAAATGATCGACTGGACTGATGCAATGGCAATAGGCATACCGAAGTCGGTTTACCACAGATGATTTGCTCCGCGATCAATTGTCATAATGAGCAGCAAGAGAAGCACTTACGACGGCTCTCTTGCTAATTGTGGCAGCATGTACACAAGCACGTTTGGCGAAGTCTTGCGTGAGAGTTGCGCCAATTCGATTCGGACGGGAAGGTCACCATCAAATTTCATTGAAGTGTCCGTGAAATCTGCCGAGATATGAAGCAGATATGCGCGTCATTTCAACAGAGTCGATTGTGAATTGCTCATAACTCGCGATAGGCAGCGGGTGTCGTTCCGACGGTTTGTCGGAATTTTGTCGTGAAATGAGGGATCTGAGCAAACCCACAATCAGCCGCGATCTGAGCAATCGACCGCTCTCGATGCAATGGATCACGCAGAAGCTGCCGGGCGCGGTCAATGCGGAGCTTCATCAGATAGTTGATAGCAGTATCACCGACAGCTTGCTTGAAGATCCGTGCGAAGTGGGACCTGTTGAGTTCGGAAGCCGCCGCCAGCTCGTCCAGGCCAAAGGATTCACTCATGTGGGCATACATGTAATCAATAGCCCGCTGGATACGATGCTTGTTCCCTGCTTCTGAGAATGGTTCCCCAACGCGATTACCACCCGCCAGTGTGATCAGGCGCGACGTAATGCCATTGAACAGGCAGTCTGTTTTGAGAGTCAGGCTGGGAGAATGCTCGTCTCGAAACTCGAAAAATAGCTGTTTGACAAGGACTTCCAGCGTTTCGTCCCGGAATGATCGACTGTGAAGATAAGACAAATCCGGGAGGTCACGTCCTAAATTGGTCCGGACCTGATTAAGAAGCGTCTTCTCAGAGAAGTAAAGCACGATCGAGTGGAACGGCCCGACCCCCTGAAGCTTCTGGGGATAGATCGGACCGCAGAAAACCATATCGCCAGGGTTATTCGGACGTTCGAACTGGCCGCAGTTGAAGTCAGCCTCCATTGGCCGGTCGGCGCCGCTCGAAAGGAGGACGGAGAGAAAATACTGATTCTCCGACTTGTCGCCGGAGAGGAGTGCTTCCGTGATGCGGGAGTTCCCGATCTCGAAGTTCTTGCGCGGGCCTGTATAAAACTCCGTGTTGATGAAGCGGTCACGGATCCAGCCCGGGCTTTTGGAATAGCGATTCCATTCCTCGATCGACTGCAGATTCAGCGGCATAGGGTTGGTCATGGTCTGCGTAGATCGCAAACTCCATGCCAACCCGTTTTTCAGACGCTGGGTTTACATGCGTCGGAACGCGAGAGTGAGGAGGCCGAGGGCAGAGATGATCACGCCGTAAGTGACCCAGCCCGGGATCTCCAGACGGCTGTCTTTGGCTTCCAGCGTCGAGCCTTTTTCCGGGGCGGGAACCTGAGTCAAGTCGGCATGAGCGGCAGTTGCCAGCGACGGAGTTTCTTGACCGTCTTCAAAGGCGATCTGGGCAACGTTCGGAGCCGTTAACGCCAAGGGAGGGAGTGCATGAGCCAGCGGCGATCCTGTGTGCGTCGATTCTGCGAGCGCGAGTTCCGCAGCAGCCGGGACCTGCATGGGACTTTTGGAAAAGTTGCTGGTCGAAGGTGGAATAGAATCTACGATGGCAGGTGGCAAGGTCGGTGCGGCTTGTTGAATTGGTGACGATTGCTGAACAGGCTCGGCGTGCCAGAAGTTGGCTGGAAGCATGGTGGACGTCGACGCCCCTCCCTGGCCTGCAGAACTGAGGCTGATTGGTTGATTGGCTTTCGAGATCGATTTTTCAAACGAGGTGAACTGGTCGATCGGGGCGGACGGGCTATTGACCTGATTGACCGAGTCGCGAGATAGATCGATAAACGCGGTACGCGGAGTGATTTTCACGGTTGAGCCGCCGGTCAACTTCGCGATGGAGGGGTTGTTGGAAAGTTCGTAGTCAGAGATCTGAGGTGTCTTTTGAGGGAACGCGTCTCGGACGTTCGGCAGAGAGGCTGTCTGTATGATTGCAGTCTCTTTGACGATCTGTTGCGGTGGTGTCAGACGACGCTCGACTTCCATGCTGGCTAAGGCGATTTCGCGGATGATTGTCGGATCGATTTGCTGCATCTTCATGGCAGTCTCTTTTGCAGACTGGATGTTCTGCTGAGCATCAGCAAGGTGCCCATCGGCGAGCTTGATCTTCGCTTCTTCCAGGTCAATGCGAATACGCGTGGCGAGGAATGTTGACGGATTCGAGGCTGGCTTCGCGGCAGCGGGTTCCTGGGTGACGACCGTTGCTCCGAAGAAGGGAGGCTTTTCTTCTGGCTTGGGAATCTTTCGCGTGGCCTGATACTTGGCAGCCAGCGGGCTGTTTGGTTTCAGCGGTGTGCCGGGCTTGGCGGTTTCGGTTGTCCCGGGAGTTGCCATGGCGACAGTAGCCACGGTGGTTGGCTTTTGTGGGATTGCAGGTGGCTGTGGCTGAGTGACAGCAGCCCATGGGTCAGCTGGCGTCTGAGCATCGAGAGCAACACTGGCGGTTGCTGCAGGCTGTGTTGGCCATGGAGTAGCTTGCGAAGCAGGAGCCTGAGCGCCTGCCAGTGAGACGTTGCTCACACCAGGAGTCGCAGGGGGAGTTGTCCGCGCAACATTCTGGTTGGCCCATGCTGCTGGAGCAGCGTTTGTGGGTGATTGAGACGCAGGGGCTTTGCCAAGCTGATTGTAGTCGGTCTTCAGGAACTGATCGAAGGTGACACTGCTGACACTCGCACCAGGACGATCCGGGAGATTCTGCTTCAAGCGGGCGTAGTTAATCTGGTCCACATATTCCTTCCCGTCAGCAGACAGGAAGTGAGCATGGACTTCGCCAGGGCTGCCATTCGGATTCGCGGTATAGCCGACCTGCTGTGTCGCCCCAGACTGACCGAGGTCAACGACGCTCGAACCAGCCCCGCTGTCCATCGTGGCTTCACCAGGATTCTGCGTGACCTTGGAGTCTTTTCCTCCAAAGCAGCCAGGCAGAGAGAGCATGGTTGCCATCGCCAATGAAGCGGCTGCTGAGCCATAGCGGACAGTATTCATGAGTCGTTTCTGTTTGATTGCACGCATCGGATGTGCTCATAAGAGGAAGCATTCGATAGTGGCATCCATGACAGATCTGGTTGCCCCCCTCGCGAGAGATAAGACGAGCCCGTGTTTCCCGACACAGGTGTTTCTGCAGGAGCCCTCTCAGGAGAGGGCATGCAGGAACATGTTCCCATCGATCGCGTTATGTCAGGAATCGGTCATTCCGATTATCCGACTTGAGATGGTGGCAAGGTCTATAGCAGGCGTAAGGACGCGATACGTGGCCAACAACAATGAAAGCGGCCCCAAAAAGTGAACAAACGCTACAGAAAACGGTCACTTTCTGGCTATCACTGCACAGTCTGGGAAAGATGAGTAAACATTGTGAGTCGTACGGGCTCTACCTGAAATTCTAGTTGTGCCCGGCTGAACGATCGTGCGGAATCGTCTGCGCAACAAAAAAGACACACTATGAAGTGTGCCTTTTCGTGATCTTATTATGAACGGTTGTTCAATAAAACTAGGCGGAGCCGCCAGGTTTACGGGCCATCAGGTCGCGGCGTTCAGCACGGCGACGGGCGCGGCGCTTGGTTTCGCTTGGTTTTTCGTAGTATTCGCGACGGCGCATTTCTTTTTTGATACCGCTGTGTTCGACCAGTTTACGAAATCGTTTGACCGCATCCGACACATGCTCGTTATCACGCAACCGCAACTTAACCACGAAATAGATCCTTTCGAAACCGAGTGTCTTAATTTGATATCTGGGTCGTGATGAATGTTGCATCACGAAAATGTTCAAGTAACTGCGCAGACTTTTTCTGCGAAGGATCGGACATCATATCGGCGCGAGGGCGTTCTGCCAAGCGTGTGAACGGGAAAAGAAAGCCGTTCCGGATGCATTTTCAAGGTGTTTGCTTCTCGGGCGTGAATTTTGGCAACCCTTTGAGGAGATCCCAGGCCGGATTGCGGGTCGTTTTGTCTTCCGTTTCCGTCGAAAGCGGCGCAGGAGACGTGGCGACGGTCTCCGGAGCAGGGACAACTTTAATCGCGACGTCATCGAGCAGAACATCACCAAGGCCGGAGAGATCGAAGACGGCAAAGAACGAGGAATCCTGGTGGATCGATCGGACCATGCGGAAAGGGGTCCAGTTGTCGACGTTGGTGTAGCGGAGGGCAGCGACCGAGCCAGCCTGGTTGTCATAAATGCGGAAGGCATTTTCAGATAGATTGACCGCAGTCGGCGTGCGGATAAAGCCTTCCACAATCACCGTCTCGCCTGCACGGACATCGACGGCAGGAGTGATCAAACGGGTCAATGGCTCGGTGATATTGAGGTAATGTTCCTTCTCAACCGGAAAGGCGGCCAGGCGAAGGGCAAAATCGCTGTTGTGGCCCTGGCGGCTAGCCAGTTCACTGATGAGAGTGACATCGGGACGAGGTTCCTCCAGACGCTCCCAGCCTTCCTGGGCCATGAGGGCCGGATCTTCGAATGTCCCGCTGGTCAGGATGTTTTTGAGGCTGTTGCTTTCCTTGAGCTTGAGGCGGTCCGAAAGACGCCAGTAGTCGGGCAGGGTCTGAAAGCAGAGGGCATCCAGCGAGGACGGGGGCTGCGACAGGTTCGCAACCGAGTTCGACCAGAACTCGTATTGGATTCCCCGGCAGATCCTCATCACTTCCTGTGCATCCATCCGTGCAGAGTGGAATTGGCTGCTCGACAGTTTCTGTTCGCAGCGATTCAACAATTCCGGGATCGTCCGGTTCAGCGTCGCATTGTAGATGTTGACGTTCGAAGTATAAGCAGCGAGTTCGTTGATGACGGCTTTCGTCCGCAGGTATTTGGCACGGGCCAGTTCGAGAGTCAAGCGGGCAGCTGGTTCGCGAAGTTTGGCGATCTTGCGTTCAATCTGGGCCTGAACATTCTGGTCCGTCGTGACGAAGATGGCGGAGGTCATGTCCAGTTCGGTGAGCGTCAATTCCAGTCCGCCGGCTTTGCGGGCACGTCCGACGCTTTGCTTGTCAGCCCTTGTCGGCGAGATCTGCAACGCGACCGCTGTTTCGGGAATGCCGTGGACAATCATCTTACATTCGCGGGCGGTCAGCGGAGCTGGCACATACTGGGCATCACGTCCAAACCAGATCGGAAGGATCAGCCAGCCATAGGGACAGTGGATGACGGCCGCCTGAATATCGGTCTTAGACGTTGCAGCTGGAAGCGAATTCGCTGACTTGGCTCCGCTGTGGTAGGACATGGATGTCGTACGCGAGGGGGCTTGAGGAGTCTGCCCGGCAGCGGTGAGATAGACATCGATATTCCCCATGCTATCGCCGGTCGCGAGGAATGTTTCAAGGAGTTCGAGTTCAAGATTGACCAGTTCGATCGCCAGATCGCGCTCTTTGAGAGCAGGCTGGTCGGAGCTGTCCTGGGTGGCGGAACTCAGAGGCGTTTGTTTCCAGAAGCCGATCCCTCGGCAGCCGCTGGCGATCGCGGTGTAGGCCTGGAGCATGATTTGCTCGGGTTCCATGGTGACCGGGTGAAGCGCATTGGGACGGAGTGTCTTGTAAACGCTGTGAGGGTCCGTCTGGATCCAACTGATGCGGAGTGCATCGGGGGCCGCGATCGTCGCTTTGCGATTCATGTAATCACGGTATTCCTCGAGCGTGATCGAGGTTTGCATGACGTGACGACTGATGCCCAGGAAGTCGAGATCGTGAGAATAGAGATCAACGCCTGACGAGATGTCGGCGAAGATGGGACGTGGATGCACTGGCTGGCTGCCCTGAATCTGATCGATCCACCGAAGCATGTCGCTGCGGTCTTCTTTGCCGACGCGGGTGCCAAGAGTCCAGAACAGAAGCCCATCCGGGACTTTCGCCTGATGAGAGTTGAGGGCCAGCGAAGCCGCGAGAATCTCGCCCGAGCCATCTCGCAGACAGGGAGGTGTCGACGTAGTCCACATGCCTGCCAGGCGGAAGGCTTCGATCGTCTCGTTATCGAGCAGCCCGTCGGTATAGATGACGTTGGCGCGGGAGGATTTCAGCTGATCGAGAGTCTCGCCGTGAGACGGAAGAATACGAGGAAAGAAGGGAGTATCGTCGACGAGGAGACGATCAGCCCGGAGTGAGACGTGCTTAACGCTTTCCTGTCGGGGAGCAGCCGTTTCTGTCGCGATCGGGACGAGCGGGCCGCACCGCAGATCGTCAATGAGGAGTTCGCTGATGCCCTGAGAGATCGGCATGCGCAGATAAATCCGGTCGATATAAAGATCGCGTGTATCAAGGAGGACGCCCGGGTGTTGAGCACGCCAGAGGATCTGCTCACGGGCGATGGCGTTGTCAGTCGTTTTACAGGTGAGGGTTTGCCAGCGACCTGATTCCTGAAGCGTTTCGCCGTTAATGTGCTTGACGAGAGGCTGGCGTGTCGTCGGGTCGATCATGCGAGGAAGAACGACTCGCAGATACATTTGCGTACCCGGATGGGAGGCACGAACCGCCAGCGAGACGCTCAATTCATCCAAAATTCTAGAGGCAGGGAGTTCGTGTTCGAAGATGACGACTTCGTCACGGACAATGGACTCCATCTGGATCTGCTCGGCGGCTGCACCTTCAAAACGCAGTGCGTTCGTGCGATCGTGAATGGAAATGCGGACGGCCGATTCGTTGCGGATCAGCTTCCAGGAGACTTGAGGATCATCGAAGCCGAAGTGAAAATCGCGCGCAGCGACAAGGTCGGGGCAGAGCAGCCCGGCGAGGAGAGTGATCACCAGAGATACTCCGGTTACACGCAACGTGCGACGTCCTTGTCTTTCTGGATTCATAATCAGAGCCCCTGTGATTCATTCGGGGGGCTGGAGAATCTACTCGAAAACCGATTTTCCAGGACAGACCAATCCTGAAGTCGGGTTGGATGTTGCCAATTTTCAACAAATCACTTCTGGTTGCCAGAAAGCTCTGTCCTCGCGATTTCTCGGAATCCAACGCTTGCGTTCGTACTGATCTGATGCCAACAATGAACGAAATCAGACAGACACGTTAGAATCGTTTCGATCCGAAGACCCCAACCGTCAGTCAAAACGGGGTCCATAAGGGCGCGGTGATATGAGTAGTTCCAAGACTTCCCTCGGCGACAATCGAATCGATGAGCTCCCGCGCGAATTGACCCATCTGGGGCAGCGCATTCACTCGCTACCGGAACAATACCGCCAGGACCTGGAACTCGCCTACAGTCAGGTCGTCGATTGCGTCCGAAGACGACGACGAATCCTCGGACTGGTCCAGGAAGCCTTGTCGCAACTGCGACTGGATATCAAGTATCTGATGTTTGATCTGGAAGTGACACGCAAAGAGCGGGATGAATTGAAGGGACGGTTGGAGGAGTAGAGGTTGTTCAAGCCCGATAGATGCAGGAATCCGATATGAACGAAGATGTGCTTGCGATCGCCGCCTCGTTGAGAGATTTAGACGACGGCGTCGAAGGTCAGGAACTCGAAGTTTTCATTGACGAGTTCTGCAAGCGACATGGTCTGAGCGAAGTTGATGGCAAAGAAGAGCACTCCTGATCTTGTCCAATACGGAATTTTTCATTGGGAATTTGTATCGTGTAGGGTCCGCTGTGCGGACCGTCAATTCGCATTGCGACAAATAGAATCTCTGTCGTCAAACATCCGCATTCATCGCGATATTCAAAGTTGGATTTCGATTAACGGTCCGCTCAGCGGACCCTACGGCAATCAACCGAACAGGTAGCTCACGGATTCATTGCGGTGAATTCTTCGAATCGCTTCTCCCAACAGAGGGGCAATCGAGATGATTTTCAAGTTGGGCAGCATCTGCTCCGGCCTTAAGGCGACGCTGTTCGTGATAACGATCTCCTGCACCGGGGCGGCTTTCAGGCGATCGACCGCCGGGCCGACGAGGACGCCGTGGGTCGCACACAGGTAGACTTTCTCTGCGCCGAACGATTTCGCGACGTTGGCCGCTCCACAGATCGAACCTGCGGTCGTGATCATGTCATCGAAGATGAGGGCGATCTTTCCTTCGATCGGCCCGCCAATGAGGTTGGCCTGTTTGGTCTCAGTCGCGCTGGTTCGTCGTTTGTCGACGATGACCAGATCACCGCCGAGGTTATCGAGGTGCTGCAGGGTTCGTTTGATACTCCCTTCGTCGGGACTGACAATGACCTGCTTCTCGGGCGGAATCTTCAACGATGAAAAGTACTGGTCGAGGACTGGGGCAGCATACAGGTGATCGACGGGAACATCGAAGAAACCCTGGATCTGGGCAGCGTGCAGGTCCATTGTCAGAACGCGGTCAGCCCCAGCGGTCGTGATCAGGTTGGCAACCATCTTCGCCGTGATCGGCACCCGTCCCGAATCCTTGCGATCCTGACGTGCATACCCGAAGTACGGCATCACGACGGTAATCCGCTCGGCACTGGCACGCTTACACGCATCAATGAGGATCAGCAATTCCATCAGGTTTTCGTTGACCGGCGGACTCGTCGGCTGAATCAGAAAGATATCGCGTCCACGAATATTCTGATCGAGCTTGACAGCAATTTCTCCGTCCGGAAAGTTGCTGCAAGTGCAATTGCCGAGCGGCACATTCAGATACTCCGCAATCTCCTGCGCAAGCACCGGGTGAGCACGTCCTGTGATGATGGTCAGCTGATCATACATGGGATGGGCTTTGAAATGGGACAAGTGAGTGAATCAGAAATTGATGTGTGCGTAGGCCAATCAATGGCCTGCCGCCTGCATGACTTCTTCGACCTGCTTCAGTTGCTCCTGTGTATTCACACCCATCGCTTGCTGAATGTCAAACTCAGGCGCCGCAAGCACAACTTCACCCGCATCCTTGAGAATGCCGGCGCAATCCGTGAGATAATATTCCGACTGGATGTTATTCGTCCGAATTTTCGTCAGGGCATCGAATAGCTTGACGGCGTCGAAGGCGAAGCAGCCCGTGTTGATCTCCTCAATGCGTTTTTGTTCCTCACTTGCGTCTTTGTGTTCGATGATTTTCACAAAGTCTCCTTGCTCATCTCGGACGATACGTCCCAGGCCTTCATTCGCCGAGGTAATCGCAGTGCCGACAATACATGCGGCTTTGCGGACTTCCTGCAAATCGAGAAGACGCTTGAGCGCCTGCGGCCTTAGCAGCGGCGTATCGCCTGCCAGCACGAGGACCGGGCCTTCGTACCCTTCCAGAGCCTGTTTGGCCATCATGACCGCGTGACCGGTTCCGAGTTGCTGTTCCTGAAGGGCGAAGGCAAGGTCGCCATGATGCTCCAGAGCGCCCCGGACTTCATCCGCCTTGTGGCCGATGATCACCACCATCGACTTCACACCCGCACCACGCACCGCGTTGAGCACATGATCAATCATCGTCTGTCCACAGACCGGGTGAAGGACTTTCGGCAGCTCCGATTTCATTCTCGTACTCTTTCCAGCAGCGAGAATGATGGCAACGGGTCCTTCGAGGGGAGGCATAGGAAACGCTTTCTGGTGTTGATTCAGCGACGGACGTGCACGTTTCGACTGTAGCGAGCCACCGGTCACGCATCAAGTTGGCTCCGGGCATTCAGCCAAGTTGTGTCGAATGCGTGGGAATAGGGCAATCTGGGAACGGCTAAACGCGACAAACAGCAACGCCGGTCAGCGCGAACTCCTTAAGTTCGATCACTGAACGGTATCGCAGGAAAGCGAAAAATCGGAGATGCGACAACCATTCCCCGCACCGAAGATGACGCGTTATATCCTGTCCACTTCCTGGCAGCCTTTTTCACAAGCCAAATCCAAATTCAACATGTCAGTCGGAACCCTTCAGGGATGTTAAGAAGTCATGAGGTTCTCACCTGCAGGAAAGTTCTCTCCAGAAGTTGACTACTTCTTAGGCACGAGGATTGCCGTAGTTTGAAAACCTTGGCATAGTTGTGGCTGAAATCCTGTGCGTCTGTGGGCGACATCAGTCATTGAGTCCTCTCGATTGAAGCATCTGTTCAGATATGACACCTAAAGAAGTATTGGCACTCTGCCGGCAGAAAGAGATCCTCGCCGTCAGCTTGCGTTTCATGGATTTTCCCGGCACTCAAAAGCACTTTACCATTCCGGTGCAAGCACTTACGTCGGAATCGTTCGAGTCAGGCTTCGGCTTTGACGCCTCGTCGATGTACGGATGGCAAGCAATCAACGAGAGCGATATGCTCGTCGTCCCCCAGCCTGAAACAGCGTTTGTTGATCCTTTTATGAAACAAACGCTCACGATGACCTGTAACATCCAAGACCCGATCACGCGGGAAGACTATGCGCGCGATCCGCGCAATGTTGCCCGAAAAGCAGAAAACTACATGCGGTCGACCGGACTCGCAGATGTCGCCAATTTCGGACTCGAACCAGAATTTTTCGTCTTCGATTCCGTCCGTTTCGATCATTCCATCAACGAAGCCTACTACCACCTCGAAAGCAGTGAAGGCGAATGGAGCCGTGGACGCAGTGGCGACGCTAATGGCGGGTACAAAATTCGTCGACGCGAAGGGTACTTCCCCATCCCGCCAGCAGACACGCTGCACGAGATGCGTAACGAAATGATGTTTACGCTCATGGACTGCGGCGTCACCATCGGTGCCCAGCATCACGAAGTCGCGACCGGCGGGCAATGCGAACTCGACATGCGTTACGCCCCGCTGCTGCAGACCGCTGACAATCTGCTCCGCTACAAATACATCGTTAAAAACGTCGCTGCTAAGCACGGCAAGTCCGTCACCTTCATGCCCAAGCCTCTCTGGAACGACAACGGTTCCGGGCAGCACATGCACATATCGATGTGGAAAAACAACCACAATCTCTTCGCCAACGGCGGCTATGGCGGTCTGTCCGAAACCGCGATGTACGCCATGGGCGGCATCCTCCATCATGCCCCCGCCCTGCTGGCGTTCTGCTGCCCGACGACCAACAGTTATAAACGCCTCGTCCCCGGCTTCGATGCCCCCGTCAACCTGACCTACAGCTTCCGCAACCGCTCCGCGGCGATCCGCATTCCGGTTCACAACTCCGGTCCGGAAAACGCCCGCTTCGAATTCCGCTGCCCAGATTCTTCCGCGAATGGCTACCTCGGCATGTCCGCCGTCCTGATGGCGATGCTCGACGGCATCCAGAACCGCATCGACCCAGGCCCGCCTCTCGATAAAGACCTCTACGACCTCCAGGCCGAAGAGCTCGAAGTCATTCCCAAGGTCCCAGTCGACCTCGAACAGTCATTGCAAGCCCTCCGCAACGATCACGACTTCCTCCTCCGCGGCGACGTCTTCACCGAAGACGTCATCGACACCTGGATCTGGTTCAAACAAGCCAAAGAAATCCAGACAATCCGAGAACGCCCTCACCCATCTGAATTCGTGATGTACTACGACATCTAACTACCACTCATCAGAGCCGCGTTCGATTGCTTATGTTCCATCCGCGGTCGCGAGCATTTCCTGCAGGTCCTCGAACTCTTCCTCTGCCTGGATCGTGGCGTGGTGGGACTTGAGATGTTCGAGTAGGAGTTGCAGCTTGTTGGCTTGATGATGCTGCAGATCTGCGCGAATCAGGTCACGGATGTACTCGCTTGCGGTATCGTAGAGGCCGCCTGCTTCTGTCAATTGCGACTGCAGGTGATCCTTGAGTTTGCCAGCCAGATCGATTTCGATTTTCAAACGCATGGGATTTCAAACAAACAAATAAGGAATGTGGGCCGTCCAGTTCACACACCCGTCAGATCAAACAACGGCCGATTCATTTTCGCTGAATAGCAGGCGATGGAGTCGCTGCATCTTGGGATGGGAAAAGAACGTCTCTTCTGTTGGTTTCCAGAGGGACGAGTCGACAAACAGGTCCGCTGCATGTTCGAGTTTCAGATGATCTGCTGCGTTTTGAAGTAAGATCATCTCACTTCGATTCAATCGATGGATGAGTCCAAGCTCCTCCAGGAGAGGATCGATCTGCTCAGTCGGCAACTTGATCGTCTCGACCAGATACTCCCAGTTGAGAAGCAAAACCCACACGAAAACGACCAGGCCCAGCCCAACGAGAACAAGCGCGAGGCTATGCGAACTGCCGTACCCATAGCGGTAGGCGTAATGCGAATAGCTGGCTGCAAGAGTCAACAATACGTCTGCGTTTGAGTCAGGCATGCTTTCCTCTCGCTTCAACGTTTTTTGCATGGGATTGCAAGCGCAGGGTAGTCGCCAGTTGTTCCAGCGCCGCGGTCGCTTCTTCGCGGACACGTTCATTGCCATCGAATGTCAGATGGTGCAGGATCGCGCCCGAATCTTTCGTGGGGACATCGCTGAGGACTTCGATCAATGTCCGACGAATCATCGAGTCGCTGTCGTAAGCCAGAGGCGCAATAGCGCTGAGCAGATCGCGATGCAGGCCCATCTTGCGGGTCGCCTTCAGGGCCTTCATACGTTTTCCACGCATCGGATTGGCCAACTCACGATGCAGCTCGCTGACCGCATCAGGGTTGATCTTCATCATCACCTGTGCCGCACGCTGGCAGACAAGAGGATCGAGGAAATCACTCATGTCCATAACCATCGAGAGGTTGAAGCTCGACAGCTCTTGTCGCGCGGTGTCTCGGACGGCTTGTTCCGGGCTATCGAGTCGCTCGACCAGCAGGGAAATCGCATTGGGAATGTGTGATTCTCTCAACTGCGATGTCGCCCAGACTTGGACGCTTTCATCCTCGGATTCGAGGCTGTCAAGGACCAGGTTCTGCAGCTGATTCTCATCCAGACGCCCCATCAGAGTCGAAGCCGCCGACCGTCCTTCTGCGGAGCCGAGTCGGAGCATCCAGTGTTGAATGAAGATCTTATCTTCCTGAGAGATTCCCGACGCGACTACCATCGCGATCAACGCCGGATGCAGCGCCGATGGAATCAACGACAGATCGAAGTCCGGAGCATTGATCCAGCAAAACTTCTCGATCTGCTTCAGATTACGCTGCTGATTGACTGTGATGCGTTTGGCGAATTGTCGAAGCATGAACGTGACGAAGATCAGATCGAAGCGATCCTGAATGATCGACAGCATCCTCGGATGAGGCAGTTTTTCTCCCAACTGGGACAGCAGCAAATGCATGACCCCGGGATGCTCGCTCGATTCCAGGACACTATGCGACATCTCTTTGCAGGCAGGAGTCGACTGCCACAAGGCCTTCTTCACAGTCGGATGCTGAGTATCTCCCAGGATCAAAATCGACTCGAGAATCAATCGCGGATTTGCCTGAAACGCGAATCGCTCACAGGCTGCATCCAGGCATTGCAGAACATACGCGTGTGCCGACTGGGAAATTGGCGGCCCCAGCATCAACAGATCGTTGAGTTGCAGTCGATCAAACAAGTTGGAAACGAGAAACCTCAGCGTCTCTTCGCCACGCTCGGCCAGGTTTGCATCTTCGTACTGGTTCACGGCCGCAATGACGGAGGCGATATGCCGGAACCCGCCCGTGATCCGCAGCACATCGAGTGCATTCGTCTTCGTTCGCACGTCGCCTTGATTCAGGCATTGTTCGATCGCCTGGTCGAGACTATCACTGGAACCCTTGAGCGAGATCCACAACTCGTTAGGGAGGTCGTGGAACTGTCGAATGATCTCGATCTTCCCACGGATACTTTCACGCGACATCAGGGCATAGGCCGCCAGTTCGCGGAGTTTCCGGTCCGGCTTTTTGATCGTGCGGATCAAGACATCGACCGCCGACGCACAGTGAGAACTGGCGAGCGAGTCGAATGTGACTTTCAATGGATCCGACATGACCTTCTAACCATGGATGAACGATAGGGGGAAGTGGAGTCAGCGCGCAATGCCTCGATGACACAACTTCAATCGACGCAATGATCAACATCGCATGACCGGCTCACCCGTGACGCCACATGACTGTCAAAACCGGACCAGACGTCACGGAGAGGGTTGGAACGCAGAGGTCGCAGGGGGGAGCGGAGGACGCAGAGAAGATTCTCGGAATGAACACGCAAGGGCGCGACGACGCCATGAAAAGCAAAGGGGACCAATTCAAGGTGACGTAAATTGAGAGAGAAACCTCCGCGACCTCTGCTCAAGTCTGTTGCCTCTGCGTTCCAGTCTCCTCCCCGATCGCAAAACACCCTCGACAATTGTCGAGATTGCACCAGCGATGAAGCGACCTTGTCGTTTGTGCAATGGCTGTGGTAGTCTCCTGCGTTCTTCCGACTCGCTATTTTCGCTCAGGGACGACGCGATATGTCATTCACCACTGCCACCTGGCCGACTGCTCGAGGACTTTGCCTGGCGCTGGCGTTCTTGCCGCTTCTTGGATCTCTGGCTGCAGCACTTCAGCCTCGCAAAAGCTCTCATATGGCTGCCGTCGACCCTGAGGCTCGTCCTGCCTTGGCGTTCCAGCAGTACATGACGGATCTGGGCAACCTGGATGAAAACCGAAGCAGCGGTGCGGCTGCGTTCGTCTTTACCAACCGCAGCGCTCATCCCGTACACATCAACAAGATCACGCCCAGCTGCGGCTGCCTGACCACTCGGATTACGACCGTCGACTACGCCCCGGGAGCACAAGGGGAATTCTTCATCCAGCTGGACTCTGTCGGCGAAAACCCTGGTCTAAGGCAATTTGATGCGCAAGTGGTTTACGAAACACGAGATAAGAATGGACAGAAGATTCGCGAATACACAGAAAAAGTCTGGTTTAAAGTCATAATTCCCGCGAAAAAGTTGATTGTTGAACCGGCGGCCGTCATTATCTATCAGGCTGCCAGCGGTGACCCGACGAGCCGCGTTGTCCAGCTGATCGATTACCGCGAAGGCGATTTTGAAATCGTCAGCACGGAGACAAGCCATCCGCAGGTCTTCGCGAAAGTGATGGGCTTGAAAGCAGGAGCCTCGCCAAAAACTCAGGAAGTCGAAGTCATTGTTCAGGGAACATTCCCTGATAAGCCAGTCAAAGCCTTGGTCCAAATTCGCACAAACGACCCAACTTACCAGCTCATTAAGATCCCTATGCTCATCCAGGGAATGCCTGCAGCTAAAGCAGAATGACGCAAATCAGCGGAATATATCACAACTGACATTCGTGTTATCCTCCAATTTCGATGGAATATATCGAATAGTGCTTGATTTCCGGGTGACGCTCTTTCAAAATAAATAACGAATGCAGATATAGATACTGCATTGGCTTGTTGGTATCTATCTGACCGCGAAATCCCGCTCGTTTTTATCGAATGAAGCTGCCATGCCCACATTGCGCGGACAACTCTCTTCCCGCTTGCTCCCTGCCCTCCTGGTTGGATTCTCCGTCGTCAGTTGGACCGCCTCTCTGGCAGTTGCAGCTGAGGCCGACGCCAAATCACAAGTCGATTTCGGCCGAGACGTCCGCCCGATTCTTGCCAAAGCCTGCTATCACTGTCACGGTCCAGATAAGGCAGAGGGTGGTCTGAATTTCACGGATGCAAAGTCTCCTTTCGGGGAACTGGATTCCGGTGAACGCGGAATTATTCCTGGCGATCTCGAACATAGCGAAATCCTCAATCGCATCACCACCGCCGATGACTCGATGCGCATGCCTCCGGAAGGCAAGCCCCTCTCGCAGGACCAGATCACTACGCTCAAGGCCTGGATCGAACAAGGCGCTCCTTGGGAATCTCACTGGGCATTCAAGCCTGTTCAGCGGCCTGCTGTCCCCGATGTGACCAACAAAGGCTGGGTGAAGAGCCCGATCGATGCCTTCATTCTCAAAAAGCTTGAGGAAAAAGGACTCCAGCCGAATGAGCCTGCTTCCAAAGCGGCTTTGATTCGGCGTGCCTATTACGACCTCGTCGGTCTTCCCCCGACTCTTCAGGAAGTCAATGAGTTCGCCAACTCGTCGGACCCGATGGCTTACGAAAAGCTTGTGGATAAGCTGCTGGCTCATCCAGGGTACGGAGAAAAGTGGGGACGACACTGGCTGGACCTTGTTCGCTATGCAGAAACCAACAGTTTCGAACGCGACGCTCCCAAGCCCAACGCCTGGCGTTACCGCGACTACGTCATCAAATCTCTCAACGATGACAAGCCTTATGACCAGTTTGTCCGCGAGCAGATCGCCGGTGATGAGCTCAAGAACGCGACTGACGAAACGAAAATTGCTACCGGCTACTATCGCCTCGGTATCTGGGACGACGAACCTGCAGACCGCAAGCAGGCCTACTACGACGAGATGGATGACACCGTCGCGACGACAACGCATGCCTTCTTGGGTCTGACGGTCGCCTGTGCCCGTTGCCACGACCACAAAATCGATCCGATTCCTCAATCGGACTATTACCAGATGGTCGCCTTCTTCCGCGACGTTCGCTCTTACGGCGCACGTGGAGATAAGGGGGAAGCCAACCAGATTGACATCTCAGGCTCAGACCTGTCTCGTAAACACATGGAACGCGATCGAAAGATCCGTCAACTCAGTAAGCGCATCAAAGAAATTGAACAAGCCGCGATCCTCAAGATGCCCGGCGAAATTCAACGGAAGACCGAAGGTGACGAGCGCGACGAGGCGCTTCGAGAGCACCTGCGAAATCATCTCAACGATGAACAATGGCGTAAGTACGAAGACCTCAAAACACAACGTGATCGCGTCAAAGAACAAGAACTCCCTCCTCGCGTGAGCGCTCTTGGCGTTGCCAACTGTGACGTCAATCCACCGGAGACCCACATTCTCGGTCGCGGAAATCCCCACGTCGAAAAGGAAGTCGTCAAACCGGGCTATCCAGATATCTATAACATGAAGGATCCTGAGATTCCGGCTCCTGGTAAGGATGCGGAAACCGCTGGTCGACGCGTAGTTCTGGCTGACTGGATTGCCTCACCTGATAACATGCTGACCACCCGCGTCATCGCCAATCGCGTCTGGCAGTTCCACTTTGGTCGCGGGATTGTCCGAAGTTCCAACAACTTCGGTCTTCTCGGCGATGCTCCGACCCACCCTGAACTCCTCGACTGGCTGGCCTCGGAAGTCGTCGCCAAGGACTGGAAGCTGAAAGCACTCCACCGCGAAATCATGCTGTCCAACGCCTATCAGATGTCGTCCGCCACCAACGCAAAAGCCGATGGCATGGATCCTCAGAACAACCTGTTCTGGAAATTCGACATGCGACGCCTGACTGCCGAAGAGATTCGAGACTCGATGCTCGTCGTCGCGGGCGTCTTCAATCCGAAGATGTATGGTCCGAGCATCTATCCGAAGATTTCTGACGAAGTCATGGCTGGACAGTCGATGCCCGGGGCAGGCTGGGGCGAGTCCAGCGAGGAAGATCGCAACCGACGTAGTATCTATATCCACGTCAAACGATCTCTTCTCTCGCCACTGCTGGCGGCATTCGACTATCCAGAACCAGACTCCAGCTGCGAAGCCCGCTTCTCGACAACACAACCCACGCAGGCCCTCGGTATGCTCAACAGCGATGATCTTCAGGATCTCTCTGCCAAACTCGCTGCTCGCCTGCAACGTGAGCGTCCTGATGACCTGCAGGCTCAGGTTCGACTGGCCTACGAGCTCATCACTTCGCGACGCCCGAATGTAGAGGAGATCGAAATGGGTCTGACCCTGATCGACAAACTCAAAGCCGAGGGGGCAAACGAAGATCAGGCCCGTCAGCTGTTCTGTCTGGCTGCCTACAACCTCAACGAGTTCATCTTCCTTGAGTAAGTGGTTTTGACTCCGAGTTCTCGGAGATCATCTTTTCAAACAGTCCCACGCAGTCACCCACCTCGTCCAAGACCATCGAAATCATCTACCTCGGTGCTCTCTGTGACCTCTGTGGCTAATTATACCGAGGTACCATCATGCGAAATTTCTGTAACCGCACTCGACGCGAATTCCTCTGGCAAGCCGGCGCCGGCTTCGGCTCCGTCGCCCTTACCAGTCTCCTCTCTCAAGATGGCTTTCTGAACTCACAGGCCAAAGCCGCTGACGGCGTCACACCCTACGCCAACCCGCTTGCTCCCAAACCGTCTCACTTCCCGGGCAAGGCCAAGAGCGTCATCTTCCTGTTCATGTACGGCGGCCCCAGCCAGGTCGATACCTTCGATTACAAGCCCGAACTCTTCAAGCTCGATGGCAAGACCATCCCTGTCAAAACCAAGGGCCGCGGCGGCGAGAAGAATGAAGGTCGCGTCGTCGGTCCGAAGTGGAAATTCAAACAATACGGCCAGTCGGGACAATGGGTCTCCGAACTCTTCCCACACCTCGCCAACCATGTCGACGACATCGCCTTCGTCAAGTCGATGACCGCTGACTCGCCGATCCACGGTTCCGCGATGCTGCAAATGAACAGCGGCAAGATCCTCGGCGGTGCCCCATCAATGGGATCATGGATCAATTACGGCCTGGGGACTGAGAACGAAAACCTGCCTGGTTATGTCGTCATGCTCGACCCGACCGGCGGTCCGATCAGCGGGGCCAAGAACTGGTCCTGCGGCTACATGCCAGCCACCTACGGCGCGACCGTCATGAAGTCGAAAGGGAGTCCGATTCTCGATCTCAATGTTCCCGATGAGATCAAGCCACAAATGCAACGCACGCTGCTCGATTCACTGGCCGAGATGAACCAGTCTCATCAATTGCGTCATCCGGGTAACTCGGACCTTGCCGCCCGAATCGCCAGCTACGAGCTCGCCTTCAACATGCAGAAGCACGCTCCCGAAGCAGTCGATCTCTCTCAGGAAACCGAAGAGACAACGAAACTTTACGGTCTCGATAACCCTCGCACCAACGACTTCGGTAAACGTTGCCTCATGGCTCGTCGCCTCGTCGAACGGGGTGTCCGCTTCATTCAGCTGTACTCGGGCGGTCACCACAACGACAACAACTGGGATGCCCACGGCGACCTGTTCAACAACCACTCCAAGCACGCCTACAACACCGATCAGCCGATCGCTGGCCTGATCGCTGACCTCAAGCGACGCGGTCTGTTTGACTCAACACTGATCGTCTGGGGAGGCGAATTCGGTCGTCAGCCAACCGCTGAATACGCAGAGGGGACTGGACGCGATCACAACTCCTACGGCTTTACCATGTGGATGGCCGGCGGTGGAATCAAAGGGGGCCAGTCCGTCGGAGCCACCGACGAACTCGGAGCCGCTGCCGTGGAGCAACCCTTCCATGTCAAAAACCTTCACGCGACCATGCTCCACCAACTTGGTTTCGACCCCAACAAACTCTCCTACTTCTACGGCGGACTGGATCAGAAACTCGTCGGCGTCGAACACGTACAGCCGATCAAGGAACTGATCAGCTAACCCACAGTCGGCAAGCCAACCAAAAAAGGGAGCCCTTATCGGCTCCCTTTTTTGGTTACACCCATGTCTCTTCTCCCTTGAGGGGAGAAGGTGTCGGCGCTTCGACGACGGATGAGGGTGGGCGCTAGGCAAGTGTTCGCACTCGATCCGCTATCGGTATCAGCAAGTGCGGCTTTGAGCAAGTTTGCTCCGATGTTCTCGTTGTCGCTGTGTTCAACTCAGCGCACAAAAAAAGCTGGCCTTGCTCTGGCCAGCTTTTCGCGTTTGACAATGACGAACTGGCTTAGTTGGCAGCCTTTGGTCCCAAAATAATGCGGACCTGATCAAGACGTTCGGTATGCGTATTGAGCATCAAATCAACACGATTCAATTCGATGTCAGAGATGTTGACGCGGTCGTCATAGTCCATCGAACGCTCTGGGCCAGTGGCGTAACCGGTATTGGCATTGCCCAGCAGATTGTCAGTCTGCATCATTCCCGGCAGATCGCCGATCAGAGCCAGGACAGGCTGATCGAACACGACGGAACCAGAGGCTTTCATCTGGATACCATCGAAGTTGTCTCCTGCTTTCTTCGGCGTCGAAGCAGGAGCAAAGTGAACCAAATAACTGCTGAGGGCAACACCTGCTGGAAGGGTGATGTCCTGGTTCGTCTGATGATTCTTGACGACCAGCGGCTCGTTGAGAACGAGATCCTGTTTTTCCGGGATGAGGTAAATCCGGTTGCTCTTCGAGCGGAACTTCTCATCGAGATTTGTCGGCGTGCAGTTCACGACACGGATCATTGGCGAGACGCTGCGGAGCTTCATCTCGAACTCGAGAACTTCCGAACCAATGCTTTCCAGAAAGGCACGTGTCGTTCCACCGTCGACGAATTTCAGTTCATCATCATGGTCGACTCGAACACCGCAGCCAACGAACAGGCTTTTGAGTGGCTCATTGCGTCGCATTTGAGAAACGGTTCGAACGCCACAGCGTCCTTCCGTTACAACAGCGGTCGCATCCCCGTTGGGGTGAGCCTGAACGAAGAACTGGGTCCCCAGATCCACGACTTCGAGCATCTTGGTAACAACAGAAAACTTTTCAAGTTTCTGTTTCATCGTCGCACGGACGATACCAGACTTCAACTCGATGCGGTCTGCACTTGGGATGGAGAAGGAGCAGGGCCCCATCGCAACCACGTTCATGCCGTTGGAATACTTGATCTCGACCAGACCTTGATCGACGACGACGTTCTTCCCGACAGAAATGATCGTGGCGTTGGGAGTGTCATTGACTTGCCAGATGGCATCCACGGAATGCTGTCCGGTGGTGCCGATGATCATTTCCGGCTCGAGAGAATCCGTCTGAAAAGGCATTCCGCCACTTCGGAAGCTGTCGAAAACGACCACCATCAGGACCAGACAGGCGCTGAGTCCAAAGAGCATTTCCGAGACACGTTTCTTGGTGAAAAACTTCTTGCGAGATCGAAATTTTACGATCTCAGGCGTCGAGTCGTTCGCCATACTGTGGAGCTCAGCATGGAGCAGAACATACTCCAGGTAAAGCTTTTTGTAAGAGCGGTCCAGCGAGAGAAGTTCATCCAGCTGGATATAGCCTTCCGCATCGAGGGTTCCGTTGCAGGCCATCTCGGTCAGCGTAATCACGCGCTCGTCCATGGCGAGCATCAGAGAGGAGTCTGTCATTGAACTCCCTCCAGACCGAGGTGGCGATTAATGCAGTCGAAAAGTTTGCGTCGCAAGCGGAACAACTTCTTATAAAAAAGATCTGCGTCCATACCATTCTCTTTGGCGAGTTGGGCGCGAGATACATTGCCCTGGTACGAACTGAGGAGCATTTGACGATCCGTGCTGTTCAGCTGGCCTAGGCACTTTTTGAGTTGCTGCTGGCGCAGTTCGAACAGTTCACTGTAACCGGATTGCATCTTCGCCAGATCGACCAGCATCTGATCGCTCAAACCCATCCCGCGATGTTTTCGACGTCTGCGGTTGAAGTTGCGAGCCTGGTTAAAGGCAATCCGTGAAATCCAATGGTAAAAGTTTGTCCCACGTTCGTACTCTTCAAACTTCCGCCAGGCAATCTCATAACAATCCTGAAGCACGTCTTCCGCGTCATCGGGATTGCTCGTCAAGGCCAGCAGATAGTAATAGAGTCGCTTGGAAACGCCTTCGAGTTGTTCCAGAAACTCCTGCTGCACGACAGCCGATTGCTCGGTCTCTCCGGCAGGGAGTTCCAGCATGAATGTTCGAGGACGTTGAGATGGGGGCAAGTCTGACATGCCAACCCTTTAGAGGGGACGTAATCGAGGCGGCCCAAGATTACAGTAATAAGATGTCCGCTTTCGGCGAATCTTCCAATAAATATCTGGGGGATTCGCGATAATTTGGCAAACCCTTAAATTTCACTGAAATGCAGGGAAATGCGAGCCCCTCATTCAACCGGAAGGTGAAGATTAAGTCAAGAAAAAATCATCGGAACACACGGTTGTCCCTTTGTTTAGGCCGAAACATTTCCATCGTGAACTCGATAGCTTAGGAATTCTTTTCCCGGGAATTGAGAGCTTTTGTTTGCCCGTGAAATTTGCGAGATTCCAGCTCTTGAACTCGCGTGATGAAGTCCTCATCCAGACCTGCTTTTCGGCGCGCCTCCAGTTGAAACTGCTCCCCTTTGGCCTGTGTCGGTTTCAACGGGAAATGGAGATGCGCGGTGAAGCAGTCGTAATCGCTTTGGCCGGCTGGTTTGAAATGTCGCAACCACTCGATGCCGAACTTCACATGCTCGATTTCATCCTCATGAATGATCTTCATGAGATGGGCTGACCGCAGGTCGCCCGCAGCTTCAAAGGCCTCCGCGAACTCCATCGAATGGTCGAGATTGGCCCCTTCGAACACCAGCGGCAACCCGGCCAGGTAATCGAGAACACTGGTGAAAGACTGGGATTTCTTCCAGATAAAGCAGTTCACCGGCAGCGTTCCGAACTCGACACCCAGCTTTTTCGCCCGTTCGGCGTGCATGCGCGTATGTCGCTGCTCGTCGAGCATCACTCGCGCCAATCCAAAGCGAAACTCCGCAGGAGCAGTCGGGTAGGCGAGCAGCGTCGCGGCCATCACTTCGAGTGCCTGAAGCTCGTGATTGGCCATAATGTGATGCGCGATGGCCCGTTTGGACGGATCGGTGAATGCCGACAGCTTCGGCATCGCGGGGGCAGTGCGACGGGGAGCGAACTGCAAATTTGCAGGCCGCACCGGCTCCTTGTAGCGCGCAGGTTCCCCGGGGAACTGGTCCGTGAACTCCCCCTTCGGCGTCGCCAGCTTTTTTTCCAGCAGGTCCGAAAGCAGGACATCACTGGCAAATACCGAGAGTTCCACGTCTGAATAGCCTCTTTTTCGTGTAGCGACATTGTCTGAAGAGAATTGTAACGCAATCGTTTCACAATCTCGCGTTTGGAAGTGAAATCGTCTCAAATCAGCAGAGTTAGACAGGCGATGATTTTTCAACGAACCCGCCACGAGTGGCACTTGTCAGAAATCGGACGATTGACTAAATTGTCATGGCACGTCGGACGGTCATCCGTTTGAACTCGCTGCAGTCTGGTAGTGTAACGGTAGCACAACTGATTTTGGTTCAGTTAGTTCAGGTTCGAATCCTGGCCGGACTATTTTTTGCTTCTCCAGCCGATTTGCTTTTCGGCTGATGTTTGCTCCAAACACACGCCAGTCCAGAGTTTGCAGTTTCGTCCCCGTAGCGATCGTGACGGTTCTAACGTCCCACGTGCCACCGGGATGGCAGATCAACCCTCCTTTTTCACCCGCGGGGCAAGCTGGTTGTTGTCATGCGTCGAAAAAAACAGGTAAAGTGGACAAGCTGACCAACTTTCACTTCCTGCTGACGGTGGATTGACCTGTGACCAAGACGACTGCAGTTTCCCTGACCGCCTTCCTGTTCTGGCCCACAGCTGGAATTCTGGCGTTTCTGATTATTTCCATGTGGCTGGAAGCGGCTGACAAAGCGCCGATGGGCCTGCAGATCATCGCCGGGGTGACACTGCTGTGTGCGGTCGCGCTGCTGGCGGTCCCGGTTTACTGTGCGTTGTATCTCGTCTCCCCTGTTTCGATGGGTGGGGCAGCGTCTGGAAAGAAGAAACAATCCGCCATCGTTGAAGACGAAGAAGAAGGTCAGGAATCGTTCGCTGACGACAGCTTCGAAGATGATGGTGGTGAGCAACTGGAAGTCGAAGAAGATGACTTCTCAGGTTCAGCAACCAATGAATTCGAAACCCTCGAATTCTCAGGCGATGACATGGACTTCGGCGAAGAGTTTGCTCTTGATGACGATGAAGACGCGCCACCCAAGAAGAAAAAGAAGTAGTCGCTCAGCTACTCGCACTGCGATAATTGGACAGTGACCACTGGAAAACCCGACGGGACACGAAGAAGGCGACCGCCGTTGTCAGCACGACGCAGCCTGTCATCCAGTTCGGCTCGAGTGTTTTCGAAACAATGAGTCGGGCCGGAATCGTCATCACGACCAGGATCGGCAGGATGTACGAGAACGCAAACCGCAGCATCTCCGCGATCGGCGAGCCTGAGTAAATATCCGAAGGGTAACGGGCGAAGATCGTTACATAAAACCAGAAGTCGTACAGACCCGTGTTTCTTCCGAACCAGACGCTCGTACTCGCCAACGCAATCATCAGGCTATAGAAAAAGACCGTCGCGACGCCGATCAGGCCGATGTAGCTGATGACGTTGACCAGACTCGGCAGCTGCTCAATCCCTTGTAGGGAATACCCGAGCAGCACCAGCGCGATCCCCGACTGAAACAGCATCGGCAGGTTGATGCGTTCGAACGAGATCAGGAACTGGGTATCAATCGGCTTCACCAGCGCGAAGTCGAGCGTCCCCTTGCGGATGTGCTCGCTCAACTGAGCACAGTTGGGCATGAAAAACGTCTCGACCATCGAGTTGACGAGCATCGTCGTCGCCATGAAGCCGAAGTACTCCGCACGGGTCCAGCCGGCGACCATGGGCACGTTCGTGTAGATGATCTCGTAGAACAGCAGCTGCGAAACAAACCAGAACGCCCGCGTGATGATGTTGATGATGAAGTTCGAGCGGAAGGAAAACTCGCGAAGAAACGAGTTCCGCAAGAACGTCAACCACACACGGTAATAATCAGGCTGATCGGCTTTTGTTGTCATGATTGAGTAAGACTGGAACGCAGAGGACGCGGAGTTGAGCAGAGGTTGCAGAGAAGCAGCAGAGAATATTAGTCACACGATCGAGTCGAGACGAGGCGAGATTCCTTTCAAGACGAAACTCTTGAAGAGATCAAAAATCTGCTCTGCGTCCTCTGCTCAACTCGGTGAGCTCTGCGTTCCAGTCTCCTCTTCTCTACCGAATGGATGTCGAAAGCAGATCGATCCCCTTATCACCCGAAATCACGCGACCAAGAACCATCGGCGATTCGCCGGAGTTCTTCAGATTTTCGATGACGGTGTCCGCGGACGACTCTTTGACCGTCAGAACCAGGCCGATCCCCATGTTGAACACGCGCCACATTTCGTCTTCCGGGACATTGCCGAGGGCTTGCAGCCAGTCGAACAGATCAGGAACCTGCCAGGCCTTCTTGCTGATCTCCATGCGACAGCCTTCCGGCAGGATGCGTGGCGGGTTCTCGATCAAACCGCCGCCAGTGATGTGAGCGATGCCGGTAACCGACCAGCGACGTTCGTCGTCAGACAAAAGCTCGCCAAGGGCGCGGGCGTAAATCTTGGTTGGCTCGAGCAGGACATCTTCAACCGTCGCGTTCAGGTTCTCGACGTAATCGTTGACGGTCAGCTTCGCGTGCTTGAAGACGATATTGCGAACCAGACTGTAGCCGTTAGAGTGCACGCCGCTCGATGGCAGCCCGATCACAACATCGCCCGGCTGGATGCGGGATCCCGTAATCATCTTGTCTCGTTCGACGACGCCGACGCAGAAACCTGCCAGATCGAACTCGCCATTCGGATAGACATCCGGCATGATCGCGGTTTCGCCGCCGATGAGGGCAGAACCGGCTTCGACACAACCATCACTGATTCCCGCCACCAGCGATGCGATGAGATCCGGGTCGTCCTTGCCGAGGGCGAGATAGTCGAGGAAGAACAACGGCTCTGCACCTAAGCAGAGGCAGTCGTTGACACACATCGCGACCAGGTCGATCCCGATTGTGGTGTACTTCTTCGACATGTGCGCGATCTTGAGCTTCGTGCCGACGCCATCGGTGCCCGAGACAAGGACCGGGTCGGTGTACTTCTTCCCGTCGCCGAATAGACGGAAGAGCCCTGCAAACCCGCCTGTGAGCTGCTGGACCCGGGGAGTAAAGGTCCGTTGCGCCAGCGACGGCAGACGCCCCATCGCTTCCTGATAGAGGTCGAGATCAACGCCGGACGATTTATATGTGAGTGGTTCGGACATGGGAGGGCTTAGGGCTTGGGGCTTGGGGATTAGGGCTTAGGGACTGGGCGAATGGTCGGCAGCTTCGCACCGACGCTTTTCTGCCAGTTGGTTAGTTTTTCTGAGAGTTGATCAAGATGCTGTTCGTCTTCAATGGGATTGCGTTCGTAGGGATCTTTATCAAGATCGTACACTTCATAGGCGACGAAGTATTGGTCGTGAACAAAATCACCTTTGGTTCCGATCCGGACACGGTTTCTGACAAACTCAAGTACTTCGGGCACTGGCTCATAGAATGCGATGAGCTTGTGTCGGCCAGAAATGATCGCTGCTCCCGGTGTCCAGGTCGAGCCGTGGTAATGCGGGTAATGCCAGAAAAGGTCGCGAGCAGGAACATCTGCAGGTGATTGCTGGTGCATTTGAGTGGCAAAGCTAACTCCATCCACATGCCGTTCGGGCTTGAGAGGGATGTTGGCGAGTTGCAATAGCGTTGGATAGTAATCGGTGCTGATCACTGGAGTATCGAAAGTCGCTCCAGAATTGGTCATCCGCGGCGCTCTCACGATCAGCGGGACGCGGATCCCCCCCTCGTACAACCAGCCCTTGCCGGCGCGAAGGGGCGCATTGGACGTTGGGCCGGGCTTCTTCAGTGTCGAGAGGCCACCATTATCGGACGTGAAGATGACAATCGTGTTGTCATCAAACCCCTTGGCTTTCAACGAATCGAGAACTCGCCCAACCGCAGTGTCCATCGCCTTGACCATGCTGGCGTATGCCGGGTTGTTTTGAACGAGGCGTGTTTTTCCCTGATGTTCCGGCTGCGACTCCGTCTCGTTCGTCGGAAGAGATTTTGCTTTTGCTTTGAAATGCTCGATCGTGTCTTCGTATTCGACAATCGGCGTGTGCGGATCGTGGAAACAAAGATACAGAAAGAACGGCTTCTCATCCGTCTGTTTGTTGATGAATTCAACGCTCGCGTTCGCGAGTGCAGGCGAGAGGAATGACTTTTGGTTATCAGGCTTGTCCTGATCGTCTTTCTTCGCTTCTCCGGGCGCAAAAGACTCGGCGAATCCTTGCGTTTCGGGACGGGAGATTTTCTTGCCCAGATGCCACTTACCGACGAAATAATTCTGGTAACCATTCTCGGCCAGAGTCTCGGCAAGCGTCACTTCTTCTAGTGGCAGGTCATGCAGATCTTCAGGAGTCTCCAGAAGGCGGCCATCGGACTTATTTCCGGGAATCCAGTCCGTAATCCCAACCCGCGCCGGATACTTCCCCGTCAAAATACTCGCCCGCGTCGGCGAACAAACCGGACAGGCCGCATACGCCCGCGTGAATTTCATCCCGGACTGACAAAGCTCATCGATCCGCGGCGTCTCGTAAAATGGACTGCCATAGCAGCCCAGGTCGGTCGCTCCGAGATCGTCAGCAAGGATGAAGACGATGTTGGGACGCTCGGCGGCCGGCGCACTTCCCACCAACATCGCCCTGACCATCGTCAGGCATGTCAGCAGGATTCGCCAGTTGCGTATCATTACAAAGGTCCGTTCGAGAAGCACAACATTTCTTCGAACATTTAGAATACTCGTTCGCGCTGGTGATTCCCAGCGGAGAGGCGAAATCGGAGCAAGGGGAGAATCATTGCCTGCCGTTAATTAAAACAATGGAAATCGACTGTTGCCTATTCCCCACCCTCATCCGCCCTTTGGGCAATTCTCACCTCAAGGGAGAAGAAAGGAGTGCGCTCCCTTTCGGTCGCGGCTCTGTCAGACGAGATTACTTTACGAGGCCCATGTCCGTCATTTTCCCGAGGCACTCATCGCGCTCCCGGCTTCTCGTCAAACTTCGCCACGATTCGTCCTGCACCTGCATAAAGTCATCAATGCTGAACGGGGCGACTTTTTGATTCTCGACGCCAAAAGCGATCAGCCGTTGCATGACGCCGACTTCCAGGCGGGAGAAACTGTGGCCGTGGAGGCGGTAATCTTCGAAGGCTTCCCAGACCACCGGGAACAACGGCTGGATGATCCCCTTGCCGATCGCGGTGGCATATTCGCGGATTTCGTACTGGGCGTGGCTATCCATTCGCAAGGCGAGGAAGTGAAGCAGGTTGTGGAGGTCGACCTTCCAGTAGGCTTCGGTGTAAGTACACAGCGGTAGGTCTTTGCGAGCCTGTTCACGTGCGACACCCGCATCGAGACGTTCCTGATACAGCCGTCGTGCGGCCTGCTGGAATTCATACTCGGCTTTGGACAGCGTTTCGCCAATATCGGTCGGCAGCGGATCGCCAGAGCCTTGTCGGTTGGATTTGGCCTGGGTTCGCCACTGATCGACCGGCGTTGATTGCGCCGAATCGATCGCGACAGAATAGCGAGTCGAATACTCGTTGACGTTGGCCGTGCGGTGACGGATCCACTGACGCCAGCAGTCCATCGGGACGCGGACGAGGATCTTGATTTCCGCCATCTCAAACGGCGTCGTGTGTCGGTGACGGAGCAGATAACGGATCAGCGTCCGGTCGTCGGAAACCTGCTTGGTCCCTTCGCCGTAACTGACGCGGGCGGCCTGAACAACCGAACTGTCGTTCCCCATCGCATCGACGAGACAGACGAATCCGTCATCAAGAACAGGAATTTTCTTCCAGCGCAGGGATTCGATCGTATTAGCAGGGGTTTCAGACATGCGTGGGACTCAGCGGTTTGGCGTGTGAAAAATCAGCAAACGACTGATGATAATAAAAGAAGGATGCAGGCGGAAGGATGAAGGTCGAGTCGGGAAATGTCGGTAGGGGGCTGGTGAGTCCTCAAACCGCACCAGATTCGCGAGCATTCCGCAAGTGACTGCAATTCCTTGCATCAAACGCCTCACCGACTAGACTGAGAGTGACCCGCCGCAATCCCACCCCCTGCTATTCCTCGGTTTCGTGCGCTCGGACCGGACTTGGCTTGCTTCAGGATTTGATTCGACATCATGCGACTTGCTGCTGATTGCTCTCGTACCCTCGTTTTGACGCTGGCTGTGTTCGCGATTTTCCTGATTCAGATTGCGGACGCTCAGGAGTCGGCCGTCAAACCGACTACCGGCATCACTCTCGATCGGATCATGTCCGATCCCGAGTGGATCAGCCGGTCCCCGCAACGTGGCTATTGGGCGGATGACAGCCAGTCTGTGTATTACCAGCGGAAGCGGGCGAGCTCGGAGCTGACCGACTTGTTTCAAAGTGATCTGTCGGGAAACATCCTGCGCGTCGTCGAGGACAAGGACCTCGGAAGCGTCGATACTTCCAGCGGCATTCTTTCGGCCGATGGGAAACTCAAAGCCTATGACCGCGCGGGGGATCTGTTCCTCAAGAACCTCGAAACCGGCGAGATTCAACAGCTGACACGGACACGTAATCGGGAGTCGTCGCCGAAGTTCATGGCCGACGGCAAACGTCTGATGTTCCAGCGGGATGATGTCATTCTCGCTCGCGATTTGAAAACGGGACTCGAAGCGGAACTCGTCGATCTCCGCATGGAAAATGATCCTGATGAGAAACGCAAGAAGGACCGCGAAGGGTATCTCAAAGAACAGCAGACTCGTCTTTTTGATGTACTGCGTAAACAACGAGAAGATCAGGATGCGGCACGTGAAAAGTCGGAGGCGGAACAGGCTGCCGATCCATCACGTTTACCATTGCCGTGGTATCTGGGGGACGCTCGTCGCCTAGAACGAGCCGAGGTTTCGCCGGATGGTCGCTGGTGTGTCGTCATTCTGGCCTCGAAAAACACGGATCGCGGGACGACGGATAAGATGCCGCAGTTCGTGGATGAATCGGGGTACGTCAACGTCCGCAATGTCCGCTCGCTGGTCGGCACCGACAAGCCGGAGTCGGACCAGCTGTTCCTGCTCGACCTGACGACCCGGGAAAAGTACGAACTGAAGTTCGACCCTCTGCCAGATTTCAACGTCGATCGTCTGGAAGAAATTCGCAACGCTGGCAAGAAGTGGCTTGAAACGCACCGTCCCCAAAAAGAGGCAGAGCACAAGGTCGACGAGAAGCCAAAGGAAGAACCGAAGACTGAAGACACCTCGAAAGCCGAGCCAGCCAAAGACTCAACCCCCGACGGCGAGAAGAAAGCAGGGGACACCAAGCCCAAAAAGGACACCAGCAAATTCCGCACGCTGCAAGTCGGCGGCATTCAATGGAACGAGCCGGGGACGCGGGTCGTCGTGCAGGTTTACTCCGATGACAACAAAGACCGCTGGATCGCCAGCATCGACCTGGAAGCCAAACAGCTCAAGAACCTGCATCACAGTTACGACGAAGCCTGGCTGAATCGCGGCAGCGGCGTCGACTGGCTCAAGGACAACGAGTCAATCGCCTACACAACCGAAGACACCGGCTACTCGATGCTGTATGTCACTAACGTGACGACTGGTGAAAAGAAACAACTCACCACCGGCAAGTTCGTCGTCAGCGATCTTCAACTCGGCGAAACCGGCAAATACATCTATTACCAGGCGAACGTCGGTCACCCCGGCATCTACGAGGCCTACCGCGTCGAAATCGCGACCGGCAAGATCGAACAGCTGACCAAACTCGGCGGCATGAACGACTTCCTCATCTCCCCAGACGAATCGAAACTCCTCGTCACACACAGCACTGCGCTCACGCCACCGGAACTAGTGATTCAATCCTTGGACGATAAGAAATCTGCAACGCAGATCACGTCGACAATCTCAGAAGAGTTTCTCGAAACGGTCTGGATTCAGCCGCAATTCGTGACCGTCCCGTCAGTCACCGGGCAGCAGATCTATGCCCGACTTTACCTGCCACCCGGCGAGTCCGCACAGGCTTTGGCGAAGGATTCCAAACGTCCCGCGGTCATCTTCATTCACGGCGCCGGTTACCTGCAGAACGCCCATCAGGGCTGGTCGCAGTACTTCCGCGAGTTCATGTTCCATAGCCTGCTGGCTTACAAGGGCTATGTCGTGCTCGACATGGACTACCGCGCCTCGGCTGGTTACGGACGTGACTGGCGGACCGCGATCTATCGACACATGGGCGAGCCGGAAGTCCAGGACCTGCTCGATGGTCGTGACTGGCTGGCCAAGAACCACCAGGTCGATGCGAAACGTGTCGGCCTCTACGGCGGTTCCTACGGCGGGTTCCTGACGATGATGGCCCTGTTCAAAAAGCCGGGAGAATTTGCCTGTGGAGCGGCGTTACGCCCCGTCACTGACTGGGCCCACTACAACCACGGCTACACCGCCAACATCCTTAACACCCCCGAAGTCGACCCCGAAGCCTACTTCCGCAGCTCCCCGATCGAATTTGCCGCCGGCCTGTCGGACCCGCTCCTCATCTGCCACGGCATGGTCGACGACAATGTCTTCTTCAAAGACACCGCGCGGTTAGCTCAACGGTTGATCGAACTCAAAAAAGAGAATTGGGAAGTTGCCCTTTACCCTGTGGAACCCCACGGCTTCGTCCAGCCAACCAGCTGGTACGACGAATACCGACGGATTCTGAAGCTGTTCGAGACGGAGTTGAATTGATTCGACAGTCAATCGAAATCTTGGGCATGTGGTTCAGTAGACGACTGCGAATTCTCCTAACAATATGCAAGGCAATTTGTGTCTCAATCGATAGTTGAACCATCAAGCCGATTCCGGCGAAACTTCAAGTTCACTGCAGGCGGTTTTGCCGCATTGGTGCTGATCATTTTTTTTGCATCGGTGTACCGACACAATACCTACGGGCCGAGGCTCTCCATAGACGATGGAGGAGTCTTCGACGAGTTCCTTCTCAAGTGGTATTACGGCCACCCTGATCGGCCAGAGAGTGATAATACGGGGCTTCTTTTTCCAGATGACTTCGATAGCATCACGTATCGCTTTAAGAAGCGATCATGGCTTATTTTTGAAGACTACTATCGAATCAATTTAGAGTTTGGTGCTGATGGCAACGACGTCAAAAGGCTAGGGTTTCATTTCTCATGGCTATCTTCTGGATGTCTCGGTGTAAAAATCACCTCATTGGTGACGCGAGTTTGTGACGATGGGAAGAAGGATAAAGATAGCCTGTCTCCCTGCATATGTGTTGATATTCATATCAAACATATCGAACAAGGGATGCTCTGGGACGTTCCGTCAGAAAGAAACGTTCGTTTTATTGTTCATGGCAACGGAGATGCGACAGTCGGTGATGACACCGATGGTAAGCCTCTTCCGATGGTATTAACTTCGATGACAGAAGCGGGCAATTAGATCGAATAATTCACGTCCTGATGGGCGTATTGCAGTCTTGTTGCGTGGCAGGATGGGTGTAAGCATCAATCACAAAGTGGTACGATCTTCCGAAGTGGAATCATCCGCAGAAGCATAGCTGTTGGCTAAAGTCGATGAAAATCAGCAACGGCCCCCAATTCTCCCGCTTGCACATGATCGGTTCTCATTCGGCTGAATGTATTCAGTTTCTTATCACTGGCTTAAAACAGTTATTGGCTCTAATTCTTCTTCAGATTCAAGTTAAAAACTTAATCACCATCTCCACAAGTTCCCCCTGAAACCCTGCCCGATCAAATCCCGAGGGATCTTGCGAGGGTGGAAAGGTCGGCGTCGCCATAGCAGGCGGGAACGGACTCAGGAACGAAAAGTGCCCGCCGTTCTCGATCATGCGTGTCGTCAGCAACCGCGCGGGAAGCAGGTCCATGACGAGTTGGGCTTGCCAGCGCGGGCAGATGCGGTCGTGTTCGGCGTAGACCAGCAAGGTCGGGATGGAGATGCTCGATAAAGAATCGTTCATTGGAAACCAACCCGTCGCAGGAGCCAGTAAGATTGCAGCTCTAAAACGGGGGTCAGCTTCTGTTCTGAGGGGTTGGCCGATGCCGGCCCAGCCTTTGGCACCGGAAGCAGCCAGAGCCGTGTAGCCACCCATGGAGTGTCCCATCACAGCGATTCGTTCTTCATTGACTTTGCCCGCGAACAGGGGCGACGCGAGAAGAGCTGTTAATGCCAAGCTCAAATGCCTCGGGCGACGTTCGAGATTCTCAACAGTATCCGCCAGTGAGTTGTCGTCGCGACTGTTCCCCGGATGAATCGGCATCAGGACGATGAATCCCCGTCGTGCTAACCTACAGACCAGGTCCCGATAGACAAACGCCGAACTTCCTCCGCCGTGAGAAAAGGCGATCACGGGAAACTTTTGAGCGGGAAGAATGCCCTCTGTGACGAGGTCCGCGGTGAATGGTCCCAGCGAAACACTCTGCTGTTGTCCAAGCGACGGATAAAAGACAACCACTCCAAAGGTGAGATTCCGATCTGAATCGGTTGCTGACAATCGGGTCATGCCAGCCTGATACGGATTCATGTCCTGCTCCGGCAGAGAAAGTCTAGATGCGTGGTGGCTCCGGTATGATCAGTCTATTCGATACCCCCTTGGGACGTCATGGAGAAATGGAGAGGACATCGCTTTCTGAAAATTCCACGGCAGAAAACATGTAGCATTTTGCGTCACTGTGCAGTAACGCGTAACGTTGGGCTTGCAGGTGAATGTGGTAAGGCCAGTTGTAAATTCTTGGGCAGTATTGTCTTGTAGAATCGTCCGTCTTTGGCTCAATATTGGCTATGTCATTTCAGACGTTAACCTGCTCAACTCGAATGTTGGGCCGACCTAGTCCAAGGATGATTCCATGCTAGTCCTCAGTCGCAAGCCGGGCGAAAAGATTTTCGCAGGCGATCAGATCGAAATCCAAGTCGTCCGCACGAGCCCATCCCGTGTTGTGCTTTGTATCAAAGCTCCCACGGGATGTCGGATCCGACGCATGGAAACACTCACCATTGCCGCCGGTGTTGGCTCATCGGAAATTGAAGTTGTCCACGATCGTTAGAATCGTTCGAGTCAGTTCGCAAACGCGAAAGGGAGTTTGCTCAGAGGGTTTAACGTTTTTCTTCAAATCCCTTTTTTCCGTTATACCCAGTCCTACCCCTGAGATTTGATCCCCCAGCCCCACTTTGTGGGGCTGTTTTTTTTAATAGCGATCATTCGCGGACTTCACCCCTGATCTGGTTTGGGTCGATCGAGGCCAGGTCTTTGGTGGGTGGTCCATAAAGGCGCTTTCCGTCCGGGGCATAGCGTCCGCCGTGACAGGGGCAATCCCATGTTCGCTCCGCGTCGTTCCAGTGAACGTGACAACCGGCATGTGTACAGGTCGGGTTCAGGAGGAACAGTTGGCCCATGTCGTCGCGATAGGCAGCGATCTGTTTTCCATCGTGCACGATCAGCTGACCGCAGTTATTGGCGATGGTTTCGAATTGTTCGAGCTTTTCGCCTTTAAAGCGATCAGTGACGAAGTGCCAGGCGACATTGGTGTTTTCGCTGACAAAGTTGACCGAGGCGGCAATCGGGCTGACGCGTGACGTCGAAAGAATCGAACTCAATGGGCCAGTACGTCCCATGACCTGTTCGCTCAACATATGGCCGGCCATCGTTCCGAAGGTCAGGCCCGTTCCGAGAAAACCGGTCGCAATGTAGACATTCGACATCGTTGGAACCTTGCCAACATACGGAAGCCCATCATCTGGCTCGAAATACTCGCCCGACCATCGGGTGACGACTTCCAGCACCTTCATGCGATCCCGCGCGTAACTTTCAAGTTTCGCCCAAGCATCCTGCTCGTGTTCCAGTTGCCCGGTCTTGTGATCAGCACCGCCGATGAGAACGAGGTTGGGGTTTTGTGGATCGAGCAGGCGCATGTAATGATACGGATCATCGTCGTCCCAATAGAGTCCGTCTGGGAAGTCCTGTTCGATCCGAACCGCGATGATATAGGACTGATACGGCGCGACCTTGAGATCGAAGATCGAGATCCCCAGGTACGCAGAATGCGTACAGACGAGGACATCATCAGCCAGTATCTCGCCTTCGGCTGTTTGGATGATGCAGGGCTTGCCTTGACGAGGTGGCTGTGCGCGGGTGTTTTCGTAAATCCGCCCACCGCGTTCGATGAAGATGTCAGCGAGCCCATTGAGGTACTTGAGCGGATGAAAGCGTGCCTGGTTTTCTGCACGAACCGCACCTTGAATAGGAAATGGCAAGTCGCATTGAGGTGTCAGCGCGACTTTAAGGCCGAGCTCCGAGAGGTGTTCGAACTCTTGCTTTAGATCTCCCAGTCGATTGCGATGCTCCGTGTAACTGAAGGACGGGACGCGGGCAAATTCGCAATCGATTTTGAACTTCTTGACCCACTTTTCGATCTGGTCGATCGCTTCGCGTCGGGCCTGCGTGATGAGCTTGGAGTGTTCGAGACCGTGCTTGTCAATCAATGCCTTGGCGCCCTGGTCAGGGTGGACGTTGATTTGCGCACTGGTAGCGCCGGAGGTTCCTGAGCCGATCGAACCGGCATCGATCAGAACAACGTCTTTACCCTCGTTCTGTAAGCACAGCGCCGCCGTCAATCCAGTGATCCCGCCGCCGATGATCGCGACTTCGGTGTTGACGGTGGACTGGAGGCCGGGACGATCAGGGACTCCGTCGAGGCCAGAATACCAATAAGAATTGTGTGTAATGACGTTGTGCATGATGCTCATCTCTTGCCTGCGACAATCGGATCTGCCGGTAGTCGATTTACTACCGGCGAACAGGGAGATCTTCGCAACTCATGTGCCGACGTACGTTTCCGGTCATTCTTGACAGCTTTTCGAGTCTGATGCCCGCCCTGAAAGCAGAATTGATGGGCATATTCACGCAGATTCACCGTCTCAGCCCGTCCATCGAGCGAGATGTCGTTTTGTCAGCCGATATTGAGATCTGATTCCCGGGGATCAGCTAACGACATAGACGGTCAGTGATCGCGCACCATGAGCCCCAATGACGAGGGATTGCTCGATGTCTGCCGTCTTGGAAGGCCCGGAGATAAAGACGCCGAAACGCTCGTTCGTCATCTCTGCCCGACTGTAAGCCTCGTGCATAGTGTGAACGATTTGCGAGTGAGAAACGACGATCGCTTTGTGCTGCGTCAGGAACGGTAAACTGCGATGAACCAGCTTGCTCCCCACGACCCAGACAGCCGCATTCTCTGCGATGGCAAACTCTCCGGGAACGACAGAAAACTCAACGTCCTCCAGCTCATGAGGATCGGTAACCTGCTCGATCTGGCAATTCTTCGACGGCACGCCAGCCACGAGTGAAACGGTTTTGTTCGACGTCGTGAAAAGCGGATTTGCATTCAGCTTCGCGACGAAATCCTGCTGATCTTCGCAGAAGACGCAGGTTCCGCCGACGGCGGTCAGAACGGTCGAGAAATTGGCCCAGGGATCGTCGTAACGGATCCAGTCGCCAGTCACTTCCGGCAGAGGCTGCTTCTCCAGAACGACGGACTTCAGGGCGGTCATGATTTTATCGCGTGAACTGCTCATACAGAAATCTTAATCGCCTGCTTGCGAGAATGCGAGTTCAGCAGAGTCGAGGCTCTATCCCGCGTCGCATCGAGTCACTAGCGTATACGCCCTCTCCCTGTGTGCCACGGCTGTGCCAGCCGTGCAGGATTCATTCAAAGTGGACGTTCATTGCGCGCTCACACGGCTGACACAGCCGTGGCACACTTTTGATTCATCACACACTGGAGCAGACAGTACTCAATCTCGATCGCGTTGCTGGTCTCGCATTTGCTTGCGCATCTTGCGTTTGTCTTTTTTGCTCATGCCGCGCAGGTCGGATGGATCGAGACCGTCGGAGTAGTCTTCTCCGCCGCTATCTTCGTTCTGCCATTGCTGCTCGTCATAAGAGGACTGAGCGGGCGCGGAGTAAGCGGGTTCCGGTTCGGGCTCGGGCTCCTGCCAGCTCTGTTCGTACTGGTTGGACGATGAGTAGGAATCGTGCTTCTGATCGAAACGCTGTTTCTTTTTGTTCTTGGAGTTCGACTGCTGGTTCGAACCAGAGTTATTATTCCCCTTGTTGCCATTATTGTTCGCCAGTTGTTTACTCTCTTCGAACGCCCGCATTTCTGCTTCCCAAGCCGATTGATCCCACTCTTCCTCTTTCGGTGCAGCAGGCTCCGGTTCGACGGGTTTTGTCTCAGTGGGTTTGGCTGCAGCGACTTTGACGGGAGTTGGCTTCTCAACAATAGGGGTTGGCTTGGCTGCGGGGACGGGTTTGGGGGCCGGTTTTTCTTCGACGGGCTCTTCTTCGAGGTATTCTTCTTCGTAAACCTCTTCTTCGACGGCTTCCTCTTCGTAGGCTTCCTCAACAGCTTCTTCTTCTTCAAGCTCGGGTTCTTCGACGACGACTGCTTTGCGAGATTTATTGCGGGCAGTCGCGGCAGGAGCCGCTTCTTTCGTTGCGACCTTCGGCTTGGCCTTGGGTTTGGGCTTCTTGGCTTTGCCGGCATCGACGTCGACGTCCAGCTTCTTCCACAACAAAAGCGAGAAAAGCAGGCTCATCACGAACCGATAGGCCCGGCCAACGCCCCGGAACATCCAACCGGTCGTCAGTAGCGAACTCAGAAAGAACTTCGACGTAGACGCAGTAACCCGCTTCCCGGCTGCGGTCAGCATACCACCTTGTTTACGGACTGATTCCGGTGTGACATACAAAACGAAATACAGCTGATTGAGTGTCGCGATCAAAAGTGCCAGCGGGACGAATGAACTTGTCACGGTCATGAAAATGCTGTCGCCCAGAACATTCCCGATCGGCCGCCAGCCAATCAGCATCATGCCGACAAGGGCAGCAGACGACAAAGCCAGGCAGAACATACGCCACCCAACTTTCGAAGACGCCATCTCGCGATCCAGACCGTGGCCCAGATTGACCAAGATCCCTGCCAGCGGCGCGATCCAGAGCAGGTTTTCGTAGGGATCTCGCGGAAGTTGCGTCAATCGAATCAGCGTTTCAGCGACCAGCTGGTGCAAGCCCGTCAATGCGCCGAGCCCCATGAGAGTCCAGTCGAGTGACGTCCATAACCAGATACGGTAATGGCCATGAAAGTCACGTCGGGAATGACGTCGATACCAGTAGACGAGCCAGCTGAATTGAGCCGTAACGAGGAACATCAGCCCCGTCCACATCGGCCAGATCAAGCCGGTTTGTGGTTCAAAGAAGCTGGCGAGTTTCGGCGAGACAAAGGGAGCCCAGAAGGCCTGAGTCAAGGAAACAGTCAACAGCAGCAGCCAAGCGGTGACCATCCCGAAATTGAGGAGCGTAAAGCGACGAACGCTGGACGGGATCAGCGAATGGATCGGCGTGTCCGGACGTGTCTTGACCCGTTTCTGGAGCTCTTCGATCGGATTGATGAAGAGCTTTTTCGCTTTGGTCCGGGCGCGAGGCTTGGCATCGAGCGCAGTCTGGTCTACTGCCAGACGTCGCCGACGTCGTGCGTCGAGGCCTCTTGAACCCGCGAACGAGACACCCATCAATCCATCGATTCCGACTAAACGCCGGTTTAAGAACGCACATCGTTGTGCATGAGATAAAGACATGTCGTGACCAGCAGCGCGAAACGCCTGATCACGCACCTTCTTCCTTCGACAGGAAAGTGAGGCCGCTGCAAAATCGATTTGACGGGGCTTCCCACAGGCATAACAGCCAAACTCTGGCTGAATTCTCCATTCTGCCTCATTCAGGCCCACTGCGAGCAAGCCGTCATTACGGCAGTCAATATGGCATTTCGGTTTGTTCGTCATAGTGAGCAAAAAGATGCCATAATGGCTGTTTATGGAGACGCTAATACTGTGCATATGACGCAAGTCGTTGTTTTGCAAGCACTTTTAACCTAGCCAAGATTTTGGCGCACTGCTTGCTTTGATATGGATTCGCCAATATGGCGTACTAATCTGTGATTGCAAATGTGGCAGTGTCTTGGTCAAGCCTCATTTAAATAAGGAGTTTTTCTCATGAACAACCGCATCAGCCATCTGTTTCAACCCTGGTCCGCGATCAACGGACTGAACGACGTCGACGACATTCTCAGGCGTGTCTGGAGCCAGCTGGAAGACCAGTCAGGTCAGGATCGAAGCCTCAACGTGTGGCAAAATGATCAGGAAGCCATCATCGAACTAGATCTGCCAGGATTCGACCTGGAAGACGTTGAACTCTCGATTGAAGGCCCTGTGGTCAACGTGAAAGCGACACCAAAAGCAAGAACTCTGGACGATGGCGTGAAAGCTCGAGTCGTTGAACATCAGACGGGCGTCGTCGATCGCACGATTCGTCTTGGGTTTGAAATCCAGACCGACCAGGCAGAAGCCACGCTACGCAGCGGCATCCTGACACTTCGACTCCCTCGAAGCGAAGCTCAAAAGCCCAAGCGGATCGCTATCAACGCGGGGTAAGTTTTGTACCCATGTTTTGTACCGTTACCTGTTTCTCACCAATCGCCATCCAGGCATCTCTTACTCATAACAAAGGATTTTCCATATGAACTCTCTGCCTCAAGCCAACAACTGCTGCAGTTCTCAAGTCACCGAACAAACCAAAACGGCAAGCACCACCACCCAGACACGCACGGCGACCGTTCGACCTCGCGTCAATATCTATGAAGGCGAGCAGGCTTTCGTAGTGGATGTCGAGATGCCGGGCGTCGATGAGAATAACGCGGAAATCGTGCTGGAGAAGAACCTGCTGTCTGTGAAAGGGACATCGCAGCCCACGACTCGCGAAGGTTTCCAGCGCGTCTATGGATTCGCTCATCAGTACTCCTACGAGCGGACCTTCCAGGTGCCCGAAGGCATCGATCGCGACGGCCTGACTGCCACCATGAAAAACGGCGTGCTGACCGTCACTCTTCCGAAAGCTGCCAAAGTGCAGCCACAGAAAGTGGCGATTAAAGCCGGCTAATTGATTAGCGGTTGCCAGTCGCGGCGCGACACGCTGCTGGTTCCCCAACGGTACTTCTCCCTGAGCAGGCAGATTTTGCATCATGCAACTCTGCCTGTTTTTTATTGTTCCCATTGGGTTGGCAACTGAGTGTGAAAGCGTGGTCTAGCTTGTACTTGCGTTGCTGATGTGGCATCTTTACAGGAGGAATTGATGCGTCTTTCCAATCCTGGAGCCCCCATGAACGTCGCTCGCAGTTTTGCCCTGATGGTCACTTTGATGTTGTCGCTGACCAGTCAGCTTCGCGCAGCTGATCAACCTAACGTCCTTTTCATCGCCGTCGATGACCTGAACCACTGGGTCGGCCACCTCGGACGCAATGCTCAAACGAAGACGCCGAACATTGATCGTCTCGCCGCCCGCGGCGTCAGCTTCACGCATGCGTATTGTGCAGTGCCCGCATGTAACCCCGCCCGTGCGGCTCTCATGAGCGGGTATCGCCCGACGTCAACAGGCTGTTACACCAACAACGATCCCTGGAAGCAATACATTCCTGAAGGCATCAGTCTGAACGCGACCTTCAAGAACAACGGCTATGACGTCGCCGGAGCCGGGAAGATCTATCACAGCGATTCCTACTATGCATCGGAGTGGAATGACTACCCGAAGATGAAAACTCCCGAGCACGGCCAGGGAGTGAAGAAACTCGAAGGGTTTCAGCAGCCAGTCGATCATGACCTGAATGACGAAGACATCTCTGATTATCACATCGTCGATTACTGCATCGATCAACTCGGGAAGCGTCAGGAAAAGCCCTTCTTCCTGGCATGCGGGCTTCACAAGCCACACCTGCCTTGGGTCGTACCAAGGAAGTATTACGACATGTTTCCGCTCGACTCGATCGAGCTGCCGCCGTTCCAGGAGAATGACCTGGATGACATCCCGGCCTCGGGCGTCAAGATGGCAGGTCCTCAGGGAGATCAGGCCAAGATTGAAAAATCAGGCCGCTGGAAAGAAGCGATCCAGTCTTACCTGGCGTGTATTGCGTACACCGATATGAACGTCGGCCGGCTGCTCGACGCGCTCGATAAGAGCCCTTATAAAGACAATACGATCATCGTCTTCTGGGGTGATCACGGCTGGCATCTCGGCGAGAAGCATCACTGGCGCAAGTTCGCGTTGTGGGAAGAAGCAACCCGAGCCCCGCTGATTATCTCTGCGCCGGGCGTCACACCCAAGGGGGAACTGTGTCATCGTACGGTCGACTTCATGACGATTTACCCGACGTTGTGTGACCTTGCTGGTTTGCAAACACCTTCGCATGTCCAGGGAAAGAGTATTGTTCCGCTGCTCAAAGAACCGTCTGCTCAATGGTCCGGTTACGCAATTACGACGCATGGTCAGGGGAATCATACGGTTCGCACGGAAAAATACCGTCTGATTAAATATCGCGACGGCGGGCTGGAACTGTACGATGAGACCAAGGACCCGTACGAATGGGCCAACCTGGCGACCGATCCAAAGTATGCTTCGACAGTCACCGAACTGGAAGCCTTACTGCCGGTCGAGAAGATTCTGGAACTCACTCCTGGCGAACCACGCGGCCGTCAACAATCTGCCGGTGGTGATGAAGATTAATTCATTGACGCCAATTATTTTTACTCATGACAACCTGAGGATGACAGACGATGAAATTGCCTTTGAATGGAAAAGTAATGCTGCCCCTGTTGGCGGCGTTTGTGTTTGTTGGCTGTATACGCTGGACCGAAACGTCGAAGCCGGAAGTCACGGAATTTGCGCCTGCCCTCAAAGAAGAGAAAATAGATGAGCCGACCGCTCCGTCGGGTGACAGCTTCAAAGTCAAATTCGAAACGAGCAAAGGAGATGTGATCGTGCAGGTCCATCCGGAATGGGCCCCGCTCGGAGCCGCCCATTTCAAAAAGCTTGTCGAAGCAGGTCTTTATGATGAAGCTCGCTTCTTCCGCGTCGTGCCGGGGTTCATGGCTCAGTTCGGAATCGCCGCTGATCCCAAACTTCAGGCCCAGTTCCGCGATGCCGTCATTCAGGACGATCCCGTCAAAGTCAGCAACAAGCGTGGCAAGGTCACATTTGCAACCTCTGGTCCAAACTCAAGATCCACGCAACTGTTCATCAATTATGGCGATAACAGCCGACTGGATGGCCAGGGGTTTTCTCCCTTTGGAGAAGTCATCTCGGGAATGGAGTATGTCGACGCGATTGAATCCAAGCACGGCGAAACCCCGGATCAGGGCATGCTTCAGGCGAAGGGCAACGAGTACCTGAAGGCGAAGTTCCCCGATCTGGATTACATCAAGAAAGCCACGATCATCGTCGAAGAACCTGCGATGACTCCTATCACTCCGGCTCCAGCAGCTGTGATGAAACTAGAGGCCGAGATGAAACCAGAGACGTCTCCAACAACAGAAGCGACTCCAGCCGCTGATGCCAAGCCAGCCGAGGAAATGCCAGCCGAGAAGAAACCCACTGATCCAGCACCCGCCGAAACCACTCCCGCTGCAGAACCTGCTCCTGCTGCCACCGCAGAGCCAGCGATGAAAAAGGAAGAGCCAACCAGTCAGCCAGAAGAAACCAAACCAGTTCCAACTGGCGACACTCCCGCAACAGACAAGCCAGCAGAAACGCCACCAACACCTGTTGAACCGTAAGCCCATCGCAAGCTGAATGCGTTCTCGCCTCCCTCTGATGAACAGTCACAGGGAGGCTTTTTTAATGACGTAGTTCTCTAATTCCTCGTAGGGTGCTGGTGAGGCTTTGCGAACCGCACCAAATGTGGCATCGAGT
>SXPC01000011.1 GCA_005778225.1 Planctomyces sp. | reverse complement strand
GTCATGGAACACATCGAAGAAGCGGGCGTTCACTCGGGCGATTCCGCCTGCGCAATTCCTCCTCACTCGCTGTCTCAAGAGACCATCGATGAGATTAAAGACGCGTCTTATAAGCTCGCCAAAGGTCTCACTGTTCGCGGCCTGATGAATATCCAGTTCGCGATCAAGCAGGAAGAGGGCAAGAACAAAGTCTACCTGCTCGAAGTCAACCCGCGTGCCAGCCGAACGGTCCCGTTCGTCTCGAAAGCCACCGGCGTGAACCTCGCCCAGGCAGCTTCCAAAGTCATGGTCGGCGTCTCCCTGAAAGAGCAAGGCATCACGCGCGAAGTCTGGCCGAAGCATACCTCGGTCAAAGAATCGGTCTTCCCGTTTTCTCGCTTCGCAGGTGTCGATATCGTGCTCGGTCCAGAAATGCTCTCCACCGGGGAAGTCATGGGGATCGACATGGAATTCGCCCGCGCGTTCGCGAAAAGCCAGATCGCCGCAGGATCGCCGATTCCCTTCGAAGGCAAGATCTTCATCAGCATGGCTGGCAACATGAAGCATCAGATGATCGAGCCCGCCCGCAAGCTCAAGCAGCTCGGCTTTAAGATCATCTCCACATCCGGAACAGCAGCGGTTCTGCGTGAAGCAGGGGTCGATGTCGAAGTCGTCAAGAAAGTCCAGGAAGGTCGCCCGAACATCCTCGATTACATGGTCAACGACGACATCCAGTACATCCTCAACACACCCAGCAAGAAGGGCCGCCAGTTCGACGAAGGCAAGATCCGAGCCGCGGCCGTTACGCACGGCATCCCCTGCGTCACCACGCTGCCGGGATGCTTAGCTGTCGTCAAAGCCATCGAAGCCTTCTGCGAAGACGCCACTCCTCGCGTCAAGAGCCTGCAGGAATGGCTGGCGGACGTGGAATAATTGATATTGGATGTTCTTGAAAAAGAAAAACGCCATCACGCGAGAAATCGAGTGATGGCGTTTTTTGTACTTACCCACTATGGCCGTTGGTTAGACCGACACAGCCCATCTTAATACAGCCCGAGCATGCCCCACAGACCGGTCGAGCTTCGTGTGGTCCAGATGTAGGTATCACCCTCTTTGGTGCAGGTGGTCACGTTGGGGAAGAGTGGATCGATAATCAATTCGGCGGGTGGGAGATCTTCGACGTGGAAGGGGAGGGTTTGCTCATCTTCCAGGACGCCGCTGTTGTAGATCCCCGATTGGAGAAATGGGGAGACGAAGACGAGCCAGTTGTAAGCCAGTCGTGTCGCGCCGCGGACATCGGCAAAGGAGACTTGATGATATGACTTTGGCATTTCATCCAGACATTCCTTGAGTTCTTCTGTTGGTTCCCAGCTGATGATCGAGCCATCAAGACGGTGAAAGAAGCTGGTCACCGTTTGAGGCATCAGTCCGATAACGAACCAGTCTTTATCGATCCCCATGGCTCCGTATTGGATCGAACCCTCTTCGATGTAGAACTCGGTCAGGTACATGGTTCGGTCGAGTTTCTCAGAAGGGAGCAGGAAAACCGGCGAGTCACCCACATCTTTCAGTTTGGCTTCGATCTGACCCATCGTCTTGAGCAGCTTCTCATTATCTTTGACTTTGATCGCGATCCCGAATCCAAGACCATAGCTACCGCCATCGGGATCGACATAAAAACAAGCCAGATCGCCGAACGAGTCCAGCAGGTCTTTCTCGATATCGAAACCAACGACCTTGTTCAGGTTGTCAAAAATCTCGAAGGCCTGCTCGCGCTCACGTTTCGGTGCAAACGCGAGAGCAGACTCCACCAGTTTCTTGAGTCCACGGAAATCGCCAGTGAGATCGATATTGAAGGCCGTTGCAGCCGTCGTGTCCCAGGGAAGCGGGGGCAGGTCGGTGAGCGAAAAGGAGGGGGTTTGCTCTTTCTCAGAACCCTTGCATTGGAGCTTTGTGACTGTCCAGATGGCGGTGTCTTTGTAGCCTGACTGGCAGGTCATTAAGCCGAGTTTGTTCATGCCAGTCATCTTGAAGAGATCGCCGACAGTGAGAGGTTCACCCGAGTCATTGGGAATCGTGAAGCCTTCATACTTACGAAGCAGAGTCGAGGTGTCGAGAACGCTGTGCATGATGACTTCAAAATCAGCCTTCGTCGCCAGGCCTTCTGCGATCGTTTTGTTGGCAGTGATGTTTTCCATTTTGCCAGTCGCGACAGACATCGCCCATTTGGACGACCCCAGCCCAATGGTCAGAAGGGCGTGGTTGCCTTCCTTCCAGGTGGCGATCTCAGCGTTGATTTCGCCTTTGACAGCGATCGCGGTGACATCGCGTTCTTCGATGGTCTTCTGGATAAGTTCCGCGTCATCGAAGGCTTCCGGGTACTTGTTCGCCATTTCGCCAGCGTACCAGGCCCAGTCGGAAACGAGTTCGCCCGAGTCATGGAGAACCAGCGTCATTCGCGGAACCGGCATGCCTTCCTGAGGGATGGCGATCGAGACCGAGACTCCATGCTCCAGGCCACGGCTGACAGCCGTACGAAGGCCTTCGAAGAATTGAGCAGCATCAATCGTTTGTTCGTTTTTGTTCAGGACTTCCTGAACGAAGTCCATGGTCGCGATGGAGAGTTCTTCGAGTCCAGAATCGTGAAAGGCGGCATGAGCGGCAGTATTGTGGACCGCTTCGTCGTGTTTCTCGCGGCCATCGTATTCCACGTAGAATACCGCATCGACCGGGTGAAGTTCACGAGGGCTGTCAGCGGCATGGGTCGACGTGGCGAGAGAGCAGATCAGGGCAACTGACAAAGCGACGGGGGACCACGTCGCGAAGGCCTGGGGCGTTCGCATCACAGACAATCTCCTCAAAGTGAGCAACAAATCGATAAGTTCGCAACACGCGTGGCTGCGCGATGAACGATTACTCTAAGCGGATTGGGAGGGCGTGAGAAGATGAATCGAGAATCGATCGCCTGCCAAAGGAGCGTGTGCCACGGCCGTGTCGGCCGTGGGGTTGCTAGACGACGCTCTATTGACCTTCGTCACGGCTGACACAGCCGTGGCACACAGGGAATTCTTACAGCAGCGAATCGTCCGCTTTGTCGACGGCTTCATCGATCCCCTGTTTGCCTTTGCGGGATTTGAGCTGGTGCATCCAGAGTTCATACATGACGGGAAGAACCGAGAGGGCGATAATCGCCAGGACAACGACCTTGAAGTTCTGTTTGACGATGCTGATATTGCCAAAGCCGTACCCCAGCATCAGGAAGAAGCCGATCCAGACCACGCCACCGACGACGTTATAAAACAGGAAGTAGCCGTAGTTCATCTTCCCGAGTCCCGCAACAAACGGTGCAAACGTCCGAATGAACGGGATGAAGCGAGCGATGATGATCGTCTTCCCGCCATATTTCTCGAAGTACTCGCGAGTCTTCTCGAGGTGTTTTTCTTTGACAAACGGAATCTTCCCCAGCGAGCCAACATTCGAGAAGTACCGGCCGATCCAGTAGTTCATCGTATCGCCCAGAATGGCAGCAATAATCAGACTGATCAGCAGGACGAAGATATTGATCTTGTCGGGCATCAGCGCCGCGATCGCGCCCGCTGCGAAAAGCAGCGAGTCGCCCGGCAGGAACGGCATGACGACCAGTCCTGTTTCGCAGAAGACAATCAGGAACAGGACCACGTAAGTCCAGATACCAAACTTATCGATCATGACCGCGAGATGCTGGTCAAAGTGCAGAATGAAGTCGACCCAGTCTTTGAGAAATTCCATCACTGTCCTTCGTTGGGCGGCGTGCTTGTCAGAAGCGATTCGCAGGCCTTAACCATAGTGGACAATGACATCTGTGGGTAGCGGTTTTTGGCGGATTTCTGATGTGTGCAACACATGTGCAACTTCCGATTCACGCGTGTTGAGATTTTGAATCCTGTGGCGATTTGGGAACTTCGTAATGGGCCTCGATGAAGTCGGCGTAACGCCTGCAGTTGAGCAGTCGCATCGGGGGCTTTGTGATCGCCCGAGGCAGCAGCGGCGCACCTGTCGTCAGCAGCACGGGCGCGATTTGCAGGATCAGTTCGTCAATCAAACCTGCGTCGAAGAAATGACCAGCCAGTTGCCCCCCGCCGACAATCCAGATGTTCTGCAAGCCGCTGGTTTTTCTCATTTCTGCATGGAACGGTTCGACCGGGCCTTTGACAAAACGAATGTCCGCCCCGAGAACGGACTTTAGTTCGCGTTTCGAAAAGACCCAGGTGGGCTGCTGATAAGGCCACGGCTCTTTGAGGGAACCGTCTGGATTGGAGATGTGATCGATGACCCACTCGTAAGTCGTTGAACCCATCGCGAGGGCGCCGACCGTCTTGATGAATTCCGGATAGCTGGTGTCGTTGATGTCACCAAATTGAAACAGCCAGTCGAGCGAGTGGTTCGCGTCCGCAATATAGCCATCAACGCTAAGGGCTGAGTAATAAATGGTCTTTGACATGAGCTTCTCCTGGATGAGTCATCCAGGTCCATCTTGTAACACCCCAAGTCCGCACGCAACTGCTTGTGTGAACACGCTTCGCAATAGATCTCAGCGTAAACAGCCAAATCTCTTGGGCGCCGTAAAAAACTCGATTTCTTTATCAAATGCACAACGGCCATCAGTTCCGAGAATCTCCCCTCAGCCGTTATATTGACGTTCGCTGATCGTTCCTTTTGACAGCATTGTCTCCCACATTCTTCTTCCCACAGGCGAGATCGCAGCAATGAGCGTCTACCTCGGCATTGATATTGGCACCTCGGGCACAAAGACTCTGGCGATGCAGGAAGACGGCAAGATTCTTGCCTCCGCCACTGAGATCTATCCTCTCTATAGCCCCAAACCAGGCTGGTCAGAACAGGCCCCGGAAGACTGGTGGACTGCCACAAAGAAGACCATCCAGACCGTCCTCGCCAAAGGATCAATTAAACCAGAGAGTGTCAAAGGCATCGGCCTGTCGGGTCAGATGCACGGCAGCGTCTTCCTCGACAAGAAGCAGGAAGTCATCCGACCAGCCCTGCTGTGGAATGACCAGCGAACGACAGAAGAATGCCAGGAAATCGAAGAGCGTGCAGGCGGGCGCAAGAGGCTGATCAAGATGGTCGCCAATCCCGCGCTGACGGGCTTCACGGCCCCGAAGATCCTCTGGCTGCGAAACAAGGAGCCCAAGCACTTCGCCAAAGTCACACAGGTCCTGCTCCCCAAGGACTACATCCGCTTCCGACTCTCAGGCGTTTATGCCACCGAAGTCAGCGATGCCTCAGGCACGCTGCTGATGGATGTTGCCAAACGTCAGTGGAACAACAAACTCCTTGAGAAGCTGGAACTCGATGCTGGCCTGCTGCCTCCCGTCTTCGAGTCTCAGGAGATCTCGTCAGCCCTTTCCAGCGATATCGCGAAGGAACTGGGACTGCCAGCGGGAGTCCCAATCGTCGGCGGTGCTGCGGACAACGCTGCAGCGGCCTTGGGGAGCGGCATCGTGAAGAAGGGAGCCGTCTTTGCATCCATGGGGACGAGCGGCGTCGTCTTCGCCCACAGCGACGAAATGGCCTTCGATGAAGGTGGCCGCGTGCATACGTTCTGCCATGCCGTCAAAGGGAAGTGGTGCGTGCTGGGCTGCATCCTCTCTGCCGGTGGGGCCTTCCAGTGGTATCGCGATCACTTTGGACAGGCAGAGGCTGCCGATGCGAAGAAGCAAGGCACCGATGTCTTCAGCATTCTGACCCAGCAAGCCAGTGACGTTCCGATTGGCAGTGAGGGGTTATTCTTCCTGCCCTATCTCACCGGCGAACGTACGCCTCACGCAGACCCATACGCCCGCGCCGCCTGGATCGGGCTCAGCCTTCGCCATGGCAAGGCCCACTTGGTGCGAGCCGTCATGGAAGGGGCGACCTATGCCATGCGAGATGCGCTCGAAATCGTCAAAGGCATGAACATCCCGGTCAAAGAAATTCGTCTCACCGGCGGTGGAGGCAAGAGCCCGCTGTGGAAGCAGATGCAAGCTGACATCTATGGACAAAGTGTCTCGACACTCTCCGCCGAAGAAGGCCCCGCCTTTGGCGTCGCGCTTCTCGCAGCAACCGGCACGGGTGCCTACAAATCCATCGAAGAAGCCAGTAAAGCAACGACTCACGTCACCGAAACCACCCCGACCGACAAAGCCGCCAAGAAAGAATACGATCGCTATTACCCCCTCTACGGCGACCTGTATCGTTCTCTAAAACCGAACTACGAGCAGATCGCAAAAGTCGTCGGTTAAATACCAGAGTGTGCCACGGCTGTGTCAGCCGTGTTCAACTCGCTCAATATGGGAAGCTAGAAGACTCGTCCCAAATCACCATTTCGTAATTTGGCGGCGGGATTTCCGAGTCGATGCTCCGTCACGTTCGGCACGGCTGGCGCAGCCAGGGAACACAAGTTGAAGAAATCATCAACGTGAGACCACCGTCGATGGCTGTGGCGTTGGAGCGGCTTCGGAGTGGGCAACCTGCGTTTTGGGCAAAGGGGTATGGGTATCATCGCCAGTGATCAGGCGGGCGGCGCGGTCATAAGACAGGTAATGCCAACCCCATTGCAGGAGGACCAGCAGTCGGTTGCGGAACGAGACGATCTCCATCATGTGGATGAACAGCCACATCATCCAGGCTAGAAATCCGCTGAACTTCAAGTTCTTGCCGAGGTCTGCGACAGCCGCAGCGCGACCGATGGTCGCCATCTTGCCGTAGTCTTTATATTTGAACGTCGGCGGCGACTTCTTCTGAATACGTGACGTGATGACCTTGGCCACGAAAGTCCCCTGCTGGACCGCCACGGGAGCAACACCCGGGAGTGGCTTGAGCTTCTCATCGTGAAGGTAACGAGCCATGTCTCCGATAACGAAAATATCGGGATAGCCCGGGATGCTGCAGTCAGCGGCGACTTCGACAAGTCCTGGACGATCGACTTTTGCGCCGGTCTTCTCCGCGAGGAGTCTTCCCAGAGGAGACGCCTGCACGCCCGCTGCCCAGAGGACGGTTCGCGTCGGCATGCGGTCTTCCTGACCATCATGCTTGAGCGTCACGTAGCTGCGCGTGATGTCGGTCACCATCGTGTTCAGACGCACGATGACGCCGATCTTCTGCAACTGCTTGAGGGCGCTTTCAGAAAGGTCATCGGTGTACATGCCGAGAACCTTCGGGCCTGCTTCGACCAGATAGATCTTGGCATGCGTGGACGAGATGCGACGGAAGTCATGCTTAAGCGAATTTCGCGCGATCTCAGCCACCGCGCCCGCGAGCTCGACACCCGTCGGACCTGCACCGACGATGACGAAGTTCAGCCACTCTGCGGTATCGGCAGGATCGGATTCGCGTTCTGCGAATTCGAAGGCGCTGTAGATCCGGGCCCGGATCTCGGTCGCGTCTTCAATCGTCTTCAAACCTGGCGCGGCTTCTTCCCATTCGTTGTGGCCGAAGTAGCTGTGACTGGCTCCGGCTGCCACGATCAGCGAGTCGTAATAAATCTGGCCGCCGTCCATGATGACCATCTTGTTGTCCGGGTCGAAACCCGTGACGTTGCCCATGATGCAGCGACAGTTCTTCTGATGACTCAGGATACTGCGCAGCGGAGCGGAGATGTTGGCTGGCGAGAGACTGCCCGTCGCGACCTGGTACAGCAGAGGCTGGAAGAGGTGAAAGTTGCGTTTATCAATGAGCACAACTTCCACCGGGGCTTTTCGCAGAGCACGCGCAGCTTTCAGGCCGGCAAAGCCCCCACCAATAATCACAACACGATGCGGACGGTTGTTCTGTCGAAGAATCAAAGAGTCGTTCACGGTGACCTCAATATGATCGTGGGATCATCCTGATACCGGTGAAAATAGGATGCGTTTCGATGTTCCTCTCCATTGTAGGAGCAATCGTGACCCACGTTGAGACAAAGGGACTCGAAAACTCAACACATGAAACGGATTGCATACGAACCGGATCAGCACGATTCGTTTAACGTCTCGACGACCAATTGTTCAGGAATATCTTTGACGAGTTCCACATGACCGAGCTTCGACGGCAGAATGAATCGCAGCTTACCCGCGACCGATTTCTTATCGAGCCGCATGACGTCGATCATTTTCTGCGGATCAGGACGACCGTTACTCGGCAGGATCGTCGGCAGCCCAATCGCAGTGAGCAGATCACGCTGACGCTTCGTGACATCAGCAGGGATCCGTTTCAACTTCTCGGCCAGACGGCTGGCATCCAGCATCCCGATCGCGACTGCTTCGCCGTGAAGCAGGAGGCCATAGCCACACAGGGCTTCATAAGCGTGGGCAAAAGTGTGGCCGTAGTTGAGGATCGCGCGGAGTCCGCTGCGTTCGAACTCATCCTGCTCGACGACCTCGGCTTTGCACTGACAACTCCGCTGGATCATTTCACGAATGACAGCCGCATCACGTCGGTTGATCGCTTCAATGTTACGTTCCTGATACGCAAAGAACTTCGCATCCATGATCACGCCATACTTGACGATCTCCGCCAGCCCCGAGCGAAACTCACGATCCGGCAGCGTCTCCATGAACGAAGTGTCGATGAAGACTCCCAGGGGCTGGTGAAACGCACCAACCAGATTCTTACCTTCCGGCAGGTTGATACCGGTCTTACCCCCCACAGAACTATCGACATTCGAAAGCAGCGTTGTCGGGATCTGCACGAAAGGCAGACCACGCGCATAAGTCGCCGCTGCAAACCCGGCCAGATCCCCAATGACCCCGCCGCCGACAGCAAAGACCATCGTCTTTCGGTCCGCCTGCATCTGTGTCAGTTGAGTGTAGATGCTCGCGAGGTGAGCCAGGGATTTGGTCTGCTCTCCTGCAGGAAGAGTCAGAATCGTCGTCGACCATTTGTCAGCCGCGAGAACATTCTGGACACGCAAAGCATGATCCGAGACGTTATCGTCGGTAATGATCAGCCCCTTGGGCGTGGACTGATGCCAGTAAAGACGGGTCGTCAGCCAGTCGGAGATCAGCCCGGGTAGCGCATCGATTCCGTCCGTCGTGATATGAATGTGATAACTGCGATCACCAAGAGAGACATTAAGACTGGTCGCGGGCATGATAGTAACTTGGATTCCGGCGAACGTGGACGGAGATAGATTTTCGCTTCATCGTGGCCTGTCAGCGCTCTAAAATCAATGATGGAGGGATCACGTCATGAAGATTGGCATCATCAGCGACACGCACGGGCATGTCGGGCACACCATGTCCGCCGTCGAAGTCCTGCTCGATCGCGGAATCAAAACGGTTCTCCACTGCGGCGATATTGGCAGCCCGGAAGTCGTGGAACTGCTGGCAGGGTTTGAAACGCATTTCGTGTTTGGCAACTGCGACTGGGATCCCGAACCGCTCCAGTATGTGATGCGCGAAATGGGATTAACGTGCCATGACCAGTTTGGCGATCTGACGATTGCAAATCGCCGAATCGGGCTGATTCACAGCCATGACCCGATCAAATTTCGGGCCGTCAAATCATCGGGCGAGTATGACCTGGTCTGCTACGGTCACACGCATGCCACCGAAACGCATCACGAGGGACGAACGCTGGTCCTCAATCCCGGAGCCCTCTACCGGGTCAATCGACATACGATCGCGATTGTCGACCTGGAAACCATGCAGGTTGAGATCATCGGCATCGACAAGCCGAGCCTTTAGCTCACTGATCAGTGAGAAGCTGCCCGGAAATTTCAGAATTCGTCCACGGGAGGGCGAGGCTCCGTTCGAGCCGCTGTCACGCGTTGCAACGTCTCACCAACGAGTCGAGGTTGAATCGTGTGCAGGGGTCGCTGACCCCAGTAGAACTCGTGACAAGACGTTTTGACGCTGGTGTTTAACGCGCTCGTCTGAGGTCAGCGAACAATCCTGACCCCAGCCACCCGGTTGACAAGCCGAGTCCGTAGCCTCAAATCGCCATCGTCTCATTACATACTCGATGTCAGCAAACCAGCAGGCGCCAGCGTATTGCGACACAGCGGACTCAGAGTTTCATCCGCGATCGCAACCACGAACTTGGAATGCAGCCGCTGTGCATTGATGCGCAAAGAATCCTGAAGTGTTTTCAAACGATGTCGATAATTCGTCAGAACGGATTCGTTCAGATAAAGGTCGATCTCCTGACCCGATTCGACATCGGTCAGTCGATGGCCACCGAGGTTCGTCGGATGGGACTCCCAGCGAGTCAGTAGCTGGATCATCCACAGCGCGGACGCGTTCGTGGCCAGTCGTCGAACGAGTGACTGTGGATCATGTGGAAACATGAAATCGCTGATGACAATGCGGATCGACTTGCCACGAAAAGTGACGGCGTGGTCCGTCAAAAGTTCGTCGATGTTGGTGACAGAGGAAAAGATGCTCGGAGTCAACAGGTCGAGTTGATTCAACCCGTACGCCGGACATGGGCGTTCTGACTTGGCGACAATGACCCGAGGCTGGCCACTCATGCGTCCACACAGTTGAGCCAGCAGGCTGGTCAGTTGCAGCGCAACGCGAGCTTTCGTGCCGTCGCCCGTATTCATCGAGCGGCTGGCATCGAGCAGGATTTCGACATGAGGAGAGATCTCCTCCCGAAAGAGGCGAACCATCAGGTGATCCGAGCGCGCATACGCCGCCCAGTCGAGGTGCCTGATGTCATCACCCAGCTGATACGTGCGGTACTCCTGAAACTCCAGAGAAGAGCCCGTCCCCCGCCCAAGCAGTTCACCCGAACGGCCACTCGTCGGAACGAACGGCAGCGCCAGCGAATAGCAGGCGAGGTTCTGCTGGACTTCAGTATCATGACGCAGGGACATCAGCGAGATCTTTCCAAGAAAACAGACTGGCCATGAGGCCGACGGGACCTCTTCATCAACCCATGGCTTCATCAACCCATGACGGCGGTCACGCCGGTTTCCTCGGCACGCTGAAGTTGTTCGCGCACCGTGGAGTAATCGAGTGCACGGTAAGGGTCTGGTCGCTCCGGCCACAACCCCTGACGAAGTCCTCGCAATGTCCCGGGAAGATTCGCCAGCAAGACAATTCCACCCGCGAGGACTGCAAAACTGAAGATCAGCCGGGACATCGCATCATCGTTATCGTTGATGTAGCGCAGTGACTCGACCGGGTTGATGACCATCAGCGGGTGATAATCAAGTGTCATACGATTCTCGTAATAGCCAACGAGCCACAGAATCAGGTACGGCGAAAGAACGCACATCAGAGTCGTGATCAGCATGACCACGCGCCCATGAGCAGGACGCGTACTCGGTGCAGCTTTCATCATCCCGGCTGTGATCAACCTTCCCATGCCGAGGAAGAAAATGATGTAACCAATCTGGGCAATCGATGATTCCGTTTTATGCTCAGACAGCAGGCCGGACAGCGTTGGGAGATTCGTTTCACCCGCGGCTAACCCAGTGACGTACTGCAGGCCCAACATCAATGGAATTGTCAGCAGCAAGTGCTTGGTGACAAGGAAGAAGCCTCGTGAACCGCCCGGCAGAAAGCTGACCATCAGCCAGCGCTTCCAGAACGATTTGGGCAGATCACGACGAATCCGTCGCGAGAGAGGCTCCGCTTCGGTGACCGCAAAGAAGCCGACGATCGCCCAGTGGAAGTTGGAGATCACCGCACAGGACCAGGCGTAATCATCACTGTATCGCAGCATTGTCGAGGCATACATGATTGAGATCGCGTACATGCAGATCCAGAGCAGATAAAACTGAGCAGTCGCAATGACCCGAATCCCAAAGCTGCGATTCTCTGCTTCGAAGGTCAACTGCGCGACGGTGATCTGATGGAAGAGAAAAAAGTAACTCAGGCCACCCAGGAAGAACAACAGATTCCAAAGATAAAACTCCGTATCAAAGTCCGCTCCCCCCGCCATCACATAGGCTGCAAATGATGCCTGCGAGCTGAAAAGTGACACCAGTCCGCCCAGCAGGAACAAAACCATCAGAGTCCGGAAATTCTTCTGCTTGCCAAGCGTGCTGAGCATCAGACAGCACATTGATGCCCCCATGCAGATCGCCAGCGAGATCGTCATCTCATAACTGACCCGCAGCAGATCAAAGCCCTGCAGCAACGAAGAAAACGCGATAAATGGGGCAATCACTGCATAAAGAATGATCGCCTGCAGCATGGCGCTGGCGAGCTTGCCAGTCACAATCTGCGAAGGCTGAAGGGTAGTGATCTGCAGGATCTCGAAGGTATTCTGGTCGCGCTCGGTCTGCAGAGAACCGAAGGCACCAAACGGGATCACAACAAACAGCGCAAAGGCCAGAACCCAGTAGTAACAGATAAAAAACTGCAGGCTGACGGGCGAATACTCAATCACGTTCCAGAAGAACATGATCCCGATGACAGAGATCGCCCAGCAGGCGGCAAGGCTGAGCATGAACGTCGTCACAAAGAGCTTGCTCTTGAGTGACTGGCGTACCTCTTTGATCACGATGGGGTTGATCCAGTCGCTGTAGGCATTCATGCGCTGCAGCGCCAGATCGATTCGTGAGGTCTTTTCGGCTGTAGACATCGAGGCCTCTTTATTATCCGACTCTATCGTGAATGACGGGGGGCGAAGATCACGTTTCGGTCAGGTCGCTTTGGCGAGTGACTTCGACGCGGCCTGGTTGGACTTGACCGGGTTCGACGATGGGTCCCGATATTCTTCAGGGACTTCCTGGTACAGAAGCCGGGGAAGAAAGATCACTTTTCCTTCGCCATTGATCCGCACGCGGAAGGGAGGACGCATCAGGCGAAGTGGCTTGAACTGCTCATGGGCGGCATCAAGAAAGATCAGCATCGAGAAGTAAAGGGGCGTGTTCGCAACCAGAACCCCAACGAGATAGTAAATGCTGGAAATTCCACCAAGAACAACCGCGTCCGCTGAAAAAAACAACGCGAAGTACAGGATCGTGCTGAAGAAAACCAACGACATGCGCGACAGGTATTCCCAGATGCGCGTTCGGCTCAAAGCGGAGTAGAGAATCGTCACCTGGTAAAAACACAAAAGAGTAAAAACCGTTCCTGCAACGACAGTCAGAATCTCGACAATTCCGATCCCTTTAAGTAGATAGCAGAAGACGAGAAACGGCAGCGAGGCAAACAGAAACAACCCGGATTGAAGCAGGCCGCACATCAGCTTGCCTCGAAAAATACGACCGGAAGAGAGCGTCGTAATCGTCAGCATCTCGATGGTGTGCATGTGAAATTCATCCCGCATGCGCTGGTGAATTCCCAAAGGGATAGCAAAACACAACGGAAAGATCGTGATCTTGTACAACAGCGAGAAGAGCAGATCACCCGCCTCAAAATCAGGCTGATCGGTCTGTGGCTGCATCATCAGCATGTAGAGGGAACTACCCCAGACCAGCAGAACAAACAACAGATAGATCATCAGGAACAATCGGCTCTTCAACTGCTGATTGATTTCTTTAATCAGCAGCGGATTGACGCGGTCAGACCAGCGATCCAGCGCAGGATGAGCGCAGAAGAGCAAGTCTTCCCTGCGAACGTCATACTGTGGGCTGATCGTCGACATCTACTGGACGATTCCTTTTGTGATCGCCATGAATGCGTCTTCCAGTGTCTCGGCCTTGCGTTGGAATTCGATAATCTCAAACTTGCTGTTGATCATCCGTTTGAGAAGATCGTGTTGAGCATGAACATCCCCCTCGAAACGGAAGCGAACCAGTTCCGACGCGACGTTGGCGTCGAGAACGAAAGGCTGTTCGAGCAGCCAGGTCGCGAGTGCTTCTGCCTGTCCATTCAGGACACGGGTGATGAACAGGATATTCTTGGAGTCGGCAAGATCCTTCAGGTGCTTGTCGTTGATGTCTTTGATCGTTCCAGAGGCAAGGACCTGCCCGGCTTCGATGATGACAGCCGAATCACAGATTTCACCCAGCTCGGTCAGAATGTGCGAACTGATGAGGATCGTCTTCCCGAGTTCCGTCGAAAGCACGGCGATGAGTTCGCGCAGCTCGACGCGGGCACGTGGATCAAGACCGGCGGCTGGTTCATCCAGGATCAGAACAGGAGGATCGTGAATCAGCACGCGTCCCAGTCCGAGTCGTTGAGACATCCCCTTCGAGAGCGTATTGATCGGCTTGTGAGCCATCTTGCGAAGTTCAGTGAAGATGAGCACGCGATCAAGTGCATCAAGACGCTTCTGACCGCGCAGACCATACGCGCGGGCGAAGAAATCGAGATACTCGACGACATCCATATTCGGATATCGCCCGAATGCATCCGGCATAAAGCCAACCGCATGACGAACCTTATCAGGGTCATCAATCACGGAATAGCCGTTGACGAAGGCATCCCCAGCGGTCGGCAGGTCCAGCGTCGCGAGGATACGCATCGTCGTCGTCTTGCCCGAACCGTTAGGCCCGATGAAGCCCACGACCTGCCCAGGGTAGGCCGTGAACGAGACGTTGTTGACCGCCTTCAGCTTGCCAAAGAAGCGGTGAAGGTGGCGAACTTCGATCATCGGTTTGCGTTCAGGCGTCGTTCCAGCAGCGTCGATGCCCGGATTAGGGTGACCGTTAATCGCTGTTGCTGGTGATGCACTATCAGTCGGAGCACCGACAGTCGATGCACTGCTAGTCGCTCGTGATTTGTCGAGTTCTGTCGAAGACATGAAGTCGTCCTAAGTGTCTGGAATCCGTATCGCGTCGCGGGAAGGTCACTCTACAGAACATCAATCCGGCTGATACACGCCGATGATCAGGTGAGAACTAGCTTCTGACCTCGACCGAGCCAACCCCGTATCAGCATACACCGGGCGATCAACAACCGCGATGTAGGTCGCTGCTTCGGCTGCACCTGAGACTTCCGGAACATTTCCAGACGTCAGTGATGTCTTCCAGTCGATCGCGATCTTCTCAAGCTGACTGTCTTTGTACTGCGCTTTAGGCTGCTCAGCCGCGTCGCCGTAGGAATGGGTGTAATACCGACGTCGTGAGCCGAAGATCTGGCCAACATTGACGGCATTTTCATCGACCGTCGCAGGGATCTCCATGGGATAGGGATCGAGCAGACCGTTCGTAATGTCGGTGATCTTGAAATCGGGGTCCGATTTCATTTCTGAAAGTCGCCGTGCCTGAGTTTTGTCACCAGCTTTCAGATTCTCGACGATAAAGAATTCTCGATCGCGTCCAGGAATGATGACCATGCGGAGATCGAATTCAAACCCGTTCGAGACGTTCATCGTCGTATCGGTTGGCTGATTGATCACCAGACGTCCGCGTTCATCATGCGGCTCGATGGTGACGAATTGAGTTCTCGTTCGAGACTTGAGCCAGCCGGCATACCAGCGCTGATTTTCGGACCAGTCGATGTCGCCCGTGGTAAATTCATCATCCATCAGCCAGACAGGGAGGACGCTCGTCGCCGGGCGGAAATTCAACCCGCCCGAAGGAGTCAGACCTGCAAAGAAAGAAACGCGCGATTTGGTGACCGCTTTCTGAGCTGTCTGGTCAAGATACGTCACGCTGCGGATGCGGGATTTGACACCAAAACCGTGGGCGATCGTCGAGTAAAGAATCAGCGAAACACTCGCGACCAGGGCGATCGAAGGGACCGAAACCAGCATCATCGCGAGCTGTCGTCGACGCAAGAAATACAGATAATTGAGGGGGCCGATCACAATGCTGAAGATCGTAATCAGAAACATGAAGGCAACAATCGGAACACTGCGAATGCTCGGGATCAGGAACGTCAGAAAGTCGTCTGCCGCCCGATTGGACGAGACACCAGCCCGCGTAAAGGCCTTTAGATTTTCCCGGGGAACATGCTGGAGAAACCCGATCCAGTCATTGTAAGTCCCATCGAAACAGTTTCCTTCAAAGGCATAAACAGTCCCCAGCATGACGTCCCGTTCCTGCAGGGTCGTTTTACGGTAGTTCCATTTTTCTCCAGGTCCTGGAGGAGCATTTCCGGGAGTCGTTGTTTCGACAACGCCTGAACCAGGGAAGCGAGAAAAAGCAGTCGCGTTTTCATCGAGCTGAAAGTTTTTCGGAAGGGTCAGCCTGACGTCACGCCAGCCTGCTTCCCCTTCTGCCAGGGTCATCAGTGATAACGCATCGGTCAGCTCCCGAGACTCAGAGGGCTTCTTCCCGATATTGAAGACCAGCAACTGACCACCTGCATGAACCCAGTCCACCAGCGGCTTACGTTCATCGACAGCCAGCTTGCTCAACGTCTCGAGCGCAATCGCAACAAAATCGACACCTGTGTATCCCTGCCAGGAAGTTGGCAGAAGACGTGGCTCGACGACGAGGGCATCATTCATCGGACTGCCAGTATGCGGGATCAGGCTGCCAGCTTGCTGAGCCACATTAAACGACTCAGCGGCAACACCGAAGGGTGTCCATTCGATCTGGCTGGGGTGAATGATCAACATCTTGGGACAGGGGTTACCGTCCTGCAGTGATGGGATCGTAAAAGGGAGGCTGAATGCTGGCAGCAGCGTGCCATTTCGTCGGACAGACAAAGTGTAGCTCTGGGAGGCATCGACGATGGGAATGTTGAGTGTGACCTGACTTTTTGCATTCTGATCAAGTTGAACGGTCGTCATCACGCGAGGGACGGGATCCCTCCCGACTCCTTTATCAGCCACAAATTGCAGAGTCGTCGCAGGACCACGATTGGTCACGCGAATCCGGACAGGGTGATACCCCCCCTCCTGCCCGCCGATCCAATCGGTCGCGATCAGAAGATCAAGATCGGCTCCCGTCCGAGTAACCACACCGACGGCTGCCTGAGAAGCCGAGGTAAAGCTCGTAAGACACAAAGCAGTGGCGATCAGCAGAAAACAGATTTGACGATACATATCGGACAGCCTTTAAAGGCAGAAATTCATTCCAACGAGAATTTGAACACCAGGGATCATGGCAAATCAGGATCAGTCAGGCAGTATTAACCTGCGATATCGGCCGGGATCTCTTTTGCCACCGACGAGACTTCCTTGAGCAGTGCCTCGACAACCTTGGGAGTTGTCCAGCCTTCCATGCGGGCCGAGTAATCGAGGATCAGGCGATGGGACAGAACCGATTCCGCAACCCGACGGACATCGTCGAAACCAACATTCGGCTTGCCCTGGACCAGCGCGGAAGCTCGTGAAGACGATGCCAGCGCAATCGCCGCGCGAGGCGAGGAGCCGAACCGAACGAACTTCGACACGAAGTCCGGACTGCCAGGAACATCCGGATGAGTCGCATTGACCAGACGGGCAATATAATTCGCGACCGCTTTCGGGAGGTGGACCTGATCGACGAGGGCAAAGAGCTCATTGAGTTCATCCAGGCTGAGGGCCTGCGACAACTGAGGTGTCTTGCCTTGTTGACGATGGTTAATGATCAATTCCAGCGTCTCACTGGAGACATTATTCACATTGACCTTGAACATGAAACGGTCCAGCTGTGCTTCCGGCAGCGGGTAGGTTCCTTCCAGTTCGATTGGGTTCTGTGTCGCGAGGACAAAGAACGGGGCGGGCAGTACGTGCGTTTCACCCATCACGGTAACGCGTCGCTCCTGCATGGCTTCCAGGAGGGCCGATTGAGTCTTGGGCGTCGCGCGGTTGATTTCGTCCGCGAGCAGCAGATTCGCAAAGATCGGCCCCTGATGGAAACGCAGACGACGCCCTTCGGACGTTTCCTCCAGAATCGGCGCCCCGAGGATGTCACTGGGCAGAAGGTCCGGCGTGAACTGCACACGTCGGAAAGAAAGCCCCAACAGACTGGAGAGCGCTTTGACCAGCTCCGTCTTCCCCAGCCCAGGCAGACCTTCCAGAAGCAGGTGACCGCGCGACAGAATGCAGATCGTTGTCAGTTCGAGAAGCCGCGACTGACCGTAGATGGCTGATTCCAGTCCCGTCGTTAATTTCTGTATCAGACTCCTGGCGTGTGTGACCTGCTCGGGGGTAAGTAGAGACGTGGACGTCGGCTCGTTTTGCATGAGGACTCTTCTGGGTTGTGTGTCTGCTAAGTTGTTTGCCAGCTGAAGAACATCATCGAAATCGTTTTGACCAACCGCGACGCCCTTACGGCGTTTCACTTTGCAGTTTATCACTTTTGAAGTAGTCACGAATCACCTGCTGGTGACGTGGTTTGAGGGAGCGATTCCAGGACTGGCTGCCGGCGGTATCGGTCTGGTCACGAGAACCATCGCGAGGGGCAGACGCGGCAGGATCTGCTTCAGGATCTTTCTTAGTTAAGCGGAGAATTTCTTCCTTGGGCATCTCTTTGAATCCAGGCGGAAGGACTGTTTCCTTGAACTTGATTCCTTCCTTCTCATTTTCAACTCCCCAGGTCAATTCCGCATCGCCTCGGCCACGGGAAGTGCCCCCTTTACCAGGACGGTTTCCCTTGGCTTGGCCTTCGCCTTTGCCTTCCTGTCCTTCATCTTCTCCTTCGCCCTCTCCCTCACCTTCGCCCTGGCCAGCTTTGCCGCCCGGCTTTTTCCCCATCCCCTTCCCCTGGCAGTTTTCGCAGACAGAGTTGGAACGCATCGCTTCTTCCTGAAGAAACTCTTTGAGTTCAGAAAGAAGCTGCTGACGCTTGCCAGGATCGCCGGGAATCTTCAGTTGACCAGATTTTTGCAGCTGCTCCGCGAGCTCTTTGACGCTCGGCGGTGCTTCAGCCAAACGTCCGCTTTTCGCGAGTTCCTTGAGCCCTTCGCCCAATGCATTCTGGAGTTGCTCAAGCTGTTCAGCTGAGAGATTCAGGTCTTCCAGGTTCAATGATTCAAGAGCCTCCGCAGCCGCGGCAGACTTGGCCATATGGACCGCCATCTCCTGCAGTTGAGAGAGCATCTGTTGCTTGAGGGCTTCGACCGTTTCCCATTTCTCGTGAGTCAGCGGAGCGGATTCTGTTTCCTTAACGAGTTTTTCAATCTGGTCGTTGAGTGTTTCCTCTTCTTTGCCTTCGACGACTTTCTCTTCCTTGAGCGTTTCCAGAATAGCCTTCAGTTCCGACGTCGCTTCCTGAGCCACATCATTCTTGACGACAGGCTTGGCCGGCAGTTCTCGCAAAGGAATCACACAGGCCGCCAGCGCAAATAACGCCGGCATCTGAACATACGAGAGAAATCGCTTGGGATAAAACCCGGGCAGAGCATCTCGCCAAGTCGCCAAAGGGAAATCGAGTCGCGACTGCCACGTCAGATCGGGCTGCTCTTCGAGAGTCATGAGCAAGCCGCCGGTCTGAAGGCGTTCATCGAGATAGGCGACTGCTTCGCGTCGAGAAAAGAAACTGCGCTTGGCATGAAACCAGGCAGCGACCCCAATCGGGACCAGTCCTGCAAACAGCCAGAGCACGCCAGGCCACAAATCCATCACTCGCAATTTGACGAGCAGGATGACGACGCCAACAATGAGCAGATAGATGGCGGACCAGTCGGCAAAGACTTTCAAAAACTGTCCGAGATTGAGCATCCGCAAACATTGATCAATTTTGCGTCGCGACATTTCAGATTCAAGTGCCATGGTCGGTCGTCCAAATTCACTTACCAGAGGGGCGCCAGGATCGACTAATTTTCGTCTTTTGACGAGTCAAACGCAAGAAGGTGTTCCCGTTTACAATACGCATAGACGGGGATTCGGACCTAATTGTTTTATGAAAAACCCCCGATTTTCGGAAACTTGGCCCGTTTGAGAAATTTGTATCTCCCCAATGACCGTCACAATCACCATCAGATTCACTAACTCTTGTTCCTGACTCAGGTTTCGTGTTTGATAGGTTGTCTCACCTGCCGGGGGAGGTGATGATGACGAACGGTTTTCCTTTCTCTCAATCCTGATCTCGACCCGGAGTCAAATCTTCCCCAACGGGAAAACTCAATCAGTCGTTTGCTCAGTCAGTTGTTTGACTGAGACGAACAAGCCGTTGACACTTTTGCGTTACAAACCGTCATGGTTCGTCATGTGACGAACTGGTTTCTTTAAAGGGCCATTGTGGGCGATCTTCAGTCGCGGATTGTGGAAGACCTCTCGGGCGTCCTCGCCGGCGAGGTTCACGGCGATCCCGTGACACTGGCGATGTATGCAACGGACGCCAGTCTGTACGAGGTCACGCCCTGCGCCGTCGTCGTCCCCAAGCATCGTGACGACATTCTTGCGACCATCAATTACGCCCGAGAACACTCCCTGCCACTCATTCCTCGCGGCTCCGGGACGGGTGTCGCGGGCGGCGCGCTCGGCAAGGGAATCGTGATCGACTTCAGTGTCGCCTACAACGAACTCATCGCCGACGACGGCGATACCGTTACTGTTCAAGCTGGCATGCGACTGGCGACTCTCAACCGACTTCTCAGACGCACTGGTCGCTACTTCGCTCCCGATCCTGCCAACAGCCTGACAACAACCATTGGCAGTATGCTCGCCGTCGACGCGGCCGGCTCGCATGCCCTTCGTGTCGGCTCTGCTCGAGATCACGTCCTCGAACTGGAAATGCTTCTGTCCGATGGATCGAGCTTCGATGCCACACGAGTCAACCTTGCTCTGATCTCCTATCTCGATGATCCGTCTCAGGAGATCCCGATCGACCTCCGCATGCCGGTTTATCGATCGCATCCGCAGCTGCTGCGCAGCCTCTCAACTTTGCTGTCATCAAACACAGAGTTGATCGATAAGTTTCAGCCCCCCCTCATGCGAAATGCCTCGGGATACTTTCTGCGAAATGTCCTGCAGAACGAGATCCTCGACCTGCCTCGCATGTTGATCGGCTCAGAAGGCACCCTGGGCATCTTCTCGACCGCCAAGCTCCACGTCTCGCGTCAGCCCGAGCATCGCGGGATGTCGATGTTCTTTTTCGACCATCTTTCCTCCGCAGCGACATCGATCAAGACCATCCTGTCTTACCAGCCATCCGCCTGTGACCTGATCGACCGACGTCTGCTGAATCTGGCACGCAACGACCCCCGTTTCGCGAAGATCATTCCCGCGAATGCCGAAGCAGCTGTCATTGTCGAGCAGGAAGGGGCGACTCGCCAGCAGATGAGACGACGACTCGCTGAGATCGTCCGCGCCGTCCGTCAAGTCTCCCCCAATGCCTCGATCGGCTACTCCGCCGACGATGAAGACGACGTCCAGTTCCTCTGGTCACTGGCCGCCGGGATCGTTCCGATGCTCAACAAGATCAAAGGCGACCTGCGTCCGCTGCCGTTCATCGAAGACATCGCCATCCCGCCCGACCAGTTCGAGTCGTTCCTCAACCATGTCCAGAAAGTCTTTCAGAAGCACCAGCTCACCGCGACGCTTTACTCCCACGCGGGCACGGGGCAGATGCACTTCCGTCCTTTCATGCAACATCCTGCCCTCGACGGCGGTGTGAAGATGGAATCGCTGGCACGCGATGTCTATCAAGTCGTCTTTGATCACGGCGGCACGATCTCCGGCGAACACGGCAACGGCCTCGCAAGGACGTCCTTCATCCGCTCGCAGTACGCGCAGCTTTATAAGGTCTTCAAGGAGGTCAAGCTCCTCTTCGATCCTGTCGGCATGATGAACCCCGACAAGATTATCAGTGACGATGCCCACCTGACACGCAAGAACCTTCGTCTGTGGCGAGAAGAACCGGAAGTCTTCGACCTCGATCTCAACTGGCGCACATCGAGCGCGATCGAACAGGCCCAGTCGTGCAACGGCTGCGGCGTGTGTCGTTCGACCTCACCTGGCATGCGGATGTGCCCCTTCTTTCGCAATTCTCGCAAAGAAGTCGATGCCCCTCGTTCCAAAGGCAACATTCTCCGCCAGCACATGCAGGGGATTCTCAATCCCGAGTCGATGGCCAAGGAAGACTTCCAGGCGATCGTCGATTCCTGCTTCCAGTGCAAGCAGTGTGCCATCGAATGTCCCAGTGAAGTTGATATTCCCCACCTTCACCTCGAAGCCAAAGCCCGCTACGTTGCTATCCACGGGCAAACTCGTTCCGACTGGTATCTATCGCGGATTCATCAAGTCGGCACCCTCGCGACACGCCTTCCCTTCTTCGCGAACATGCTGCTGACGTCGCAGTATTCACGCTGGCTGATGGAGAAATTCTTTGGCCTCGCGCGTCAGCGGAAGCTGCCTCGCTACCAGTCCAAAACATTCCTCCGCCACTTCACTAAAGATATGCCCGAGACACTCGAGCAGATGCCCCCGGACCGCAGTGTCGTTTATTTCGTCGACTATTACGCCAACCAGCACGATCCTCTCATCGGCATCGCGCTCATGCGTCTGCTCGCATCGCTCAACATCAACATCTTGATTCCTCCCGAACAGACGATCTCCGGGATGGGGTACCTTGCCGCCGGCGACTTCGGAGCCGCTCGAAATGTCGCCGATGTCAACCTGCGTCTGCTCGGCGAGTACGCGCGAGAAGGTTATTCCATCATCTGCACCGAGCCTTCCGCAGCGATCGCGCTCAAACAGGAATACCCCTTCCTCTCGACTCATCCCGACGTCAACGACGTCGCCAATAAGACCATCGACGCCGGCCAGTACCTGTGGAACCTGATCCTCAGCGAATCGCTCAAGCCCGGTGCAGATGGTCCCGTCAGTCCATGGAAACTCAACGCCATGCCCGGCTCAGCCTGGTATCACACCCCCTGCCACACTCGCGCTCTCTGGAAGCACAGTCCCTATCTGCCACTCTTGAAACTGATTCCCGAACTCGAAGTCGATTCCCAGGACCGCGGCTGCTCGGGCATGGCCGGGCTCTTCGGCTTATCTCAGAAAAACTTCGACCGCTCACTGGCTATGGGCAAAGACTTGATCGAAGCCAGCACCAGCGGCGGCTACGACTTCCACGTCTCCGAATGCAGCAGCTGCAAAATGCAGCTCGAGCAGCAGTCGACCACCCGCACCTTCCACCCTCTCAAACTGCTCGCCTACTCCGCGGGCCTTCTGGACGAATGGGATCCCCACAGTGTGTCCAAAGCCAATCGCATGCTGCTGAGTCGATAAAAGCTCACTCGATAAAGACAACACAGAGGACGGGATTCGTAGTGATTCTTTTATTCCCTGTTGCTTGCGGTTGTCAGGTGTCTTCAGAATGAACGACTGTGTGTTGGGCGATGATGCACGCAGCGAGTTCATGAGAAGGGCCAGGCCATGTTGAGTTTTTTCGAGACGATTACAAAGCGGTTGACGGACGCCTGGAAGACAGGCGGGACGCCGGAGGAGAAGAGCTCTTATCAGTGCGTCTGTGGGCGACCCATCTATTTTCGGAACAGTTTGTGTATCGGTTGTCAGAGGGCCGTGGGGTTTGATCCCGAAACGCAGACATTAGCCGCGATTGAACCAGGAAATGTTGCAGGAACCTGGACGCTGGCGGAGAGCAAGGAGTCGGCTGTTTATAAACAGTGTGCGAATCTGAATTCGCCGATCGGGTGCAATTGGTTATTGACAGCCGATGATGGGAATCCGCTGTGTCGAAGCTGCCGATTGAACCGGATGATTCCGGATTTGAATGATCCAAACAACGCGGAATGGTGGAGAAACATCGAAATCGCGAAGAGTCGCGCGGTGGCTCAATTTCTGCGTCTGGGGCTGCCGGTGGAATCGAAGGTGACAGAGAATCCTGAGCAGGGACTGATGTTTGATTTTCTACGGGATCCGGTGGGCGGGCCGCGGGTATTGACGGGACATGATGAGGGATTGATCACGCTGAATATCGAAGAGGCGGATGATGCGATTCGGGAGAAGACGCGTGTGCAAATGCACGAGCCTTATCGGACATTGTTGGGGCATTTTCGTCATGAAGTCGGGCATTATTATTGGGATCGTCTGGTAAGGGATACACATTGGCTGGAGCCGTTCCGTGCGTTGTTTGGCGATGAGCGGGAGGATTACGATGAATCGCTGCGTCGGAACTACGAGCAGGGGCCGCCACCGAACTGGCAGGATCAGTACATCAGCTCGTATGCGTCGG
>SXPC01000098.1 GCA_005778225.1 Planctomyces sp. | reverse complement strand
TCATCCCCCGGACGATTCAGGCCGGTGTAGGCAGGGTATTCGCAGAGCAGTTCTGCAGAATCAATGCGAGGCGGATCGACGACGATCACACGATAGGGCTGTCGATTGCGATAATCTCCTGCAACGATCCAGAAACTCAGATCATCGACGACTTCGGGGATCGTCTGTTGAAACAGACGATCCTGCGGGTGACTCATGACGGCTCGACTGGTCGCGCCGTTTTTTGTTTGATACGACAGCATGACCCGCTCGGGAACCGGCGATGACTCCGAGAGTTCTACGAGCAGTGTCAGATCCTGGCCGCGGGCGTGCTTGATAGTGTGGTCGACAAAGTCTCGAACTTCATCCCCCGGCTGTCGCAGGACTTTCACGATGACTGCGGTCTCGCGAATCCAGTATTCCTCTTTCAGACGGACGAATCCATCGGCCCAGCGTGCGACCGCTTTGTGGTCGACGATCAGGAGTATGCCAATCGAGACCACCATGATCGCCGCCAGTCCCGCGACTCGTCGCAGGGGGGCCTGATCAAACACCGAGCGGATGTCGAGATTCTTGAGCATCTCATAGGCTTCCCCCGCCGTCTGACGCAGCATCATTGTGGTCAAAGGGGGGGTGTTTGTTTCGCGGGATTCCAGTTGCTCGACGGTTGTGATGAGTCGATCCGAAAGGGTCGGGAACTTCTGCTCCATCAGCATCGCGACCGAACGATCTCGAAACGGAATCAACATCCGCTGCCCGATCGCACGCAGCGCGACAATGGCAATCACGATCAGTGAGCCGAAGACAAGAATCTGGCGCACTTCTTTCGGAAGTTCAAAGCGGTTGAGTTCGAACCAGAGGTAATCAAGTCCAAACGTCAGCCAGAACAGGCCGCCGATACAGGCGATTAAAAGAGCAATCCCCTCGAGTAGGATGTACTGGCGGATCTTCGACCTCAGCAACGCGAAGGTTGACTTGATTGTCTCAGCCGTCTGCGGGTCGTTCACCATTTCGTCGAGTTAACTTTCTTGAATCCTCGCTGCGATGGAAAAGGCGCAACACACCATCATGTCCTTGTCAGTTCAGTTCCGTCAATATCGTCCTGAGGGGTTTGTTGACAGACGGTCAGTCTGAGAAGTCTGCCCGAACATGCAAAAGATTTTTCACCACAGAGGTCACGGAGGAGCACAGAGGCACACAGGGGAAGAATGAATTTGTTTTCTCTGTGAGCCTCTGTGTTTCTCTGTGTCCTCTGCGGTAAACCCTCTTCTGATTTTACGCCAGTTTGAGTAACTTTCTTGATAGCCACTCCAGTGACAGTAGCCCGGCGAGCAGGTACATCACCCAGGCCTGGTCCCACAGCGTCTGCAGGCGCTCGGCGATGAGGAATTCCTCGCCGAGGTTTGGCAGTGAAGCGGGCAGGGTATTTAGTGCGTCGAGTGTCAGATATTGACCGCCGGACTCCTTGCCGAGTTCCTTAAGAAGTCTGACATTCTGGCGCATTTCCTTATCTTCGAGTTGCGGAATGCTGACTTCGACGGAATCTTCGACTCGTTCGTCCAGATTGGGGACGGGCAGCGACAGCTTGTATCGGCCCGGCTGGGTCATTCTTAGCGAGCCAACGTATTCTCCCGGTGCGGCGGGGTCGGCTCTCAAAATGGTCGGCGGAGAAACGATCTGACCTTTGGGGTCAGTCACTTCGAGGACGACCTGCTCCTGCGTCAGCGGGTTGTATTGCGGGTCGAACAGACGGGCACGAATCGTCGCGTTCTTGCCGAGGGGGTACTGGTGGCTTTCCAGAAGCAGCATGCCGTGCTGGCTGCCGCGTTGCAGGCGTCCCTGGCCGACCATGCGGATCAGTTTGATCCACAGGCGATCGAAGTGTTCTGGATCGCGTGATCGCAGGCGATACATTTCCGGGCTGCCGATGTAGAACGTGCGTCCCTGACCGTAGAACTGGCTGGCGAAGAGGATTGGCAACCCCGACGGCGAGATCGAACGAGGGTCAGCGAGGTAGGCGTAAACTGTTGCGCTCCCTTTGGGGCCGGTGGTCGGGTAACTGCGGAACAGGCCTGCGAATTCTTTCCATAAGCGGGCGGATTCGCGCGGATCATCATTGAGGCTGAGGACATCGACTCCCTGCCCTTCCTGGGTCAGTTCGACGGGCCAGGGCTGAGCGGTTTCGTTATCGGGCTGGAACTTGTAAAGGAGGGTTTCCAGGCCGACGGGGAGAAGCTTGAGCAGATCGCTATATTTCGACTGATCCATCGCAACCGTCGGGGTGTTTACATCCCCCGCGACGAAGATCAATCCGCCGCCTTGCGTGAAGACCCAGCGGGCGATCGATTCCTGAGCCTTCGGAGGAATCAACGTCCAGTCGGCATCGAAGCAGACCATGACGTCGTACGAGAAGAGCTTGGCTGGATCGACGGGGAAGTCGAACAGCAGGTTATCGGATTCCTGGCTGATTCCGACCTGGCCGGACTGCAACCAGACATCGATATCGATCGTATCATGACGGTACAGCATTCCGCCGAGGAAGCGATAATCCCAACTGGGACCGCCGGAGACGAGCAATACTTTCACTGGTTTATCGCGAGCTGTCACGGTGACGAGTTTGCTGTTGTCGCTGTCGCGGACTTCTTTGACTTCGCGGACCGGCTTGGCGCGAATCGTGAACTGTGTTTCGCCCGCCTGCTCGGGTTGCTGTGGGAATTTGACTTCGGCTCCCTGTTCGCTTTCATTCAACGTGACTTGCTGCGAGGCGACCGTCGAAGGTGGTGAGCCGTTGGTGGAGGCGAGGAGTTCGACGAGAACCGGTTCGCCCGTCAGGCCCTGACCCTGGACGTACGCGGTGATTTCGTAGGGATCTTTGAGTTGGACGTCCGTCGGAGCCAGAACATTCGCGACCGAAACATTGACAGGCAGTTTCGTGCCGCCGACGCCGACAGTGGTCATCTTGACCCGAGATTGCTGCAGTCGCGCCAATAAACCTTCGGGATCAACGCCAGCATTCGAGACGCCATCCGACATCACGACGACACCGGAGAGTGTCTTCCCCGAGACCTTGGCGAGGAGTTCCTGCATCGCATCGCCGAGGCGAGTTTCACCACCCGAGGGGGCGAGGATTTCTTCCCAGTTGACGTTTGCGAGGTCCGTCGCTGAGTTGACGGTCACGGGGCCTTTGGCGTCGCTTTTCGTCTCGTCGTTGGGAGCAGCGAGGGATTCGGGAGTCGCGGGTGGTTTCGTCGTCTGGCGGAGGGCGACGGCTTTGGGATCCTGGGAGGGGAGGATGACGTGCGGGCCGCGCAGGCGATCGTCGAAGGTATAGATCGAGATTTCGTGGACTTTTTGCAGGTTGCTTAGTAGCTGTGGATCAGCCAGCGCGGTGCGGACCGCGTCGGCGCGCGAGGGGATCTCGTTGGTACCCGACTCATCCGCAACGGGGTTCTGCATCGAGGAACTGGTATCGACGAGGATCGCCAGTCGCGATGGACGGTAGGACATCTTCTGCGTGCGCTGTTGGGGGTTGATGGCGATCACCATCAGAATGGCGATCGCAGAGAGTCTCAGGGTGACCAGCCAGATTTTCCACGGCAGGCTCAACTCGCGCGTGTCCTGTCGGTACAGCCAGATGACCCAGGCCAGGCCGATCAGCCCGCCAATGATCGCAGTCATCCACTGCCACGGCTCGACGGGCAGCGAGTATTCCAGGCTGCGAATCGTCGCTTCGTCCTGGGAGAGCAGGGGCATCAAAATCATGCTGGTGAAGCTGGTCATGCGCGTCCAACCCCCATTCGTTTGCCGACTGCTCCCGATCCGTGATAACTCAACCGATAACTCCAGGCCTGTTCAGCCATCAACAAGACACATAGTAAGACAAGAAGGAATTGTCGAACTTCCTGGCCGGCTTCCTGAGGAGCCAGCCAGGCTGTTTCGCCTGCATCTTGAATACGGATACTTGAGCCTTCGCCGAGTTTCTTGACGAGTTCGGAGCGAGTCGCCAGGGTCAGCGTGCTTTCGCTCGTCGGGGCATTGAAGGCGAATTCCTTGTTCTCGACCTGACGATTGATCGTCAGGAGTTTTGCGGCATAAAAGCCGGGATAGCCGGTCTGACTGAACTTCGCCATCAACAACGCGTCTCCGACCTCGGGAGCATCGGCGGCTTCGGTGGCCAGCGGAGTAGCCATGACACGGACGGTCTGTTCGCCGTCGACTGTGGGGCTGACGACTTCGACTTCTTCGAGGTACTTGGCGGGGTCGAGTGTGATTTCGACAGGATCGCCGACCATTTTCTCGGGCAGGCGTCGGTCGGTCTTCATGAGATGCTGCGCGAGTTCCAAATGAAAGATGGTGTAGCTCATCGCGTTGGGGTCGTTGGGCCAGTTGTTCCAGCGGATGCCCGTGCGGTTGAGCATCGGGCCTGCAGACGTCAGCGAGGTGAAGACCTGACCTTTGCCATAGGGCTTAATGAACATGATGGGGCGACCATCACGCAGGCTGGCCAGAGTTGTGACGCGGTCTGCTCGCTTGCGGTCATCGCGTTCCCAGTCATTAGCGGTGACGAGTGATTTGAAGACGCTGATGTAATACGTCAACAAGCCGTTCTCCGCCACGAGGACTTTGAAGGGATCGAAGTCATTGGCAAGCTTGAGATCAGGGCCGGGCTCTGCGGACTTATCGCGTTCGAGTTCCTGCGCGGAAGGAGCAAGCGGGACGGGATAAAGGCCTTCGCCGCCTTTATAGAGGGCTTCTGTGTAATACGCTGGTCGGACTGCTTCCCCTGCAAACCAGGCTAAGCCCCCGCCACCTTTGACGTATTCATCGAGAGCAACGAGGACGTCTTCGGGGAGTTCGCCGACGTTGATGAGATAGATCAATACATACGGGTCGAGCGAATTTTTTCGCAGGAAATCAACGCCGGCAATGTTCGTCGTGAACCCCGTGATCTGTGGAGCAGCGGAGATCGCATCGGCGAGGTATTGGCCTTCGTCGCCGTTGGGGGTCTCGTCGATGATCAGGATAGGGTTTGTGTTACCGACATCGACGGCGAGGAAACGCTCATTGTCCTGGGGGAGTGCGTCCGTTTCGAGGTTTGCGATGACCTGATGAATGCCGGGGCTGGTGAAGACGAGGTCGAAGTCTTCGGTCGCGGACTGGCCACCTTCGATCTTGGGAATTTCGATCGTGCGCGGCAGTTGATTGCCATCGAGCGTGATCGTGATTTTGACTTTCTCAGCCATGGCTTCGTCGTAATTTTTGACGATGACCGACATCCGGGTCGGCACCCCTGCAGCGACGGCGTGCAGCATCCCTGTCAAATCGACGATCCCGAGGTTAGGTTGTTTAGCTTCGGTGGTGCGGACGAGGTTGACGCGAACCCCTTCCTCGCTGAGTTCTTCGAGCTGAGAGAGGATCGCGGTCTGAGTCAGCCAGTCCGATTTGCGGTAGTCGGAAACGAGGTGAAGCTGTCGCACGCCAGTGGGATTATTGGCGAGAACGTCTCGGACGGCCGTCAATCCTTCCGAGTACGACGGTGCCCCGTAAGAGCATTTCAGGCGTTTCGATTCGACCATGTCGGCCAGGTCGCTGACGAGGGATTCATCGATCGTCCGCTCGTTGAAATCCGCGACCGCGACGTCGGGATTCGAGAGCATGAGCATGGTGAATTTCTGCGTGCCGCCGGCGACGGAACCGGTCGAGACGAGCTTCTCGACGATCTTCAGGCCTTCATCGAAAGCGGTCGAATCGCCGACGCGTTCCTGCATCGATCCACTGTCATCGAGCAGGACGACATGGTGCGTCTGGGCCCCCTGGAAGAGAGCCATCTGTGACGGGTCGATCATCAGCCGGGAGATCAATGCCACGATGCTGGCAATGATCAGCACCCGCATCAGAAGCAGCAGCAATTGTTCGAAGTAGACCTTCTTCTGATTGCGTTTCTGACTGGCGAGAAGGAACTCCATCGCTGCGAACTTTACGCGCTGGTAGCGGTACCGGTTGATCAAATGGATGATCACCGGCGCTGCAATCAAGGCGGCACCACCTGCAAGGAAACCGGGATGGAAAAAGAAACTGGAGAACATCGTAATTAGGAATTCGTAATTCGTAATTCGCCGAGCCACTTCGCCATGTTTGGAAGTGACACGTGCTGCTGCGAATTTGTTGTTGTTGTTGTTGTTGTATTGTTCATAACAGGTCTCAGTTTTCTTCCAGCGAATTCCGAATTTCGAATTTCGAATTACGCCTCACGACTTCACCCCCATCCCCAAGCGGTGCTTCATGTAATGGGCAAGCACGGCGTCGAGTTTGGAACTGGTGCGGACGACCTGGTAGTCGACCATTTGAGCCGAACAGAACCGTCGGATTTCGTCCTGGAATTTTTCGAGGGCTTCGAGGTAACCGACACGCAGGCTCTTGGGATCGCAGGTTACTTCGCCTGCGCCTTCGAGGCCGACGAATTTCGTGGTGCCGTTGAAGCTGAAGTCGATTTCCTGGTCGTCGAGGGTCTGGAAGAGCATGACGTCGTGGCCGAGGAAACGGAGCAGCTTCAGACCTTTGAAGAGGGCGTCTCGTGGTCCGAACAGGTCGGAGATGAGGACGATCAAGCCGCGTCGGCGGTGTTCGTGGCCGGTTTGCTGGAGGACTTTGCCAAGATCGGTTTTCTCACCAGGGATTTGTGTCGCGAGAACGGTGAGGATGCTTCCTAGATGGTTTTGTTGGGAACGAATGGGGATGCGGACCTGGGTCTTTTCATCGAACAATGTCATGCCGACGGCGTCCTGCTGTTTGAGCAGCAGATAGGAGAGGGCAGAAGCGATCGAGCAGCCGTAGTCGAATTTGCTTGTTTTGCCGGAGCCGAACTGCATCGACTCGCTGCGGTCGAGAAGGATGGTCGTGCGGAGGTTGGTCTCTTCTTCGTACTGCTTGATATAGTACTTGTCGGTCTTGGACCAGGCCTTCCAGTCGATCCGGCGCGTATCGTCCCCGGCGACGTATTCACGGTGCTGGACGAACTCGATTGACTGGCCGAAGTACGGACTGCGATGGTGCCCTGTCAGGAATCCCTCGACGACATCGCGGGCCTGAATCTCGAGGCGTGAAATCCGCGAGAGCGCATCAGGCTGCAAAAATCTTTTGTAGTCTTGGGTCACGCGTCAGTTCACCTTCCTTAGAGGGAGTCGAATCCAGCAGCTTTTGAATGACGTGATCGGTCGTGATGCCTTCACTCTGAGCGGCGAAGTTGGTCACGATGCGGTGACGCAGAACGGGCTTGGCGAGTTCTGAGATGTCTTCCGTCGAGACATGCGTCCGACCTCGCAGAAGTGCGCGGGCCTTACCGCCGAGGATCAGGTTCTGGACGGCACGAGGGCCTGCCCCCCAGCTGAGCATTTCGCGAACGAAGTCCGGGGCGCCGTCTTCGGTGATGCGGGTCTGACGGACCAGCGCCAACGAGTAATCGATGACGTGATCGGACACGGGGACCTGTCGGACGATGCGCTGGAGATCGACGATTTCGTCAGCCGTCAGGACAGGATTGATCTCGAAGCGGCTCAGGCCTGTTGTGTTGCGGGCAATCTGGCGTTCTTCTTTGAACGACGGATAGCCGACGTTCACTTTGAACATGAAGCGGTCCTGCTGGGCTTCGGGGAGCTGGTAGGTCCCTTCCTGCTCGATCGGGTTCTGAGTGGCGAGCACGAAGAACGGCGGAGCGATGACGTGACGGGCCTGGCCGATCGTCACTTGGCGTTCCTGCATGGCTTCGAGGAGGGCCGCCTGGGTCTTGGGAGGAGTCCGGTTGATTTCGTCCGCGAGGATCATGTTGTGAAACAACGGACCGGAGATGAAGCGGAACTCTCGCTTGCCGGTATCGCGGTTTTCCTGGAGCACATCGGTGCCGGTGATATCTGCGGGCATCAGGTCAGGGGTGAACTGGATGCGGGCGAACGACATCGACAGGCAGCGGGATAATGTCGAGATCATCAGCGTTTTGGCGAGCCCGGGAACCCCTTCGAGAAGGCAGTGTCCCTGGCAGAACAGGCTGATCAGCAGCTGGTCGATCACCTCTTCCTGACCGACGATGACTTTCGACATCTGGTCCTTGATCGAGACATAAGCCTGATGGATTTTTTCGACGGACTCCCGACCACGGACTTCATCAAACTCTTCGACCATACGCTCCCTAATCGGCTATGTAGTCACATCATGCAGCAGAGCGGCTAGCTGCCTCAATGATTGAGACAGCTGGGATTCCACCCTCTGGCAATCATAACGGTTGCGGTCGGCATTTCCATGCGAATTCGAGACGCCAAAACATTTTTCAGTTTTGGCTCTGATTTTCTGAAGACGCCGCTTTCGTCATGCTGCAGTGACAGTGACGAAGGTCTAGAACCGATTTGTCTTCCAGTCGCCTTGCGCTTCGAACATGCGGGCGATGCGGAGGAGTGTGGATTCTTCGAGAGCTTTGCCGGTCAGCTGGAAGCCGAGAGGCAGGCCTTTGTCGTTAAGCCCGCAGGGGACGCTGATGGCGGGGAGGCCGGTCAGGTTGGCGCTGATGGTGAAGAGGTCGGAGAGGTACATCGTCAGCGGGTCTTTGGAGTGCTCCCCTTTTTTGAAAGCAGCGGACGGCGTGACGGGGCCGAGAACGACATCGACATTTTTGAAGGCTTCGTCGTAGTCCTGACGAATCAGGCGTCGGACTTTGAGGGCCTTGTTGTAGTAGGCGTCATAGTAGCCGCTGGAGAGGGCGTAGGTGCCGAGCATGATGCGTCGTTTGACTTCGGTGCCAAAGCCTTCGCCGCGCGAGCGGGAGTACATCTCCGTCAGCGAGGAGAATTCCTTGGCGCGGTAGCCGTAGTGAATGCCATCGTAACGCGAGAGGTTACTGGAGGCTTCACAGGGAGCGATGATGTAATAGGTGGCAACGGCGTATTCCGCGTGAGGGAGTTTGATCGGGATGATCTCGGCTCCCTGCTGACGATAGACGTCGATGGCATGACGGACACCTGCGACGATATCGCCATCGACAGACTTTTCCATCAGTTCTTCGATGACGCCGATTTTCAGGCCGGAGATGGGCTGATCGAGGTCTTTGGTCAGTTCGAGAGCAGGGTAGGGGAGGCTGGTGGAATCGCGCTGGTCGTGGCCGCTGATGGCGTCCATCAGGATCGCGGAGCCGTAAACGTCACAGGAGAAGGGGCCGATCTGATCGAGCGAACTGGCAAACGCGACGAGGCCATAACGGGACACGCGACCATAGGTAGGCTTAAGGCCGACGAGCCCACAGAAAGCGGCGGGTTGCCGGATCGAGCCACCGGTATCACTGCCTAATGCGAGCGGAGCCATGTTCGCTGCGACCGCAGAAGCAGAGCCGCCACTGGAACCGCCGGGGACGAATTCCGTGTTCCAGGGGTTACGCGACATGCCGAAATAGGAGTTCTCAGTTGAGGACCCCATGGCGAATTCGTCGAGATTCGTTTTGCCGATGATGATGGCGTCGGCTTGCTGAAGTTTCTCGATGACATGGGCATCATAAGGAGAAACGAAGTTTTCGAGCATCCTGCTGGAGCAGGTTGTTTTGGTGTCCAGCTGGCAGATGTTGTCTTTGATCGCGATCGGCAGGCCAGCGAGGAGGCCGAGAGATTCGCCGCGGGCGCGACGCTGGTCGATGGCTTCGGCCTGGCGGATCGCTGATTCTTCCTGCAGGGTGAGGAAGGCGTTCAGGGAGCCGTTTTGGGATTTGATTTCATGCAGACACTCTTCGGTCAGGCGTGTCGACGAGAGATCGCCTACCTGAAGTTGCTCTAACAGCGTTCGGACTGGTCTTTGACAGGGAGTCAGCTTCGTCATGACTGCTTATTGATCTCCGTCCAGAATCGCGGGACCGAGGAAGTAACGGCCGTCGGTCGAAGGGGCATTCGAGAGGGCGGCTTCACGGGACAGGGATGGCTTGACGTGATCCTCACGGAAGACGTTCGAGAGCTCAATGGCATGGACCATCGGCTCGACCCCGTCGGTATCGACTTCGCTGAGGCGCTCGATATAGGTCAGGATGTTACCCATGGAATCTCGCAGGGCAGCGAGTTCCTCTTCCCCGATTTCGAGGCGAGCCAGTCGAGCGACATGCTGGACTTGTGCGGTTGTTAGTTCACTCACGGTGATTCTCTTTTTGAAACGGATAGCCGGGGTTGTCCCCAACCTCGGCGGCGTAGCCGTTAGAAACACGACCGATGCAGGTGTGAGTCAACCGACGATCGAAGGGTGTTCTTTCCGTGCCTGGACGGCACGGCCCGGGTTGGGACAACCCGGGCTACCCAGATAATCGGTTGGGACCTTTAGGGCTGCCCGAACGAAGACTTCCGTCCGCTTAGCGCGTAAAAAAACCTTCGGGATCATAAAGACTCCGAAGGTTATTGAACAGTTCGCCCAAGCGGCTGCAGCATTACTCTTTAGGCAGAGAGAATGGGGCACGCTTGACGGGCTTGGTGATCTTGCCGGAGCGGATCAGAGAAACGGGAACCCAGCGACGAACAACCTGGCCGTCTTCGACGACGCGGATCTTCTGCAGGTTCACCTTGAACTGGCGACGAGTAATACCAGTCGTTTTACGACCGTTACCGCCCAGGTATTTGGCCTTACCACGCATTTCGACAGCATTGCCGAAGGTGGGCTTATTTTCGCCATAGAGCTCAAACTTGCGAGCTCGGCTTTCTCGTGTGTTTTTCTTTAGCGTACTCATGGGTCGTCACCTTCCGGGTAATATCAGAAAGGGAGAGTGTAATCTTTCTCCGCAAGTTTTCAACTGACTTTGTGATCGGAAGTTGCGCAACCATCAATGACCACGAGTGCGAAAATCAGCCAGTCCGATTGATAATCTACCACGTCTCCGCGAATCAATTGTCTCGCTAACTATCAATTTGGTAGATCCTACGACACAACCAGCCAAGAACTTAAGTCCAATTTTCAAATTGTAAACGGAATTGTAATGTCGAGAAAAACCGTCGCAAAATGCACCTATGTGGGATATCGCAGAAATTTCCCGAGGTGGTCTCCCGGCTACCAGGAATCACGTAACACAAGAAATAACAGCTAGTTACAAACAACAACCCAATTCTTGAGCGATTCGTTACAAAAAGTTTGGCACGGCGTCTGCAATGATCTCATTCCATCCGAGGCAACTGGAAGCCTCACCTAACACAAGATGGAACACGGGTGCCGGATGATCGGCATACGGATACCACGGACGATACAAACTCAGGAGCAAAAAGATGCTGGTTCTGACACGTAAACAATCACAAATGATCCAAATCGGCGATAACATTGTTGTTAAGATTATCCAAACGGGTAAAGGCAGCGTAAAGATCGGCATCGACGCTCCTGGCGACGTCCGTATCATCCGCGGCGAAATCCTGACTGGCGAACATAACCTTGAAGACTCAGCAGTCATGGCTGTTGACGGCGAACTCTCTGGCAAATCGAAGAACGTAGACACACAGCGCCCGCTTCTGTCTCGCGGTCCTCTTGCCAAGCGTGGCGTCGCCTAGTATTAGACATCCAACCCTGCCTCGGGTCTAAAGAGGTAACCTCCATTGATTTGCAACTTTGATTGAAAAAACCCCTTGGGTTTGGCGACGGGATCCCGCCAGTTCTTGCCTCGAACAAGAACTGCCCTTATGCCGACCCGGGGGTTTTTTATTGCGCGCAGCTGGTTGAATGGCGGAGGTTCACCACGAAGACACCAAGGGCATGAAGTTTGACAAAGTCGTAAGACAGGAAACAAAAAGGGCGTCGAGACGATTGAGTCTCGACGCCCTTTTTTAGGTCTGATTGTTATTTAACTCTTGCAGATTTCCCTCATCCGACCTCGACGGTATTCGTTTCCGAACCTGAGCTTCGATTCGGCCACATTCTCCCCGGAGGAGAAGGGTCAAAAGAAGAGACTACTTCTTTTTCTTCTTGAGAGCTTCGACGACTGCATGTCCCATGGTGGCTGGGCTGTCGGCGACGACGACGCCTGCGGCTTGCAGGGCTGCAATTTTTTCTTCGGCTGTTCCTTTGCCGCCGGAGATGATTGCACCAGCGTGACCCATGCGTTTACCTGGAGGGGCGGTTTGACCTGCGATGAAGGCGGCGACGGGCTTGGTGACGAATTCCTGAATGAACTCGGCAGCCTGGATTTCTGCGTTTCCGCCGATTTCGCCAATCAGCAGGATGACTTCGGTTTGCTCGTCTTCTTCGAACAGCTCGAGGACGTCGATGAAGTTCGTGCCGATGATCGGGTCGCCGCCGATGCCGACTGCGCTCGACTGGCCGAGTTTCAGGTTACTAGTCTGCCAGACCGCTTCGTAAGTCAGGGTGCCTGACTTACTGACGATGCCGACTTTGCCTGGCTGGTGAATATAGCCGGGCATGATGCCGATTTTTGCAATGCCGGGAGTGATGACGCCCGGGCAGTTTGGTCCGATGAGGCGGCTGTTTGGGTAGTACTGGAGGCGGTCCCAGACGCGGGCCATATCGAGAACCGGGATGCCTTCAGTGATCGCAATGATCAGTTCGATGCCTGCATCTGCGGCTTCGAGGATCGCGTCCCCTGCGAATGGAGGCGGGACGAAGATCATCGAGGTGTTGGCGCCGGTTTGTTCGACCGCTTCTGCGACCGAGTTGAAAATCGGAAGGCCTTCGAAGTCCTGACCACCTTTGCCAGGAGTCACCCCGCCGACGAAAACGTCAACACCAGGTTGACATTCGGCGGCATAGGCTTTGGACTGGCGGGTGTGGAGAGCACCGGCGTTGCCGGTAATCCCCTGGGTAATGATGCGAGTGTTTTCGTCGACGAGAATGGCCATCGTATCGCTTTTCTATGGAAAGGTGAGGGAGGCTCACCGATGGTGTCTGGAAGAAGACCGTGGTGGGACAGCGCCCACCCCACGAGATTACGCATTCAGGGTCGCGACGACTTTCTTCGCTGCGTCGGTCAGATCTGAAGCAGTGATGATGTTTTTGCCTGATTCTTCCAGCATTTTGCGAGCTGGCTCGACCTGGTTCCCTTCCAGTCGGACGACCAGAGGAACGTGGAAACCGACTTCGTCATAGGCAGCCAAGATCGCCGTCGCGATCGTGGTGCACTGCATGATCCCGCCGAAGATGTTGACGAGGACTGCTTTGACGTTCTTGTCTTCGAGAATGATACGGAAGGCTTCGGTGACCTGTTCTTTATTGGCTCCGCCGCC
>SXPC01000097.1 GCA_005778225.1 Planctomyces sp. | reverse complement strand
TCTCCCCCATCGCCTGCCCAATCAACCGGGACGCAACGACGAAATCCTGATAACTCAAATCCACAAAAGAAGCCGTCGGATGCACATTCCCCGGCTTCGCCGCCGTCGCTTCCAACAGACACGCCAATTCAATCCGCTCAGCCAGATTCACGTCAGTACTCGCAATAGGTAAGGTCATGCGCAGCAGTTTAGCAATTTATCCAACCCTCTGTCCAAAGCACAACACCCGACGTTATCGTACATTCGCAAAGTTCATTCTCCCCTCTTCGCTCCTCTTCTCTCAGGATCGCTTTGTCCCTTCTCCCTCGGGGAGAAGGTGGCAGCGCTTCGCTGACGGATGAGGGCCCTCTGCGAAATTCACATAGGTAACAACCCCAACTCTCCCGAGCTATCATGCCAACCACCCGCTACCACCTCACTCACCTCTCTGATATCCCACCCATCCCATGCCCCTGCGGCGAAGCCCGCCGCGCCTTCACGGAAGACCCCGACCAAACCGCTTCCACACACCTCGTCACCATTTCCATCAATGCCCGCACCCACTACCACAAACACCACACCGAGATCTACTACATCCTCGAAGGCCACGGCGAAATCGAACTCGACGGCAACCGCCACCACCTCAAACCCGGCGACTCCATCCTCATCAAACCCCACTGCCGACACCGCGCCATCGGCCGACTCACAATCCTCAATACTTCCATCCCCACCTTCGACCCGGAAGACGAATGGTTCGACTAAATATCTCGGTAGTCCGGTTGTTCCAACAAGGACGGCGAGGCCGCGAGATACACGTTCCGCCCCTCACAAGACCTCGAAAACCCTTCGCTCCCAACCGCGCACAAAAAAAGCCCCGGAAGGTTTCCCCGCCGAGGCTTCTTCTATCTTCAGGCCAAAGCCGATTAGGCCATCGCCAGTTTCTCTTCTTTTTCCTTACGACGACGAGCAACAACTTCTTCCTGGATGCTCTTCGGTGCCTGACGGTAGCAAAGGAACTCCATCGAGAAGCCACCCTTACCTTGAGTCATCGAGCGAAGTTCGTTCGCGTAATCGAACATTGAAGCCAGCGGCACTTCCGCGTTGATCACGCAAGTTCCATAGCGAGTGTCTGAGTTGGTGATGATACCACGCTTACTGGAAAGGTGGCCGGTCACCGAACCTTGATACTCATCTGGAACTTCCACTTCCAGGTTCATGATTGGCTCGAGCAAAGCCATACCGGCTTCGCGGAGCATTTCACGCATACAGTTGAAACCGCAGATTTCGAACGCCATTTCCGACGAGTCGACGTCGTGATAGCTACCGTCCTGCAGTTGAGCCTGAACATTCACAACTTCACACTCACACAAAGGTCCCTTGACCAGAGCGCGACGGAAGCCCTTCTCAACAGGAGCAATGTATTCCTTAGGAATACGTCCCTGAGAAACTTCGTTGATGAACATGAACGGCGACTCAGAGTTTTCCGGAGCAGGTCCAATCACGCCTTTGACGTGAGCGTACTGACCAGAACCACCCGACTGCTTCTTGTGCTTGTAGTCATAAGTGACTGCTTTGGTTGGCGTTTCACGATACGCCACGCGAGGCTCGCCGACGATCGTTTCACACTTGTACTCACGCTTGATACGTTCGATGTAAACGTCCAGGTGCAGCTGTCCCATCCCGGCGATCAGGGTCTGTCCGGTTTCTTCGTCGGTCATGACGCGGAACGTCGGGTCTTCGCGACGGAAACGCTCAAGGGCCTTACCGAGCTTATCGGCAGAGCCGCGGTCAGCTGGCTCAATCGACAAGCGAATAACGGCCTCAGGCACATAGATGTTTTCCAGAGCGTAGTTCACACCTTCACCACAGAACGTATCCCCCGATGCACAGTCAATACCGACAACCGCGATGATGTCACCAGCACCCGCTTCTTCGATATCAACCCGATCGTTGGCGTGCATACGCACCAGACGTCCGAAGCGGACCGTCTTGCCCGTACGCGTATTGCGATACGATTCGCCCTTTTTGATCTTACCCTGATAAATCCGGGTGTAGGTCAACTGGCCGAACTGCTCGACAGTGATCTTGAACGCCATCGCAACCAGAGGAAGATCGTCTTCAGACTTCAGGATGACCTTGAAGTTGTTGCCATCTTGAGCTTCTGAAGTTTCTTTTTCCTTGGCCTGCATCGCATTGATGTCGATGGCCTTGTTGTCAATTTCTGGTGGGCTTGGGAGGTAACGGCAGACCGCGTTGAGCAGTTCCTGAACCCCGTTGTTCTTGAACGCAGAACCCATCAGAACTGGCACGATCTCGCGAGACAGGGTCGTCTTGCGGATCAACGCATGGATCTTATCGACAGGAACTTCTGCTTCTTCGAGCAGCATTTCCATCAGTTCATCGTCATACAGAGAGAGAGCTTCCAGCATCTCGGCACGACCGGCTTTGGCTTCTTCCAGAAGCTCAGCTGGAATCGCTTCGTAGCGGACGTTTTCACCTTTCTCGCCATCGAAGTAGACAGCTCGCATTTCAATGAAGTCGATCACACCCTTCAGGTTCGACTCCAGACCAACGGTCATTTGGAGCGGAACAGGAGTGATGTGCAGCTTCTCGCGGATCTGCTTGATGACGCTCTTCGGATTGGCACCCGTGCGGTCGCACTTGTTGATGAACGCCAGGCGAGGAACGCCGTAACGCTTCATCTGACGGTCGACGGTCAGAGACTGGCTCTGCACACCACCGACCGAACACAGCACGAGGATCGCACCGTCCAGCACGCGGAGAGAACGCTCCACTTCGACCGTAAAGTCGACGTGACCTGGCGTATCGATGACGTTGATCGTGTAGTCATCACCATTCGGGGTATCCCAGTGGACTTGAGTCGCAGCAGACGTGATCGTAATGCCGCGCTCGCGCTCGAGGTCCATGTGGTCCATGGTCGCGCCATCGCCGCCGCCTTTGACTTCGCCGATCTTGTGGATCTTGCCACCGTAGAACAAGATCCGCTCGGTCAGGGTCGTTTTACCCGAGTCGATGTGGGCGGAAATACCGATGTTACGAACGAAATCCAGTTTCATTTCACGTATCCAAAAAACGTGTCAAAAAGTCCGACGAGAAAATCCGAGTCAGAATATTGTTGTCCGTGCACTCAGAGCCCGGATCAACCACTATCGCAAAGGGCAATCGGGATTAAGACGGGAACAGAGTTCCGCATCCCGATAGTTTTCACTTCACAGCCGTCAACCGGGGCCTGCGCCCGGCGATGAAGTTGGGCATCGTAGCTTTCGGCCTGTACTGAGGGAAGTGAGAATCCTGAAATTATGGAGATGCAAGCCCTTGCGGTCAAGAGTCCCTGCCTGAATCCTTCTCAACCGGCTTAAAGGTCGCCGCACGCAGAGCAGCGAATCGAACCAGAAAGCTCCCGAAAAAAAGTGTCAGGAACTATCGATGACAAGCCCCGTCTTGATCCTACTTTACATCCCCGACTGCCAACCCTAACTCATTCTCCGGCGATGGATCGATGATCAACGGCGGCACATCGACCATCGGCTCATGCTTGACCGGCGCCGGGGCAGACTGCAAAAAGAACGACAGCACGATCGACGTCACCCCGAACCCCATCCCAATAATCCCCGCAACCCAGTAATTCGTCAGCGGCCCGCCTTTGTATTGCTCCCCGATCACCGCCCCCGAAATCAATGGCCCGATCGCCGTTCCAAAGTGCGTCGTCGCCGTCGACAGATTCATAAACGCCCCCCGCAACGTCGGGTCGGCACTCCGCAAAATCATCGCCTGCGCCGGCACCATCCGCCCCGAAGCCAGCACCATAAACGCCGCTGTCACAACAATCCCGACCGCCAGATTGATCGTCGGCAGGTTCGTCGTAATCGCCGTCATGATGACCGCCCCCGTCCCCGCCATCAGAAATGTCTTGTGCGGACCGATCTTATCCGTCAGCCACCCGGTTGCATTCACCATGAACAGCGTGCAAATCCCCGCTGCCGCATAAACGTACGGAATGTCTTCTTCCGTCAACCCGCAGTTCGCCACATAAAACGGAGCAATAAACGGCACGATAATAAACGTCCCCAAGACCGTCGCAAGCATGAACGCCAGCGACCACAAATGGTTCGGCTGCTGCACGACCGCCCCAAACTGTCGAAACGGATTCGCCGGACGCCCCACGCGATGCCCCGTCAACGACGGCAGCCGCATGAAAATCAGCATCCACACAAACACACCCAGAATCGCGATCGCCAGAAACGGGGCATTCCAGCTGTCATACCGATTCGCCAACATCAAACCGATCGGCAGCCCGATCGTCGACGCCACCGCAAACGAAGACATCACCGCCCCAATCGCCCGCCCACGCAACGCCGGCGGAAAGACATCACCAATAATCGCCATCACCCCCGAAGCAGCAATCCCGCCAAACAGCCCCGCAAACCCGCGCGCCACCAGCAGGTGCTCATAATCTTTCACAATCCCGCAGTACCACGTCGCCACGATGAACCCGCCAAACGACGCCAGCATCATCGTCCGCCGATCCAGTCGGTCCACAAAGCTCGACGCCACCACCCCCGCAATCACCGCCGCGAACCCATAAGCAGAAACAACGTAGCTGAATAACTGTGGCGTGATCCCCAGGTCGTTCCGCAGCGTATCTCCCAGCGGCATGATGATCACAAAATCAAGGATGTGCGTGAAATTCACCGCCGCCAAAAGCAGGATCAACGACCAGTCACCTAGCGTTAATTGCGTTCGGCTGGTCGACTCAGGTACAGTGGAAGTCATTCGAGATGCGTTCTTTGCAAAAAGAAGCGTGGCCAAGGAACGCCCAGCCAGAAAGCCGTGACGCACATTCTAAAGGCAGTCTTAATACTTAGCGTGGTAATTATCACCATCTCTGTCAGCAATTCCATCCGAAATGTGGAAACTGCACCTGTCGCCCGGATGACTGCTCGGAATACAACCAGCCGGACAGATCGGTCCGAAAAATGCACGCCTCTGATTCCACTCAACAACATTGATACAAAAATAGACAACTATGAGTGAAGTATCTGAACCGAAAAAATCAGTCTCAACAGGCATCCGTGGCCTGGATCACATCTTAAACGGTGGTTTTACCGCCAACCGGATGTGTCTCATTGAAGGAACGCCGGGGGCCGGAAAAACGACACTCGCGCTGCAGTTTGTGCTCGCTGGTCGAGACCAGGGTGAATCCGTGATGTACATCACGCTCTCTGAGACAGCAGAGGAACTCAAAGCCGGTGCCGAGTCGCACGGCATGAATCTGGATAACGTCGAAATTGTCGAGATCATCCCCCAAGAAGAAGAACTCGACCCGGATAACCAGTTCTCCATGTTCCCTTCCTGGGAAGCGCAACTCAGCCAGACTACACAAACCATCCTCTCCCGCGTCGATCAGTCTCGACCGTTGCGAGTCGTCATCGACTCACTTTCAGAGCTTCGCCTGCAGTCTCAAAATGCCCTCCGCTTCCGACGCCAGATTCTCTCCTTAAAGCAGTTCTTTCTCGGTCGTAACTGCACCGTCCTCATGCTCGACGACAAGTCGTCCGACATGACCGATATACAGATGCAAAGTATCGCCCACGGCGTTCTTCAACTCGAACAGCTTTCACCAGAATACGGCTCCGACCGACGTCGCCTCCACGTCACCAAAATGCGAGGCAAAAACTACAGCGGCGGGTTTCACGATTTCATTATCGAGGAGGGCGGTCTCGTCGTCTTTCCACGCCTGATTGCAGCCGAACACACCGAAGACGTTGAAATTCCAACTTATATTCTTTCTAGCGGCATCAAACAGCTCGATGATCTCCTGGGCGGCGGTATCGAGTACGGCACAAGCGTACTGCTGACCGGGCCAGCGGGAAGTGGCAAATCAACCCTCTCCTACCAGTATGTCAAAGCCGCGCTCGATCGCGGCGACTCTGCCGCCATTTTCACTTTCGATGAGCGACGTGTCAGCATCCTCCGTCGTGCTCTCTCCATGGGAACCGACATCGAAGAAGTCATCGACTCCAATAGATTGACCATCCAGCAGGTCGACCCGGGAGAGCTTTCGCCCGGCCAGTTCTGTGACTTCGTTCGCCACGCCGTCGACGTCGAAAAGGTCAGTGTCGTCGTCATCGATAGCCTCAACGGCTTCCTCGCCTCCATGCCGGAAGAACGATACCTCGTCATTCAGATGCACGAACTCCTCACGTACCTCGGACATAAGGGCATCGTCAGTTTCTTGATCGTCGCACAACACGGTCTTCTCGGCTCCGCCATGGTCACACCCATCGATACGACCTATCTGGCTGATGCGGTCGTTTTGTTGCGTTACTTTGAGACGGCAGGACAGGTCAAACGCGCGATCTCCGTCATGAAGAAACGGAGCGGGAACCATGAGAAAACGATCCGCGAATTCAGCCTCGATAACGACGGAATCCACATTGGCGAGCCTCTGGCCTCCTTCCATGGCGTTCTCACCGGAACCCCTGAATACACGGGAGATATAAAGCCGTTGATCGGTGGTATCAATGAATAATGCCATGCTGGATGCTAAAGAAAATGAGCTTCGGGTTCTCATTCTGGGACCGACAGCGAAAGACATTGCATTTTGCAAAAAGGTCTTCCAGAACGCAGGGATCGAATGTCACGCCTGCAAAGACATTCCAGAACTCTGTGATGAATTCGAGCACGGCGCAGGCCTGATGCTGATCACGCAGGAAGTCTTCTTCAAACGAGATTCATCTCGTCTGACAAAACTCCTGGCAAGTCAGCCTCCTTGGTCCGATATTCCTCTATTACTTCTCGTGTCCAGCCAGTTGGACAGCTCACAAAACCCGGAACGCCTCCCTCCGATCGAGCGTGTGACGTACATTCGTCTGCCCGTGGAAGTCCTGGCTCTGGTCAGCAGCGTTCAATCTGCCCTGCGCGACCGCACGCGCCAATACGCGGCCCGCAATCTCCTCAAGCAGCGAGAAGCTCAGGCCGAAGAGCTAAGACAAGCCGACCGTCGAAAGGACGAGTTCCTCGCGACCCTCGCGCATGAACTCCGAAACCCCCTCGCCCCTCTCCGCGCCGGAGTCGATATCCTGCTTCTCGACGAGGAAGTCGCTAAAGACCGAGACGACACCCTCAACATCATGGACCGTCAATTGCAGCAGATGGTCCGCCTCATCGACGACCTCCTCGACGTTTCTCGAATCACCCGCGACAAGCTGACCTTGAACCTCCATCGTGTCGAGCTCAAAGGCATCATTCAAAACGCCATCGAGTCCACGCGTCAGCTGATCGACAACTCCGGCATCTCCCTAAACGTCTCAATGCCTCACACACCCATCTTTATCTTCGCAGACCCCGCTCGCCTCTCGCAGGTCTTTGCCAACCTGCTCAATAACGCTGCCAAATACACCGAATCGGGCGGCCATATCGAACTGCGCGCTCACATCGAAGCGGGCAAGCTCCACGTCGAGATCAAGGACACCGGCATCGGCATCCAGCCCGAAATGCTCGTGAACATCTTCGAAATGTTCTCCCAGGTCGACACCTCGCTCAACCGCTCACGCGGCGGCCTGGGCATCGGCTTGACTCTCGTCAAACGTCTGGTCGAACTCCACGGCGGCGAAGTCAGCGCAACCAGCCAGGGAACCGGCAAAGGCAGCCAGTTCACCGTCAAACTCCCACTCGCAACCGCCGAGCCAAACGAGTCTGACCACAACATTTCGACTCCCAGAGAAAACCTTCCAAGACACCGTGTCCTCGTCGTCGACGACACCCCCGCCGCCCGCTTCATGCTCTCCAAACTGCTGGAGAAACTCGGCCAGGATGTCTGCGTCGCCGAAAACGCCCTGCAGGCCATCGAACTCTTCGAAACCACCAATCCCGACATCGTCATCTCCGACATCGGCATGCCCGACATCGACGGCTACGAACTCGCCCGTCGCCTCGATAAACTCCCCGCCCGCCATTCCGCCCGCCTCATCGCCCTCACCGGCTACGGCCAGGCCCAGGACGCCACCCTCGCCCTCGACGCAGGCTTCGACCAACACCTCGTCAAACCCGTCAGCATGACCACACTCAGAGAAACCCTCGCGATCAAAAAATAACCTCACTCCCACCTCTGAAGGCGAGCGGGGGGTGTCAACCCCCTGTCTTTTGCCCGCAATCTAATGCGATCCCGGCATTCGAGCCGTCGAGCTGGCTGTCGCAATGATCTTCTCTGCGATTAGATCATTCCACCCATCATCAATATCGATGAGTTGCTCTTTGGTCACAGTCGTACCACCGTGTTCACCACCAATCAATGACATTATTTCAAGTGTGAAAGGAGAAGTCATATGATTGATTTCTCCTCGCAGGCTAAGCATAGCCAATGTAATAATCTCTCGACCATGCGGAAGAAGAAAAAAGTCCTCAAGTGCATGCGGTACCCAGCCCCCAAAATAGCCTTTTGAAGCCAGAAGCCATTGATTGCGGATTTCGTAGCTCTCGTTTCTGTATTCTATCGAATCATGGTCACTCGGTTCGGGAATATGCAATGCAAGAAGACGCAGCCAGACTTCGAGTTTACCGTCTTCCATCCAGAACCCATGAGTCTTGTCGATTGAGACAAATGTCGTTCCCAATGATTTTCCCTTCTCCAACAAAAAAATCCGCGAAGAGCAAGCTCTCCGCGGATTCTATATATCAAACATCTATCAGTCTGAAACTACTTCTTCGCAGCCGCTTCCTCAACCGCAGCCTGAGCAGCCGCCAGTCGAGCAACCGGAATTCGGAACGGAGAGCAGCTGACGTAATCCAGGCCGACATTGTGGCAGAAGATCACCGAGGCAGGATCGCCGCCGTGTTCGC
>SXPC01000096.1 GCA_005778225.1 Planctomyces sp. | reverse complement strand
AGGGGTATCGATGATGTTGATCTTCACGCCCTTGTATTGCAGGGCGATGTTCTTGGCGAGAATGGTGATCCCGCGTTCGCGTTCGAGGTCGTTGGAGTCGAGGATACAGGTTTCGCTGACTTGAGAGTCGCGGAACTGCCCTGACTGTCGGATCAACGCATCGACCAGGGTGGTTTTCCCGTGGTCGACGTGTGCGATGATCGCAATGTTGCGGATATCGGTGCGTCGTGTCGCCGTTGGGGCGTCGAGAACAGGTGTCGCAAGTTCTGACATGAGAAACAAAGCCAATCTGCGGAAAAAAACAGGCCTAAAGCTGCGCACCGGGAGCCCGGCGGGCTGTGAACAGGAGTGGGCATTATATAGACTGAAATTAAGTAAGGAAGGCCGAAATTCCCGAAGTTTGGCGAGAGTTTAACACATCGGAAGGCATTGATTGATCTGATGTTACGAAAAAAACGGCGTGTGCTGGTCAGTGTGAGAAGTGTGGACGAGGCGCGGGTCGCAATTGCCTGCGGAGTGGATTTTCTCGACCTCAAAGAGCCCTCCCGGGGTCCACTCGGGGCTTGTGATTCTGGCGTGATTGGTGAAATTGCTGAGCTGGCGGGGCAAGATTTCGTCCTGACGGTAGCGCTCGGAGAATTATTAGAATGTCAAGATGGGCAGTTTGCTGGTCGTCTGCCGGAAAAAATTTCCCTTTTTAAATTTGGACTCGCCGGGTGTCGTCGTCGGAGTGACTGGAGGGAGATCTGGGCTGGTTTGACGCAGCGAATTGTGGAGGCGACCGGTGGAGCGTCTGAGCCGGTTCTGGTTGCTTATGTGGATAGCGAGGCGGCGGACTCCCCTGCCCTGGGAGATCTCTTTGCATTTGGCATTGAGACTGGAGTTCGTTCTCTCCTGATCGATACGTATCAGAAAGATGGACGAAGTCTGTTCGATCACATGGAGCAGTTCAAACTGCAGCATTGGATGTCCCTGGCGATGGAGCATGGCATGACGTTGGCGGTGGCGGGTTCGTTGAAGCTGGAAGAACTTGGTTACTTTGATGAATTGAGTGGCGATGTTATCGTCGGTATGAGATCAGGTGTCTGCGAAAGCGGGCGACGCGATGGAGTCTTGTCGGAAGACCGGGTTCTGAAACTGGTACGCTGGGCACATGATGCCAGCGGGATGAAAAGACAGGTGGAAGCCGTCACTCATGTTGTGGAGAATTGATCGATGTTGAAGTCGCTTGCATTTCTAACAGTCATCCTCGTCGGAATCAGTCAGGCGATCGCTCAGTCCGACAGGGCGAAGCCGAATTTCGTCGTCATTATTGCTGACGATATGGGCTGGTATGACTGTGGGGCGTATGGGCATCCTTCGATCAAGACGCCCCATATCGATCAGCTCGCGAAAGCCGGGCTTCGCTTTGATAACGCCTACCTGACGACGAGTTCGTGCAGTCCGTCGCGGGCTTCGATCATGACGAGCCGCTATCCACACAATACGGGAGCCCAGACGCTGCACTCGCAGATGGATGCGTCTGCGGTGCTAGTTTCAACCCCGTTGCGCGAGGCAGGATATTACACCGCTGTGGCGGGGAAATGGCATCTGGGGGAGAACGTCCGGAATCAGTTCGATGCGATTTATGGTGGGAATCCCGGCGGCGAAGAAAAATGGATTGAGGCGTTGCAGAAACGTCCGAAGGAGAAGCCATTTTTCTTCTGGCTGGCGTCGATGGACCCGCATCGAGACTATGGCGGCAAGGGGGCAGCGGCGAAGATTCATCAACCTTCTGATGTTGTCGTTCCGCCATATTATCCCGATGTGCCGGAAGTGCGACAGGACTTCGTCGATTACTACGACGAGATCGCGCGTCTGGATTCTTATGTCGGAAAAGTCCGTGAGGAGTTGAAGTCTCAAGGAGTGGAAGAGAACACCGTCATCGTTTTCCTGACGGACAACGGACGACCGTTCCCTCGCTGCAAAACTCGTATCACCGATGAAGGGATTCAGACGCCTTTCATCGTCACCTGGCCATCTCGCGTCCAGCCCGGCCAGACGACGTCGAGTCTGATCAGTTCGATTGACCTGGCCCCGACGATGCTGGAACTCGCGGGAGCAAAAATCCCGGAGACCTTCCAAGGCAAAAGTTTTGCGCCGATCCTTAAAGATCCCGTCGTCAAAACCCGTGAGTACATCTTCGCCGAACACAACTGGCATGACTACAATGCCTTCGAGCGAGCGGTGCGGAACGAACGTTACACCTACATTCGCAACGAACTTCCCGCGCTACCCAAGACACCGCCAGCCGATGCCGTCCGCTCGCCTACCCATCGAGTCCTGCAGCAATACCACGCTGAGGGGAAACTGCAGCCCTGGCAGGTCGATCCCTTTGAAACTCCAGGACCGCCTGAGTTTTTGTTCGACAATGAACTCGACCCGTATTCGCTCGATAATCTGATCGAAAGCCCTGCACATCATGCAGTTCTCGAAACGCTGAGAAAAGAACTCGCCCATTGGCAGCAGCAGACGGGGGATGTGTTTGATGAGGCGAAGCTATTACCGGATAAGTACGACCGCGGGACGGGGCGGCTGCCGGAAAAAGTGGAGTGATGACACTAAGCCATGTTGAACAAGCCTTATTGATCGCAGCCTATTTTCGTGGTGCCTTGTCGGGTGATCGCTATGTGACTGCCAGTTGTTCCGAGGTGATCAACTTATCGCTGTTTTATACGGGCGATATTACCGGTAAAACATGCGAAGAGCGGTTTCTGAGAATCCCGGAGCCGCATCTTTACGACGAGGACGGAAATCTTATAGACGACATCCGACTACGTTACGAAGTTTTGATTGATTTTATTTGCAATCATCCCGGCCTGATTGAAGGAGCAGGAAATTTAGACCTTCCAGCAGATCCCTCGTTTACCGGTTGTCGTTTAACACGAGCCGGGGTTGAACTCGCAACGTCTTTCATACCGCTGTTCCCGACCAAGCCCGAGTTTCCTGAAAGGCCAGATCGTCGGAAATATTCGGTTTGAATTATCAACCGGTAAAAGAAAACCCGGCCTACATCTTTCAATGTCTGCCGGGTTGATTCGCTGCGTCGTGAAGGAGAAATGCCTACGCGAACTCAAGACCTCGCATGGTCCCGGTTGACGTCGCGAATTCGTTGGCTTCGATGCCCATGCGTTGGAGCATGGAGACGAAGAGGTTGGGGAGCGGGTAGTTGCGTTGGGTGTCAAAGGCGAGGTGTTGGCCGTGTTTGAAGGCACCGCCGGCAAAGAGGACCGGCAGGTTGGTTGTGACGTGGGTGTGGGCGTTGCCCATGTTGCTGCCGTAGACGATCATCGTGCGATCGAGGAGGTTGGTCCCCTGCTCTTTGGTTTCCTGGAGGCTGCCGAACATTTCGCCTAGCAGCTTCATGTGCCACTGGTCGATGGCTTCGAGCTGTTTGAGCTTGCTTTCGTTCTTGCCGTGGTGAGACAGTGAGTGATAGCCATCGGTGATCGCGACTTCGTCGTGGAGGTCGAGCGTCGGGGTGTTGACGGAGTCGAGCATGATGGAGATCGCACGAGTGGAATCGGATTCGATGGCGAGTTTGGCCATTTGGTAGATCAGCTTCACTTTTTCCATGTAGGCAGCCGGGCTGTCGACGTCGGCGGGCATTTCTGCTTTCGTCTTGGGCTTGGGTTTCTTTTCCCATTGCTTGGTCATAATGAGACGCTGTTCGAGATCTCTTACCCCGGTCAGGTACTGGTCGAGGCGGTCCTTGTCTTTGGCGCCGAGGTTTTTCTGGAGAGACTTGGTTTGTCCCTGGACGGTGTCCATGATGCTCTTGCCGAGTTCGAGCTTGCGGACTTGCTCATCGACTTGTTCCTTCGACCCTTGAAGGAAGAGTTGCTTGTAGATGGCGGATGGTTTTTCTTCGGCTGGGATGACGACGCCGGCGCCGGTCCAGGAGAGGGAACGCGCGCCGCCCTTCGTGTTGACGCCCCAGGTCATGGCTGGGAAGCGGGTCAGGTGGCCTTGCTGTTCGGCGATGTACTGATCGAGAGAGATCGTATTGCGGAAGCCGCCGCTGCCGGGGTGCGGGGAGGCGGTCAGGAAGCAGATGTCTGCGGGGTGACCGCCATCGACATCGGGGTGCCAGACGCCGGAGAAGACGGTGAACTTATCGCGGTATTGTTCGATGGTTTTCAGATAAGGAGAGAGTTCGTAACCTTTGCCTGCCACTTTGGGGAAGAACTTCTCGGGGAGGACGCCGAGGTTGTTACAGATCCCGATCATGCGGTGTGGGGATTCGAGCTCCTTGGCGAGCAGCGAATTTCCACGGACGACGGCGGGGATCATGGCATCCAGAAACGGCAGGGAGAGGCCGACGCCGAGGCCTTTGAGGAAGGTGCGTCGGGGGATGGATTTGTTGGTGATGCGGAAGTTCATGGTAGGGGTTCCGGGGGGAGTTGTTGGTTGACTGTGGGACGTCTATTGAGAAGCTCGCAGAGATCCCTCATCCGACCTCGAAGACTCGGCCACCTTCTCCCCGGGGGAGAAGGTTCGCAGAGAGAGGAAGGTTCAAACTACTTATTTTTGAAGAGTGGGCTTTTGACGATTTCGTGGATGATGGTACGCATGCCGTAGTCATCGGCTTGGGCCTTGTCGAGGATGCGGTCGATTTCGTAACGGTCGGAAAATCGGGTGCCGGTGCCGGTGGCGAAGACGAGGAGTTGTTCGGTCATGTTGCGGGCGACGAGGCGATCCTGGATGAGGAGGCTGCGTTTGAGTTCGTCGACGTTTTTGAACTTGCCCATGCCATCGGGGAGTTCGCCGGAAGTGTCGATCCTCTGAGCTTCGTGAAATTTGAAGGCCTGGCCGTTCTTGCCGTAGCCCTGAACGAGTTTGACTTTGGACTTCTCGTCGATGGCGCGGTATTTGTCTCGGGCTCCGCCGACGACATCGAAGGCTTCGAGGGCGAAGCCGACGGGATCGATTTTTGTGTGACAGCTGTTGCAGGCTTCTTGCGAGCGATGCAGGGCGAGTTGTTCACGAATTGTTTTCGCGCCGCGGGTATCGGATTCGATGGCGGGGATGTTTTTGGGAGGGGGTGATGGGGGCATGCCGAGGATGCGTTCCATCATCCAGGCGCCGCGGACGACGGGCGAGGTGGTCGTGCCGTTGGCAGTCACTTTCAGGACGGCTGCCTGAGTCAACACGCCGCCGCGAGGATTCCCTTTGGGGACCGGAACTTTTCGTAATTCGACGCCCGTCACGCCAGGGATTTCGTAGTGGGTGGCGAGGCGTTCGTTGATCATCACGAAGTCGGATTGGATGATATTCTTCGTGGAGAGGTTTTCGAGGATGAGCTGCTTGAAGAAGGCGCGGGATTCATCGACGGCGCTTTCGATGAGGGCATCATCGAGGTAATAGTCGGCATAGAGGTTTTCGTCGGGAGTGGTGTCGAGGGATTTGCGCAGGTCGAGCCAGTAGTCGAGAAACGCAGTGATGAAGCGATCGAACTTGGGGTCCTTGATCATGCGCTCGACTTGTGCGTCGAGTTGCTGCGGGGTCGACAGGGCCTTGTTCATCGCGGCGGAGCGTAGTTCATCATCGGGGGCACTGTTCCAGAGGAAATAACTGAGGCGGGAGGCGATAGCGAAACTATCGAGTTCGCCCGGTTCTTCTTCGAGGTAGAGGAAGCCAGGAGAACAGAGGACGGCTGTGTAGCCGGTGATCATGGCGTCTCGAAAATTGCTGCCGGACTTCATGGCTTCGCCGACGAGTTCGACGAAGGGGCGAACCTGCTCGGCCTGCACCGGACGTCGATACGCGCGTCGCATGAAGTTGGCCATCAGCTTGTTGGCGTCACGGGCGGGGTTATCGCTGGTGACGTCGATCGAGTTCCCCTTCTTGGTGAACTTGAGATCGCCGAAGAGAAGTTTATGGCCGGCGTTGGGGAACTCGACGTTGAGAGGGCCTTCGGCCTGCATCCATTGATAGGCGACGCCGGGCTGACCTTCGGGGGTGGCATTGGGGTTATGCCATGCAGGAGGACGAGAGCGGAAGAGGCGGACGGCGTCGACGCGGAGCATGTCGTTTTTGAGGAGGTCGACTTCGATTGTTGAGACGGACGGTTCGATCTGGGCATCGAAGGCGCCGACTTTTCGGAGGATGCCGGGGTGAGTCAGGGAGTACACAGAGACTGGCTCCGAACGACGTCCGATGGAGATTTTCTCTCGACTCGGTTTCCACCAGTTTTTCGGATTGTCGGGGTGAGCCCAGAAGGTGTAGGTCTTGAAGCTGATTCGATAGCGACCAGAATAGGGGGCACGGAAGTTACTGAAGCCGACTTCGATCGGCTCGTAATTGCTGGCGACGACTCCCATTGCTTCTTTTTCGCGGATTTCAGGATTGGCTTCGCCGACGCCGAATGGGCCTTTGGTTTCCTTCTTCTCGTCGCAGTTCTTCAGCGTTTCGAGGTCGGCTTCGTAGCCAATGAGAGGAAAGGTCGAGCGTTCGGGGGAACGGTTGAATTCGGAGTAGGCGATTTTGCGGTTGAATGAATTGTCTTCGCGGGCGTAAACCTTTTTGTCGACAGGTTTGGGAGGATTGGTGTCGATCGCGAGGACTTGTCGCAGGATGGTGTCTGCGGTCTGCATATAGCGAGACATCTGGACGTGAGAGACGTTGAGAGCTTCGCCGACTTTATTGAAGCGGTGAAGCTCGCCGTCTTCGGGGAGCATGTCTTTGATCTGGAGGTAAGGCGCGTCGAGCAGGTCGCGGAGCGTGTTTTCGTACTCGTAGCGATTCAGGCGACGGACGACGGCACGACCTTCAGAATCGATCGCCTTGCGGTCCGCTCCCGCGAGAAGATTACGCAGGGCGGCGAGAAAGCTTTCGGTGTCTTTTTTCGTGAGCTTGGTCTCAGGGGGCATCTCCCCTTTTTCGACCCGGTCGTGCATTTTTTGCCAGGTGGCGAAAACCTTCGGGTCGGTCAGGTTTACGCTGAGGGCGGTGATGTCGAGGTCACCCTCTTTGGTGTCGGGGCCGTGGCAGTCCAGGCAGTTAGCAGCCATGAACTCTTGCGGTGACGGGCCTGCGGCGGTTGAAACAGCTGGTAGGACCAGTCCGGTGAAGAGGACACCAAATGTGAGAGCAAGAATCGATCTGTGCATTGGGCCAGACTGAAATCGTTGGAGTGACCACTCGGATAAGGATTTATCGCGCGTGGCGAAAAGGTGGGAGATATCAATGACTATCGATTTAAGATAGGGCTGATCTCCAGCGACTTCAACCTGTGATTCGGCTTTCTGAGTTGTTTTTCGTGTTTGGAATCGCCCCTTGGGGGGTGTGTGATAAAAGGTCACAGCGATCGTTTTAAAACTCGCGCAGCATTGCTCCGTCGTGGCGATTTCCGAGGTTGCTGTAAGTTACGGGGTCGATGTTCTCGGAAATGAATCGGACGCTGCCGTCGCCGAGGACAAACTGGCAGCCGCCTCGGTGGGGACTGTTAAATCCGCCGATGAGTTGGGTTCGGGGGAAGGTGACTTGGTCGCGGTAGGATTTGACATCGAATGAGCGCTCATCGTCAGGCTCTTCATCAAAGAGCATGTCCTCAAATGAGGCTGTCTGGTTCGAAACATGGTGATCGCCCTTCAGACGATAGTAAAAGTTGGGTGGGAAACCTGTTGTTCCCAGTGTTGCTTTGGTTCCGGAGAGCCAGCCGAGTGTGTCGTTGTAGAACATTTTTTCTCCAACAAACAAGGTGTTCGAGTTGCCGTCGTCGATATCTTTACTTGATAGCTTTTTGTTGAGAATGAATGAGCCATTTGATTCCTCAGTTAGCGGGACGATTCGTCCGTCGTAGACGGCTGAGTAGTTGGTGCCGCAGACTTCGAGTTCTGATTCGGTTTCATTTCCGTCGGCGTCGGTCGTTTTGACTTTGTATCCAGATGGTTCCGCGCTCGATGGACATCTCATCCAGGGGACATATGTCGCGGCGACTTCTGCATTCTGTTCTGCGTAGGCTCCGAATTCGAAATTGATGGCGTTGTACATGTTTGAATTATCCATCTGAGGCAGGATGCGGGGCATCCAGCCCATGGCGTAGCCTTCGCGGATGTTTTCGATGGGGCTGGTTTGGTTGACGACGCCGAGGGGGAGGCATTCCCACATGTGTTCGTAATTGTGGATGGCGATGCCGATTTGCATGAGGTTGTTTTTGCAGGAGGTTCGGCGTGCGGCTTCCCGTGCCTGCTGGACGGCGGGGAGGAGAATAGCGACGAGGGTCGCGATAATGGCGATCACCACGAGAAGTTCGATGAGGGTGAAGCCGGGGGAGGGCTTTGTGTGATTGATGGGTGTAGGTTTCATTACGTTTGTCCTGAGTGATGGCGAGGTGAGGTGTCACATGCCGAATATGGAAGTATTTTGTTTGGGGCTTATGAGGCTGGTGTATTTTGCTTTGATGTTTTGGTGATGGACTGAACGATCTGGCCTTTGTCCGAAAAGTATTGTGCCTGGACCCGAATTTCGCGGCTGTCAGGTTCGATCGAGATCGTCACTTTCGCCGGGTAGGATTGTTGCCAATCTTGGGTGGAGAGGTCGATTGTTTCGCCGGCATAGTCGGCTGAACCGGCTTGTTTTGAGCGGGCGTAATCGAGAAACGTGCTGGCCAGGATCTCGACCTGAAGACGCTGATCGCGTTCAACAGAGACATTTCTGAGGGCGATCAGCGTTCTGGCCATGTTCATGGTCATCGTCAGGGTGACGATCAGCGCGACGATGACGACGATGGTTAGAAAGCCGCGTCGGTGAGGAGATGCCGGTAAGGAATGATGTTTCTTCATGGTGTCCCTTCCGTCTGGGGGAGTTGGGCATGTGCTTCAATGATGATGGAAATCACCTGAGGCTCGACGGCTGCGACGGGTTTTTGATCGCTGACGATGTTCCATTGAAGTCGGACGATACCAGTGGGGTCATCGATCTTGAATTCTCCCAGGGAGGATTCTGATGAGGAATTGCTGACACGGAAGCGTTCGATCGAGGCTGGGCGATCGGGCGCGGTCGAGGGCTGCTCTCTGGTGACGTCGCGATTGGAAACCGAATAGCGGATTGATTCGCCCAGCAGCAGAACATGCCCATTCTCTTCGAACTTGATCTCGCTCAGAGGCGTTTCGTGGAGATCGCTGCGGAAGCGTTCGCCGAGTTCTGCGAGGTTGTGGATATTTCGATATCCGCTTGAGAGGCTCGTGTCGGCATGAAACGTCAGCAGAATCAGGCCGGAAGAGACGGTGGCGATGACGCCTAGAATGGCGATCACAACCATCAGTTCGATCAGCGTGAAGCCGGAGCGATGTTGTCTGAGGGGCTTGTTGTTCATTGAGCGGCCTCCCTCATCCAGGTTGTCAGCTTGATGGGGCGGATCGTTTTTTGTGTGCCTTCGGGAGTGACGACAAGGTCGATACGACGCAGGCCCTGAGGATTGGTCTCGCCGGGCGTCAGAGACAGCGTGGCGTGGTTCTGCTTCACCGCTTCGATAAGGTCAGCGGCTCGGGATTCAAAAGTCGCGTTGTCGTAGACAACGACTGACAGACGTTCGACAATGTTCATGGAAACCTGCTGTAAGCGGGAACGCTCGGAGAGTTCGATTCGTTTTGTGGTGATCGTGTTGAGGATCGGAATCAGCCAGCTCGCTAAGCTTCCCAGCATGATCATGCAGATGATGATCTCGACGATGCCGTAACCTCTTCGGTTGGAGGCGAGTTCGGGAACGTCAAAGGTGGATCGGTTGTGACGTAACATGGTGAATCAGGTGTTTCCGGGAATCGTGTCGATGTTTAAAGGCAAAAAACTAAGGCAAGATACGGGTTAGCCGATATCTCCGATTAACTTCACCAGCGGTACAAAGAATGCCAAGGCGGTCCAGAGGACACAAACTCCTAAGGCGATGATGACTAGAGGGCGAAGGGCTTCGCGCCGTAATTGGTGTCGGTGGTTTTGTTCGAGGTCGAGTTCATCTGCCAGACGTTTCAGAGAGTCGCCCAGCAAGAGGGTTGGTTCAGCTGTCTTGAGGACACCTGTCTGCCAGACATCAATCAGTTGGACACGGTGAAAACTGTCCCACAGATTGTCACCTTGTTGAGCGTCGCGGACGATTCTTTTGAGTTTGTGTCTAATGGTTGAATCGTTGTGATGACGAGCCAGTGCTTCGATGGTGGAAAGTAAGGGTTTTCCTTCGGCAGCGGCGACTCCCAGTAATCTCAGGATGTCGACCGTAAATATCTGCGGGTTGATCCAGTGGAAGAATCCGTACATGGCGATGCCGCGTTTTCTGCGTTGAAAAAAGCGTCGTATGACATCGAGCAAGACAACAAGACCACACAGTAACCAGAGCGGGCCGTAAGAGGTCAGGGCATTGGCCAATCCAATGAATCCTATCGTGGTCCGAGGCAGTTGCACTCCGAAATCAGAAAAGATCTCCTTGAGTTTCGGAATGATGTAAACCATCAGGAAGCTGACCTGGAGGATGATCACGCTGATCACGGTCGCCAGGTAGAGCGCGCTGAACGTGTGTTGTTGGCGGTTGCGTTCGAAGCGGATTGTCGCGAGGGCCAGGGCATCCTGGACGGCAGGGGAAAGAGTTCCGGATTCGCTGCCGACGTTGATGGCGAGTCGTCCTTCTTCGGGGACCAGATTTCGGTAAGGACGCCTGCTGATGGCATGGGAGAGCTCCTCCCCTTCTCGGAGTGCGCGGGAGAGTCCGAGGAGGCGACGTCCGCGCTTGCCGCGAAATTCGTAGGCGTGGCCTTCGATGACTTCGTCGAGAGGGAGATCGTTGCGGATGGCGGTCTCCATGATCCAGAGGGTCGACAGTCGACGTCCGGAAATGGCTTTCCAGACGCCAACGGCGATCACTGCGATCATCAGGACTGTCAGGAATACAAACCAGAACATGGAACGGCCTAGCTGAGATCGTTGAGAAGTTTGACCATGGGGAGGAACAGGGCACATGCGGTAAAGAAGAACGTCAATCCGGTCATCACGATGATGAGAGGTTCAGCCATGGAGGCGATCAACAAGGTCATGTTGAGGGCACGTGCCTCGTACATTGAACCCAGGGATCGCAAGGAATTCGCTAGAATTTCCGGGCGGCTTTCCCACTGGCAGGTTCGGATGAGTTCTAACGGGAGTTGATCGAGGTGGCTGCTGGCTTCTTCGAGGCTCATGCCGTCGTCCATGCGAGATGACCATTCGCGTGTCAGGCGAATCATTTCGGGATCATCGGTGGCTTCGCCGGCGAGACGGACGGCGGTGGTCAGTTGGACTTCGTGTTCTGT
>SXPC01000095.1 GCA_005778225.1 Planctomyces sp. | reverse complement strand
GCGAGCGACATCCAGTGAGGTTTGCTCATTCTTTGACTCTGACTTGGGCTGCTCATCGCCGAAGTACTTGTCGATCTGCTGGCTGAGGTCTTGTGGGGTTGGCTCAAGGATTGATTCGCTGGGAATCAGGTCGATGAATTCGCCTTCTGCATCGAGCATCTTCTGCTTGACGTCGAGATCTTTATTCAGCTCAGAAATCAGACGCTTCACTTCGGACAGACGAGAGTTATCGATCGCCAGCTTGCTGACAGACTCAGCAGCTTCGACGGCTTTCAGGCGTGCATCCAGCTGAGCGATTTGTACATCGAGCTCACCTTTGGCAGTCATCAGGCCTTCGAGCTTCTCGCGGTTGGCAGCCAGGGCTGCTTCGCGGGCGTTGAGGATCTGACGATCGCGTTTGAGTTCTTCTTCAGCGGCTTTGAATCGCTTGAAGCGTCGCTCGAGGTCTTTCTGAACATCCTCAGCCGTGTAAGTGTGGCTGGCGTATTTGTAGGTCGACTTCTCGCTGTTACCCAGATCGCGGTTCAACGAGAGGATGACTGCTTTTTGCTTGCCGAGTTCGTCTTCGCGAGTCGTGACCCGTTCGCTGATCGTCTCGATTTCGACTTGCTGCTCAGCAATCACGTGGAGTGAATGATGCAGATCTGGAATCAGCGACTCAGCCATCTGGCGTGCTCGTTCGATCTGGAACTCCAGAGGAACTTCATGCTTGACGGTTTGTCGAACATGGTGGCGGAAGGTGTGCAGATAGCTGAAACCTTCGCGACCGAAAACCAGGCCTGTCCCCAAGAGGGTCAGACCACCGTAAAAGAACATTTTTCGAATCATTGTGGACTCTCCCGAACACTGTTATGGACAAAAACTGGCTTGGCAACCCCTGGCTCGCATCTGCTCAAAACGCTGATGCAGGCGAGCTTTCCAGGACGGCTTGTGATCGACTTCCGAGGCCATAAGACCGACGTCTTTCGTAACTGGTTGCATTCCCTACATCAGTAATTCGCGGCGTCTGGCGGTTTCTTGAAGCGATTTGTGCGTTTTGTTCAAAAATCTTGGCGCATAAAAAAAGCATCTCGTTTTCACGAGATGCTTAATGATTTTGAAATTTGGCTCTGTGCAATCAGCTGCCAATCCATTTTGGCAGAACCATCGAAACGGGAGCTGTATCATTTTGCTGCATCGCGGCTGAACTAGCTGGTTCAGTGAGAGCGGGAGACTCTGTTGGCGTTGGGCCAGTCTCGTCAGGGCGATCTTGAGGGTTGTCTATCAGGGCGATCGCGACCAGCACACCTAAAATCAGTACTGAGATGTAGATCAACAGGGTGAAGTAGATCGGCGTTGCCTGCTTGGCGTTTTGTTGAAGTTCTGCGACAGGGACTTTTGCTTGATCGTCGTTGGGATTCTCAGGGTTAGCCATAATAAGTCTCTCCTATTACCCGCGCCATGACTCCTCCAGATCAGGACGTTGGGTGATTGACAGCCAGCCTTAAGGCTCGACCATCTGTCAAAGCAAGAGCCGATTCGCACCCCCGCTTTTGTAACACGTTCGCAGGGCTCTTCAGGGCAACTTCTGCGCCACCCGATCAGCCTGGCGCACGAAAAAGCCCACGCACCTGTCGGTGAGTGGGCTTTCAATTTAGTCGTAAAGAGGTCGGACCAGTTGAATGGTTGACCGTCTCCGCCAGGAAATTACTCGGCAGCGGCGTCTCGGTTGAGGAGGGCAGCATTGCGATCTTCGGCGACCTTAATGGCGTCGAGACGAGCCTGGATGTCGGCACAGTCAGCGTTGAACTTGCGCCATTTTGGATCCTTCTTGTTGGTCACTCGCTCTTTTTCTGGCAGAGCAGCGTTGCGAGTTTCCAGAGATTTTTCCCAAGCCGACAGAGTCTTTTGAGCGACGGCAAGTGAATTTTGCAGAGTTTCTTTAGACAGTGCCATTGGAACCTCGAACGGGACGATACGCGATTTTTGTACGGAGTATCCGCGAGGGCAACATCTGCCCGGGCGGGAAAGAATCGGCAAGTATGGCAAAATCCAACGGAATTTCAACCCATCCGGCCATCGCAACATGCTTCAAACAGATCACCAGAATCGGTCGTACTGGTAAGTAGCGCGAAATCACCAGATTTCCCAGATAGAACAGTCACCACAAATGCGTTCATTTTTTCGACTTCCGGGGCTACGCGATGACTTTCTTTCCGTCTTTATAGACCGTTAGAATGGCTTATCCGCTCGGAACAGCGGCTCCCGCCTCAACCGCCCTCCGATTTCGTACCCGTCGTGAGATTTGAAAAAGGCTTTGTTCTCCATGAAACTTTCCTGCTGGCTGTGCGCCGCCCTGATGACGCTCACCGTTGCGACCCTGTTTCAACAGGATCTCGCTGGTCTTTTCCTGCCTGAAGGCAGCCAATCACAACTGACTCATGCTCCGATGCTTTCGGCTGCTGAACCTCTTCCCGGTCCTGCAGCTGTTCAAGGTCCTGCCGCGGCGGATTCAGACGCCAAAACCGAAGCAGACATGAAGCCATACACCCAGAAAATCCGCGACCTGCCGATCACCTTCGACATGGTCCCGATTCCTGGTGGCGTTTTCGCGATGGGCAGCCCGGAGTCAGAAGACGACCGGAACGAAGACGAAGGCCCAGTTCACCAAGTCAAAATCGAACCGTTCTGGATGGGAAAGTACGAAGTCAGCTGGGATGAGTTCGACGCCTGGCAGTTCTGTCGCGATAAGCAAGTCAGAAATCTCAATGGACGTGAAACTGACAAAGTCGATGCCGCTGCAGATGCGATGACCCGCCCGACTCCGGAATACGAGCTCGTCAACACGGTCGGCGTCAAGCCGATGCCGCGTCAGGGTCACCCTGCCTGCAGCATGACGAACTTCGCCGCCCAGATGTACTGCGAATGGCTGTCCAAGCGAACGGGACACTACTACCGCCTCCCAACCGAAGCCGAATGGGAATACGCCTGTCGCGCTGGCACCAAGACCGCCTACTCCTGGGGCGATGATCCCGAGAAGATTGACGAATACGCCTGGTATTACGACAACTCAGACGAGCAATACCACCCAAGCGGCAAGAAAAAGCCAAACCCATGGGGTCTGTACGACATCCACGGCAACCTCGCTGAGTGGTGCATCGATGGCTATGCGGCTGACTTTTATAAGAAGTCAAATCCAGCCGAGGCGGCGATCTTCCCCGTCAACATCAGCCACAAGGCTTACGAAATTGTCTACCGTGGCGGTTCCTGGGATGACGAACCAGATGGGCTTCGAAGTGCCGCCCGTCGTGCTTCAGACAGCGAACTGAAGATGCGCGACCCACAGCTTCCCAAGAGCCTGTGGTGGATGACCGAAGCTCAACACATTGGCTTCCGCGTCGTTCGTCCTCTGACAGTTCCGCCAGCGGATGTCATCGAGAAACTCAAGCCGGTCCCACCAGCTGAACTGGTCAAGGATGGCAAGCTCGATACTCGCTGCGATTGATCACTGTGAAGAGTCGCCTGAATCAGATTCAGGCGACTCTTTTCTTTTACTCCCGATACTTTTTTGCGAATACGATGATTGCCTGTTCCGACACAACTTTTGACCTGGTATTGAGTTCCTTTCCCAAATTTGACAAAAACTTGGGTCAACACTTGCCTTTCGGTAGCCAATAGATCAACCTATGTTGATCTTGAACCTTTGCCGGTGAAGATCTGCAGTCACTCGATCTCATGAGCTGGCTTCAGTTCGCTTAGGGGATGCGCTCGCCCCCTGGGCACCGTGCCCGGGTTCTTTGGCACGGATCATAGACTTCACCTGCCCACCGATTCGACCTCTGCTTGCTTCAACCTTCTCTCGGAGATTCGCGATGTCCAACGCCCCATCGTCTTTTAATCCTGCTCCATCTTCCTCCAATGGTCGCCGCGACTTTCTGAAGACCACCGCTGTTGCAGCTGCCGGAACTTCAATGCTGGCCGGTCTCACCAAGACCTCATTTGCAGCCAATGCCTATACCAAAGGCGATGACACAATCCGTATCGGTCTGGTTGGCTGCGGCGGTCGCGGGACCGGGGCTGCTGCTCAGGCTTTGAAGACGACTGGTAAAGTCGAACTCGTTGCGATTGGTGATGTTTTCGAAGACTCACTCGATGGCTCGTTGAAGCAGATTCAACGCAGCATCGCTGGCAAAGACACTTCCACAGTGACTGTCACCAAAGAGTCAATGTACTCTGGTTTCGATGCTTATAAGAAGGTCATCGATCACCCGGGTGTGGATCTGGTCATCCTCGCAACACCTCCTGGCTTCCGTCCGATCCACTACGAATATGCCGTCAACGCTGGCAAGCACATCTTCTGCGAAAAACCAGTCGCGACTGATGCTGCTGGCGTTCGCAAATTCATGGAAGCCGCCCGTGTCTCGAAAGAGAAGAACCTCAAGATCGGGATCGGTCTGCAGCGTCACCACGAGCTGGGTTACCTCGACCTGATGCAACGCATCCTCGATGGTCAGATCGGCGATATCGTCGCGTCTCACGTCTACTGGAACAACAACGGCGTCTGGGAACCTCGCAAGACCCGCGAGCAGTGTAAGTCGGAAATGGAATACCAACTTCGCAACTGGTACTACTACACTTGGGCCTGCGGCGATCACATTGTCGAGCAGCACATTCACAACCTGGATGTCGGCTGCTGGCTCAAGGGAGAGAAGTACCCTGTCGAAGCAGTCGGTATGGGTGGGCGTCAGGTCCGCACCGATGCCCGCTATGGCGAAATCTACGATCACCACGCTGTCGAATACACCTTCGACGACGGTAGCAAGATGTTCTCTCAGTGCCGGCACATCCCCAACTGCTGGAACTCAGTTTCTGAGTATGCCATCGGGACCAAGGGACGGGCGTCAGTCTCCGGTTCTCACAGCCTGGAAACCTACGCTGGCGAGAAGTACCGCGCGGATCGCAATCTGAAGAACGATCCTTATCAGACCGAGCACGATGTTCTCTTCGCCGCAATTCGTGAAGGCAAAGACCACAACGAATCAGACCGCGGTGCCTGGAGCACAATGACCTCGATCCTGGGCCGCCTGGCGACCTACTCGGGCGTTCTGGTCAAGATGAAAGATGCCTTGGCATCCGAAATCACGATCATGCCACAGGAATTCGCCTGGGATGCCAAGATGCCAACCAACCCTGGCGCTGATGGTCATTACCCAATCGCTGTCCCAGGGGTCTTCAAGCCTTATTAAGACCGAACCGATTGACAGTCACAACGAAAAGCCTCGCGAGAAATCGCGGGGCTTTTTTCGTTTCGACGTGCGAGTTCTTTCTGAGTCAGTTTTTTAACTTCAGTCTTGCGAGAAATGTAGGGTGCTGGTGAGTCTTCGAACCGCACCAAATGTGTTCTCATTCGCTATTAGAACTTTGAAAGCACATTTGGTGCGGTTCGCAAAGCCTCACCGGCACCCTACGAAGAGCCCGAGTAATGTCGACGTGTCTTTGGTCGCTCAATCGAGTTGTCCGGTGATGAGGGAGTTCGTGAAGGCTTTTTCCAAATCGGCGGGTGTGCGGGAGTGGGTGGCTTTCAGGAGGGTGGCGAAAGGGTCCTGGTTTTGCTTTAAGGATTTGTAGTACGCATTGAGCGTATCCTGTTGTTGCAGCCAGAGGCAGAGGGTGCGGGAGAGGGCGTATTGGAGTTGCTGATCGGCGTCGCGGGGGATGCCGGTGCGGGTCAGGTCTTCGAAGGAGATGGGCAGTTTGCCGGTGCGGGTGACGATGTCTTTCAGGAGACGGGTGCGCCAGTTGGAGAGACCGATGAGGCGGCCGGTTTCGTCGATTTCGCAGTGTTCGTGCAGCGAAGCGAGGCCCTCGTCGAACCACTCCGGGAGGTTCTGACAGTCGGCCTGAGAGAGGGCGTGGGTGAGTTCGTGCGTCAGAGTCCCCGCGCCGGTCGAGAGGTTGACGACCATGCGATGCTGATCACGCAGATAATAGCCATAATAGCCACGAGGACGACGCTTATCCCAAGCCCAGGCGAGGTCTTGGAACGTCTTCTCGCTGGAGGTCAGGACAATCACGATCGGCTGATCAGGACGCTGATGAAAGTAGGTCAGCCACATCGCCTCGGCGGCGGGGAGGATGACTTCCTCGTGAAGCGAACGGAGGCGTTCGATCGGGACGTCGCCGGTGATGACGAAGGGGCTGGCGACGAGGGTCCGGAAGTTCGAGGTGACTTTCTCGCGGTACTCGTAAGCTTTGTGAACACAGGCAACGCTTAGTGGGTCGGGCGTCGGGTCGTTGAGAATTGCTTTGAGATCGGCCTGTTGGCCTTCGGAAAGAAGATAAATATGAGACGGTCCGACGGCTTCCCGCGCTGGCATATGGGAGCCCATGGAGACAACGTAGCTGCCGTAGAGCAGGACGGGTGGTCCGGCCCAGAGCATCCATGTTCTCCACGAATCAGGCATGTGTGGCTTCGCTGGTCGAGTCTGGTTAAGACGGTTGGCGCGGTCGCGAAAAAGAGGGGAGCTATAGAAGGCTTAACAATAAGCCTGCAAACGGGTTACGCATCCCACGCTAAATGATTCTGCCTTCTATTGAATGAGAATCAAACCAATTTGTGATCAGTCATACCAATTGCTACGATGAACCAAACCCAGACGGGACAATCGTTGCGTCCCTGAGGATTCGCCGAGATTCACTAAGAGGCCACCAAGGACACAAAGTTACGAGAAGAATTGCAGATGGTCAGGCCGTCTGGTCTTCTAGGTGGGATACTTTGTGTTGAAGTGACATTAGATGGAGTACGGTGCTCGAGGCCGACTGTATCGAGCAGAGGACAGAACACCATGACGAGCACAGTACCGACACCGAAGCCGAATCACGTACCGACACCAAAGAACGCGACAACCGACTCAAGCTCGGATCACGCTGGCCAGGGGGCTCGTCCCCCGCTCTCATCGCCGCCAAATCAACTCGCCATGTCGAGAGGGATGCACTGCACCATGTATGACTTTTTGGGCGCTCACTACACGATCGAACAAAACATTGAAGGAACCCGCTTTGCGGTCTGGGCTCCCAACGCCCGCGAAGTCTGTGTCCTGTGTGACATCAATGGCTGGAAGCACAGTGCGTTTTATCTACACGGCTCGAACGCGGGGATCTGGTCGGGATTTTATCCGGGCGTGAAGCCGGGGATGGCGTACAAGTATTCGATCCGCACGCAGAATCAACACCTCATCGAAAAAGCGGACCCGTACGCGTTTTACTTTGAGAAGCCGCCGAAGTCGGCATCGATCGTTTATCAGCTCGGCAACTACAAATGGAAAGATGCCAACTGGATGAAACGTCGTCCGGAGACGAACTGGCTCGAAGCGCCGGTCTCTGCGTACGAAGTTCATCTTGCCTCCTGGAAGCGTCCCACCGATGGGCGAAAGTATTACAACTACCGCGAGCTCGCGCATGACCTCGTCGACTATGTCAAAGACATGGGTTATACCCACCTGCAATTGATGCCGATCACAGAGCACCCGTTCGATGGGAGCTGGGGCTATCAGACCATCGGATACTTCGCGCCGACGAGTCGCTTTGGAACTCCCGATGACTTCCAGTACTTCGTCGACCACTGCCACCAGAACAATATCGGCGTTTTCGTCGACTGGGTGCCAGCCCACTTCCCGACGGATGCCCATGCCCTGGGACGCTTCGATGGGACGGCCCTCTACGAACACGCGGACCCGCGGCAAGGTTTCCACCCCGACTGGAACACCTTCATCTTTAACTACGGCCGCAACGAAGTAAAAAACTTCCTGCTGTCGTCTGCGCGGTTCTGGTTCGACCAGTATCACATTGATGGCCTGCGCGTGGAGGCGG
>SXPC01000094.1 GCA_005778225.1 Planctomyces sp. | reverse complement strand
GTGAGGCTCAAGAGCGTTGTAAGCATAAGGAAGTGCGGGGAGTTGGTAAGCCACGGGATGTCTCCTGATGGTGTCGGTTGTAAGTGAGTTGCGTCAACGAGTCGTTCGAGGAGCGACCTGAAAAGTGAATTGGCACGTCCGTGCCGCGATCATCGTGCACAATATCATTTTAGGAACTTGGTGAACGCCCACAACCGCTCAACCGGGATTCGCTCGAAGTTCATCATGATTCGGCTGGGAATCCCTCCGCATGCGGGAAACCGCGAGAAACTCTTCTGGAACCTGTAAGGCCATTGTTTTCGGTCCGACCCACCCTAGAATCAACTATTCGTTTCGCGGCAGATGCTGCGAGTGGATTGCGAATAGGACGTCGCGCAAACGCTCTCCCATTCATCCGGGAGGGACTGACGGAGATGACTTATGAAACGCATCCTGACGGCATTACCGGTCTATAACGAAGAATCTCACCTGCGGGACGTTCTGCCACAGGTGCAAAAATATGCGCAGGATGTGCTCGTCGTCAACGATGGTTCCAAAGACCGAACCGGTGAGATCCTCAAGACGATCCCCGGCATCAAAGTCCTGACCCACGCAAAAAACGCCGGCTACGGAGCTGCCCTGGTTTCCGCCTTTTCTTACGCGATGGAGCATGGGTACGACGCCGTCGTGACGATCGACTGCGACGGCCAGCACCAGCCGGCTCTGATCCCCGAGATGGCCCAGGCCCTGTTCGCTAACGATGACAACCCCGACGAACCAAACATCGATATCATCTCCGGCAGCCGATACCTGAAAGCCTTCAACGGCGACAGCATTCCGCCAGAACAACGTCGTGCGATCAATGTTCAGATCACGCGTCAGTTGAATCAATTGCTCGGCTATCGCCTGACGGATACCTTCTGCGGTTTCAAAGCCTATCGAGTTTCTGCACTCAAAGGCTTCAAAATCACGGTCTTCGGCTACGCGATGCCACTGCAGTTCTGGATTCAAGCGGCCCATCTTGGCACGACAATTCAGGAATTTCCGGTTCCGCTGATTTATCTCGACGAAAAACGCTCATTCGGCGGTTCTCTTGATGACGCGAAAATCCGGATGGCGCATTATCAGGATGTCATCCAGCAGGAACTGACCGCCATTGAAGATGGCAGCCGATTCGCGGATTCCGTTTCCTGTCGCTGAAACTGACCTTATTCACCTCGAACGACGACCATTGAAATTCCTTCATGACGAGCCCAGCTTCCACGATTGACCCCGTTTCGACCCTGTCGATCCGGGCGCCGCGCGTGGACCTGGGCGTTGTCTGCGTTCCGGGCAATGCGGATGCAGCCGAGCAGATTGTCCGTCAAGTCTCGATGTACGATGACTCGAATCTGTTAGTCGCGGGGGGCCCGTTCGTCGAGCTCCGCAAAATCGCCCGACGCGAACTTCTCGATGCCGCCATCGCGTATTCCGCCGACCTGACCGGCCCTGCCACTCCTGCTGGCGAACTTCGCACCGATGTCCCGTTCGTCCTCTGTGGCCACCAGCCTCAGCTGACTCACCCGGGCGTCTGGGCGAAAAACGTGATCGCCAGCCAGCTCGCGAAACTGACCGACGGCATCGCGATCAACATCGTCGTCGACAACGACACGATCCGCTCCCGTTCGATCGTCGTCCCCGTCGATGATTCCGCAGAACACGACGGCAAAACGCTCAAACACGCCTTCATCTCCTTTGACTACGGCCGCTCGAAAGTCCCCTGGGAAGATGTCGTCATCGAAGACGCCACGACCTTCGCTGCGTTTGAAGACAACGTCCTCAAGCAGTTCGCAGGGACTCGCGATGGCCTCCTGCTCTGCGAACTCTGGCCAGCAACACGCGAATATGCTGAGAAGAACCCCAATCTCCGCGACGTCCTGACCTTCTTGCGTCGCCGCTTCGAACAAGCTGGCGGTCTGAAATTGCTCGACGTGCCCTTGAGCAGCCTCTGCGAACTCGGTTCGTTCCGTCCCTTCTTCACTCACCTGCTCAAAAACGCAGAGACCTTCGCGAGCATCCACAACGACGCCCTCCGCGAATACCGTCTCCGCAACAAAATCACCCAGTCTCACGTCCCGTTCCGCGATCTCGAACTCGATGGCGAGTGGATCGAAACCCCCTTCTGGATCTGGCACGTCGACCTGCCCGTCCGACGTGCTCTATTCGTCAAACACGAAGGTGATCAGGTCCTGCTGAGCGACCGAGGCCGGTTTCACACCACGATGAGCGAACAGGTTATCGTCGACGATGCCCTGCTTGCCGCTGAGTTGGAAAAGGTCAACCAGTCAGGCTGGAAGATCCGCACCCGCGCGGTCAGCACGACGATGCTTTCCCGTCTGTTTCTGGGCGATTACTTCATCCACGGCATCGGCGGCGCCAAGTACGACGAGATCACCGACCAGATCATCCGCGAATTCTGGCAGCTACCTGTCCCCAGTTATCAGGTCGTCACTGCAACCGCTTACCTGCCACTGACTCAATACGAGAACGACTGCGGCGATATCGGCTGCGACATCGACCAGTGGCACCGCGACTGGCTGTGGAATCCGGCTGCCTTCTTCGACGTTCAAGGCCAGCTCGTCGAGCCATGGAACAACGTCAACGGCGTGACCGCCTCTGCCTCACCCCAGGCGATCAAGAAGACACTCGCTGACTTCGAGCAACATCTGGAATCTCTCGAACCCGCTATTCCAATAGGGCTCATTTCCAGACAGTCTTGTGCCTCGAAAGAGTGTTACCATCGCAAGCAGCAGCGCAAAGCCGACTGGCATCAAAAGCTGTCCGAATTAAAAAGCGATCTGCGCAAACAAACCGGCATCACCGAAGCAGACTGGTCACGCTGGACGTTGCGTCGTCGACGCGTCGAGCAGAATCGTGTCTACGCCAGCTACCGAGAATATCCCTACGTCCTCTTTACCGAGACGAAGATGGACCAGCTCAAATCGGTCCTCATCGAAGGCTAGTCCCCGTAGGGTCCGCTGTGCGGACCGTCAATCGACGCTGGTTGAACATCAACGCGGCACTCTCACTCCGGGGCTCATCTCGCAACGATGCTTCTGTACACGTCCCGTTTCGCGTCGACAACAAAAAATTCGCCTCGTAAATCGCAGGTGCTTGTCCTAAAATGAAAATGAGTTGACAGAGAATCGCCTTTTGCAAAGGCGGTTCATCACATCACTGATCGATATCGCGGACGCTCGTGGAAGTTGAACATGTTCGGATGGCGGAATAACCAATCGCAGGCGGCAAACGCGACTCCTGCAACGCCGGAACCCGTGCGTTTTGGACCCTATGAACTCGGCGAGCAGATTGGTCGGGGCGGTGCGGGGTTCGTCTTCGTTGCCAAACACACCGAGACTGGTGAAATTGTCGCCATCAAGACGCTGCGACAGCATGCCGCCCATGATGAGCAGTTCGACCGGCGCTTTATGCGTGAGATGGCGATCCTGCAGAAGATCAATCACCCTCACCTGCTCAAGTACCTCGACTGTGGCATCGACGAACGCGGCGCCTACATTGTCACGGAATACATTCCTCGCGGGACTCTGTCGCATGTCCTCCAAAAGCATTCCATGCTCCCTGGCAGTACTGTTCTTCAGTACGCTGCTCAGCTCGCCCGTGCCCTCGACTACCTGCACACACGAGCCATCGTCCACCGCGATATCAAGCCCGCCAACATCTTTCTGACCAATGACCATCAGATCAAGCTCGGCGACTTCGGACTCGCCCTCGATTCGACCAAAGCTTCGCTGACGGTCTCCGGCATGACCGTAGGCAGTGTCATGTATATGTCTCCCGAACAGATCCGCGGCAGCAAGGCAACATCAAGTAGTGATTTGTACTCACTTGGATGCGTGATTTATGAGATGCTTTACGGCGTCCCGCCGTTCAAAACGAGCAATCCGTACGGTATCATGGAAATGCACCTCGAATCCGATCTCCGTTTTCCGGATGAACGACTGGTGCGCAAAGACGCGTCGACGGATGAGGCGCGAATTTTGATCCAGGAATTAATGCAGAAAAGCCCGGAGTCTCGCCCGGAATCTGCCCGAAAAGTTTACGAGCGTCTCACGAAACTCCGACCGGAGACGACAGGCGAAACCCCATGAGTAGCGTCGACCAGGATGTGTCGAAGTATCGCAAGTACTGGAATCTGGCTGAAGGGGTCACCTACCTCAATCACGGATCATTCGGACCGACGCCGCTCGTCGTGCAGGAAGAACTGGCTCGCTGGACGTCTCTGCTCGCCTCCAACCCGATGAACTTCTACGTCCGCAACCTGCCTGACTACCTCGACGAAGCCTGCCAAGTCCTCGGCGATTTCGTCGGAACCAGCGGCGATAACCTCGTCTTCGCCGACAACGCCACCTTCGCGATGAACATGGTTGCGGCCTCTCATTACCTCAAGGAAGGGGACGAAGCTCTCTTTACCGACCACGAATACGGCTCGGTTCTCCGGCTGTGGCGTCAGAAATGCAAAGAGGTCGGCGCGAGCATCGTTGTCCGCAAACTCCCGAACCCGCTGGGCAGCGATGAAGAGATCGTCGAGACACTTTTCCAGGCCGCCTCAAAAAAGACCCGCCTGCTCGTTGTCAGCCACGTCTCCTCCGCGACCGCCGTCATTCTCCCCGTCGAGAAAATCTGCCAGCGTGCCCGCGAAATGAAGATCCCCGTCTGCATCGACGGCCCTCATGCTCCGGTTCAGGTCCCACTCGATATCGATAAAATCGGCTGCACCTATTACTGCGCCTCGCTGCACAAATGGATGTCAGCCCCCCTCGGCAGTGGCTTTCTTTATGTCACTCCGAATCAACAGCAGCACATGAAGCCCTCGATTATCAGCTGGGGCCGCAACATGCGGGAAGATGCTCCCACCTGGAAAGACGAGTACCACTGGCTCGGCACCCGCAACCCCGCCCCTGCCCTCGCCGTCCCGTCCGCGATCAAGTTCATCACCGAAACCATCGGCCTCGACACGTTCCGCGACTACACCCAGGGACTCGTCGCCTCCGCCCGCCAGTCGTACCGCCTGCTGACCGGGCTCGATTACGACCTCGGCCTTGACCCCATCCCGACACACAAACCGGAACTGGCCGGCCAGCATCGCTACGGGAGCATGATCACTCTCCCCATGCCCGATTTCGTACCTAATCCGGACGCCCAAACCGGCCTGCACCCGCTCCGCGTCTTCCTCTGGGACCGCTACCAGATCGAATGCCTCCTCCCCCGCTGGCAGGACAAACTCTACCTGCGCATCTCCTGCCACCTCTACACCTCACCCGCCGACCTTGACCGACTGATGACCGCACTCGCGGAGTATTTTGAGACCTTACCGCGCTGAAAAGGCGAGCGAGGGGATGCCCCCCCCTTCTTAACCGCAACTGTTTATCAATGCATAGAATACGCCGAAATCATCTCAGACCTCTCCGTCCTGAAAGGACGATTTCTACCAGCCCAGGGTAAAACCCTGGGATTCGGTTCGAGACAGGGTATGCCCGCCCTGTAGGGGCGGATTCGCCATCGTTTCTCTCGCTAAAGATTGGGGCTTGGTAGATTCTCGCGGTGAACGACCCCTACAGGGTCGGTGGAGAGGCGATTGTGTTTTGGTAACCCAGGATTTCATCCTGGGCTGGTAGAAATCGTCCTTTCAGGACGGAGAAATCAGACCGATTCTGTGTCGAACGGGATTGCGTTGTGAACCCCCGCTCACCAGGAACACCCTCAGGCCGAAAAACCCATAGAACCCAAACCCCGCTGCTCGTGTCAGCCCGCTTTCCCACGCTTTGTCAGGCCGACTTGTCTGGTTGCATTGTGACATGGCATGAAAACCTGTAGACTTTTTTGACTTTCCGCAACGCCGCGCATCAATGCACTGGCGAGGCGGAAAGCGTCATTTTTCACTCGAGATACCATCCATGAAACACGTTCTGTCTGCTCTTGTGATGAACCAGCCGGGGGTTTTGGCCCAGATTTCCGGCATGCTGGCAACCCGCGCCTTCAATATTGACTCGCTGGCTGTCGGTACGACCGAAAATCCTGAGTTCTCTCGGATTACGTTCGTCGTTGGCGGTGATGATCGCGAACTCGATCAGGTCCGCAAGCAACTGGCAAAACTGATTCCTGTCGTCGAAGTCTATGACTTTTCCAAGCAGGATTTCGTCGAGCGTGATCTCATGCTGCTCAAAGTCAGTACGGAGAATGGCAAACGCAGTGAAGTCCGCGAACTGGTCGATGTCTTCCGCGGACGGATCGTTGATGTCAGCCAGACGCACATCATGGTCGAGATTTCCGGACAGGAAAAAAAGATCGACGCCTTCATCGATGTCATGCGTCCTTATGGCATCCTGGAACTGGTTCGCACTGGACGTATTGCGCTCCTGCGTGCCCAACAACCACAACTTAGCGAGACGGCTGAGTAGTCGGCCCGCATGCGGGTCTCCGTCTTGTTTCTCTCTATCTCTCTAAAAGCCTTTCTCCGCTCGAAAGTACTGCTATGCCGATCACGATTTATTACGACGACGATGCCGATCTCTCACTGCTGAAAGACAAGACTGTGGCCGTCATCGGCTACGGTAGCCAGGGACATGCTCAGGCTCAGAACCTGCGCGATTCTGGTTGCAACGTCATCATCGGCCAACGCCCAGGCGGCCCCAACTACGATCTGGCCATCGAACACGGCTTCAAACCTGTCTCAGCCGCAGAAGCCGCTGAAAAAGGCGATCTGATCAACATTCTGCTGCCAGATGAACTGCAACGCGATGTCTACGAAACCGAAATCAAAAAGGGCCTCAAGCCAGGCAACGTCCTGATGTGCTCTCACGGTTTCAATATCCACTTCAACCAGATCGTGCCTCCAAAAGGGATCGACACGGCTCTGATCGCTCCCAAAGGCCCTGGCCACACTGTCCGCAGTGAATACGTCAAAGGCGGCGGCGTCCCTTGCCTGATCGCCATGGGCGAAGGCGCTTCTGAGCAATCGAAGAAACTCGCCCTCGCCTACGCCAAAGGTGTCGGCGGTACCCGTGCAGGAACCATCGAAACAACCTTCGCAGAAGAAACCGAAACCGACCTGTTCGAGGATGTTTTACTCTGGCCATATCGC
>SXPC01000093.1 GCA_005778225.1 Planctomyces sp. | reverse complement strand
TCTGCCTGTTTCGCCATCCGGGCCAGATGGTTCTCCATGTATATCACAGTCAGCGTAGACTGACCAGCGAGCAGGTTTCAGGTTCGCGATGGATTGGGTGCGCATGGTTTTACAGCCACTTCAATCGCCAGAAAAAGTACATCTGGACGGCAGCGACGGTCCCCATCAATGTGAGGATTTGCCAGAACGTCGCGGGCTCATTGGGATTGGGCCAGAGAGGGACGTTCATGCCGTAGAGGGCGGCGATGGTCGACATGGGGAGCAGAACCCCCGCGAACACGGTCAGCTTCTTGGTCGCTTCAGAACTCTGCATGTTCAGCGTCGTGCGGTAGTTTTCGCGGACTTCGTTAATCATGCCTCTCAGAAGTTCAACCATCTGTAGGGTCGAACTCATGTGATCGCGGACCCGCTCGAGTCGTTGAACACTTTCTTCGGAAAGAAAATCAAACTCTTCTTCACACAGCTCGATCAAAACTTCCCGCTGGGTGACGCAGTTTCGCCACAGGACGACGACTTCACGACGTACGTCGGAGAGATCTTCCAGCAGGCGGTTTTCTCGTTCAGTCGACATCGAGCGATCTTCGAGAATATCGAGTCGCTCTTCGAATGACTTCGCCACCAGCACACAACGATCGATCATCTTGTCGAACAGGTAAAACAGCAGATGCCCGGGGCCATAACGTCCAATTTGCTTGGCGATCTTGGGTAGAACTTCCTGGACCATCTTGATCGATACCAGCGGGCGAGGGTGCAGCGTAATAATGACATGGCCCGAACAGTTGATTGAAATCGGGCAGTACTCCACAAAATTTGGTGGCTCTCCTGGACGGATCGCCTGCATATAAATATGTGTGAACTCTGCTTCCCGCGCGATGCCAGTCGGCTCGTTTTCAGACAGGCTGAGCATCATCAGGCGAGGATCATGCCCGACCCACTCCGAGATTTCCCGGATCACCTTCTCCGTCGGTTCGAGAACATCGACCCAGATCAGGGCACAATCGACTTCCCGCTCTTCAACGCGATCAGGCAGTTCGCTGGTGACTTCCCAGTGCCCATCTTTCATCACCTGGTAAACTTGAAGCATTGCGGAATCGCTCTCTACTGTGTTGCCCATCAAGATTGCAGGGTTATGGTAATGACGCGGGTGAGCAGGGGGGAGAGACACGTCATCAACTTCGCCGAGAGAAAAAAGATCTTGACATGAATGTGTACACGTGTATAATTCAATAGTGTGTGATATTCTGGCAATTCATGGAAGAAGGCATGCGACACGGAGCAGGCATCGATCCTCCCAATCGGTTTGACAAGATCCATTCGACGCTCGATTTTGAGCATCTCGAGTGGGATGAGGAGTATCTGCATGCGATCAGCCACCGCAAAATCGAGTACCTCGACGACACCTCCAGATCTGTCGTCACGAAGAACGACTCCCCCGATGTCCCGTTCAACTTCTCGCTGAACCCGTACCGCGGTTGTGCTCACGGCTGCAGTTACTGTTATGCCCGCCCGTCTCACGAATACTTGGGGCACAGTGCAGGGATTGATTTCGAGACCAAGATTTACGTTAAGCACGATGCTGCGCTGCTGTTTCGCGAGTTCCTGTCTCGAAAGTCCTGGCAGTCAGAATCGATCTGCTTTTCCGGCATCACCGACTGTTACCAGCCAGCCGAGCGCGACTTCCGTCTGACGCGAGCCTGCCTCGAAGTCGCCCGAGATTTTCGACAGCCGGTGACAATCATCACGAAGAACGCTCTCGTTGTGCGGGATCTGGACCTGCTGGCAGAGATGGCGACGATGAACCTCGTGCACGTGAGCATCTCGATCACGACGCTCGACCCGGATCTCGCCCGCACGATGGAGCCACGGACGAGTATTCCCGCCGCTCGTCTGCGTGCGATTCGTGAACTCCATCAGGCAAGGGTCCCTGTTCGCGTCATGATGGCTCCCATCGTTCCTGGACTCACTGATCACGAGATCGCTGACGTTCTCACAGCTGCCAAAGACGCTGGCGCGACGGATGCTCGTTACGTGCTCCTACGGTTGCCCTTGACCGTCGAACCGGTCTTTCTCGACTGGCTGGAACGGACGGAACCACTCAAAGCAGAACGCGTCCTTTCGCGCATCCGCAGCACGCGGTCGGGTGAGCTTTACAATTCCAAGTGGGGCGAACGAATGCGCGGGACAGGGCAGATCGCCGACCAGATCAACACGATGTTCAAACTGTTCCACAAAAAGCTCGGATTTCAAAACTTAGCGCCGCTCGACGCCAGCCGATTCCGCGTACCGGATCGACCGCGTCAGCAAAGGCTGTTTGAGTGACAAATGTTGGACATACTTTTTTGACAAACGACGATTCTGCCTTGGATGAATATTGATGATGTATCTCAGTCACACTTCGCTGGAGATGCTCAGAGATTTGTTCAATGAAGACGCAGCCAGGTCATTCAACGTTGCACCGCTTCGTATTATCAACCAGAAGTTTTTTCTCGGATCAGAAACTCCCGAAGATTTGAAATTACAGGAGGGTCTCGCATTCGTTTTGAACCTTGACGTTCATCTGGTCGCTCGAACAACTTTGCAGATCAACTCCCGCAATGAATTTGTTTACGGACACCCAGTCAAGTCATCAGTCAGCGAGGGTGAGTTGTTCACCAGCTACTGGGTACACTGGACGTGGAAAGTAGCTGATTGTCTAAAAATCAAAGTGTCCGGTGGCTCTCACGAAGGCTTTTGGACAGGGACTTATGATGTCCCACGAGATCACCCCGACTACGATATGTGGAACTGGATAATCACAGTGCCTGCATACCTTCGACTGATCAGAGAACCTGAGCTGAAACGAATTCGACGCGTCTGGCAGAGAATTAATACCCTTCGAAGAATGACCTCTGAGTGAGACGTATTCTTGTTTTTACCCGCGACCTCTGCTCCCCTTCGCGCCCTCTGCGTTCCAGTCTCTGATCAGAATCGCTAGACTGAAACCATCACCTGTGACTTCCAAAGAAAGCCTCGCGATGTCGTTTCCTGATTGCAGTCATCGTCCGAATAGTCAGATTGCCTTTGACCGTGCCAAGAAGGTCATTCCCGGGGGTGTGAACAGCCCTGCTCGCGCGTTTGGTGGGGTTGGTGGGACGCCGGTCTTTATGGAGCGTGGCGAAGGGGCGTACCTGTTTGATATCGATGGGAACAAGTACATCGACTACATCGGCTCTTGGGGGCCGCACATCTTCGGACATCGGCATTTCAAGCTGCTCGAAGCGATCGAAGACGGCCTGCAGCATGCCACCAGCTTTGGCGCTCCAACGACGCTCGAAACGCGCATGGCGGAACTCATCATCGAAGCCGTCCCCTCGATCGAGATGGTCCGCATGGTCAATAGTGGGACCGAAGCCACGATGAGCGCTCTGAGAGTCGCCCGAGGGTTCACCAGACGCGATCAAATCATCAAGTTTGCCGGCTGTTATCACGGTCACGTCGACAGCTTGCTCGTCCAGGCAGGGAGCGGCGCGTTGACGCTGGGAACGCCCTCTTCTCCTGGCATCCCGGAAGGAGCCACGAAGGATACGCTCGTCCTTGAGTACAACGACGTCGCCCAACTCCAAGAGACTTTCGCTTCCGTCGGCGACAAAATCGCCGCGGTCATTCTGGAGCCAGTGGTCGGCAATATGGGCTGTGTCATTCCGACGCCCGACTTCCTCCACACGTTGCGACAGCTGTGCGACAAGCATGGCACAGTGCTCATCTTCGACGAAGTCATGACCGGCTTTCGCGTCGCGCGTGGCGGTGCCCAGGAACTCTTCGGCATCAAGCCCGACATGACCACGCTCGGTAAAATCATC
>SXPC01000010.1 GCA_005778225.1 Planctomyces sp. | reverse complement strand
TGCCGTTGAGCGTCCTTTCGTTGATATGCCTTATTCTCGTGAGAAGAAGGGTATCGCCGAGGCTCTGCAACGCGAAGGTTATATCTGGGACTTCGAAGTTGTTGAACAGCCTCCGCAGAATGTGCTTCGCATCAACCTGAAATATGGTCCGAACGGCGAAAAAGTGATTCAGCACGTCGAGCGAGTCAGCAAGCCAGGACGCCGTGTCTACACAGAGATCACCAAGCTGAAGCAGGTCATGCAGGGCATGGGTGTCACGATCCTGTCGACCAATAAAGGCATTCTCAGCAACCGTGAAGCCAAGGCTCAAAATGTCGGCGGCGAAGTCCTCTGCCAGATCTACTAAAGTCTCGCTTCGAGATTATTCCCAGCAATCACTGTTCTGACTTACGCAGCAATCGAGACTGATCATGTCGAGAATCGGAAAACAACCCGTCGTGGTCCCAAAGAACGTCGAAGTGACGCTCAAGGGAAACCACATCACCGTCAAAGGGCCTCAAGGCACTTTGGAGATGGATGCTCACCCGAACATGAAGGTGACCTACGCTGCTGACAGCCGTGAAGTGACCGTCGAGCGTCCTAACGACAATCGCGACAACCGTGCTCTTCATGGTTTGACTCGTAATCTGATCAATAACATGGTCAGTGGCGTTGTTAACCTGTATGAGAAGCGTCTGGAAGTTGTCGGTGTCGGTTATCAAGCCACGATGAAGGGCAAGGCAATCAGCCTTCAGGTTGGTTTCGCCAACGCGATCGTCCTGCCTGTTCCGCCCAACGTTAGCTGCGAATGCCCATCAGCCACGCTGGTTGTCATCAAGAGCACTGACAAGCAGGCTGCTGGCCAATTTGCCGCTGATATCCGACGAGTCCGTCCGCCAGAACCCTACAAAGGTAAAGGCATCCGCTACTCTGGCGAGAAAATCCGCCGGAAGGCAGGAAAGGCGTTCGCCAAGTAATGGCAGACGCCGTATGGCGTTCTCGCTTGGCAATTGCTTTCAGTTTGATATAGTGGGAACTTTTCCCAACCCGCCTCTTGGTGGGAACTTGATCCGTCTTACGAGGCGGTTCACCTCAGCAGCACTATCGCAGTTCACCTGGTGACCTAATGAAACTCCGAGCCCGTATCGTCAAACGCCGCACCCGAAGAACTTTTCGGGTTCGTAACACATTGCGTGCGTCTGGCCAATTGCGTCTGTCGGTCTTCCGCAGCAATCGCCATATCTATGCTCAAATCATCGACGATGAGGCTCAACAGACTCTCGTCTCTGCGAGCACGATGGAGTCTTCCATTGGTGGTTCTGGCAAATATGCTGGGACCGTCGCGATGGCTCAGTCGATTGGCAAACTGATTGCCGAACGAGCCAAAGAAAAAGGTATTACCAAGGTTGCCTTCGATCGCGGTCCTTATCGCTATCACGGCCGCGTTCTTGCCTTGGCTGAAGCCGCTCGCGAAGGCGGGCTGGAATTCTAATCCTCACAAAACACAAGTCTGATTGATAAGCGACACGGAGCATTCCCTTGGCTACTGAAACTGGTTCCGAATCACAATCTGAAGGTGGTGGTGGCCGCGAGCGACGCGGACCACGTGAACCTCGCGAATCTCGTGGTGGTTCTGATGAGCAGGTCGTCCAAATTAGACGCTGTGCTTGCGTCGTCAAAGGGGGCCGTCGCTTTAGCTTCGCAGCCATGGTAGTTGTTGGTAACCGTGACGGAGAAGTGGGCTGGGGCTACGGCAAGGCTGTCGAAGTTCCAGTCGCTGTCGACAAAGCCACTAAGTACGCGAATCGCAAGCGAGTTCGCGTTCCTCTCCGTGGTACGACCATTCCTCACCAGGTTGAAGGTCGTTTCGGTGCAGCTCGCGTCCTGTTGCTCCCAGCCAGCCCAGGAACAGGGATTATCGCCGGTGCCAGCGTTCGTGCTGTTGTTGAGTCACTCGGCATCAAAGATATTTTGACCAAGGCTCGTGGTTCAACCAACCCGGTCAATCTGGTCAAAGCCACCTTCGATGGGCTTCTTAAGCTCCGCACGAAGGAAGAAGTCGCCCGCCTCCGCGGTGTTGACCTCTAAGACAATTCAGTTATTTATTCGTAGTCACCGCATTCATTTGGATGCGGTTTCTGCCGTTTGAGACAGCAGACAAAAGTCTTCTCTCCGGCACTGTAACTAAGCTTTTTCGTGTGACCAAGCCTTTAGGTATCCAGCCATGATCATTAACGACGTCCACCAGGGAATTACCAAACACAAGCGTCCCAAACGCCGTGGTAAAGGTATCGGCTCTGGTATGGGTAAGACTGCTTCGCGCGGTCACAAAGGTCACAGCAGCCGCTCGGGTCACGCTGCACGCCGCGGGTTCACCGGCGGTCAGACTCCACTCTACATGCGAGTCGCCAAGCGTGGTTTCAATAACCGCTACAACGCAGAAGTCGTCAAGATCATCAACCTTTCTCAACTCGATGAGATGTTCAATGACGGCGACGTCGTCAATCCGCAAGTTCTCGCCGAGCGTAGTATCATCAAAGGTAACTACGATGTGCTGAAGGTCCTCGGCAATGGCGAGATCTCTAAGAAGATCACTGTCCATGCTCACCGGTTTTCCGGTTCTGCCATCGAGAAGATCGAGAAGGCCGGCGGCAAAATCGAGCAACTGATTGTTCTCGCGAAGTCCGCTGAGAAGTAATCATCGACCTGATCGTCAAACACAGCCCGGCTTGCCCGGGCTTTTTTTATTGCTGAAATCCCGTTTCTTGGCTTGGTGAATTTGGGACAACCCATTATCTTTAGTGATGCTGCTCAGAGGATGTTGAGTAGCCATGTCCTGTCATCTACCTACGCAAAGCTGAATCATGTTTGACAAGCTCGTCACAGTTTTCCGCATTCCAGAACTCCGCCAGAAGATCTTCCTGACGATGATCTTGCTGGCTGTTTACCGCATGGGTTACTGGCTGCCTCTTCCGATGGTCAATCAGGAAGTGTTCGCCGAGACGATGAACCAATACAAGCAAAACGGTTCTGACGGCGGCTTCGCCCAAGTGATCCAGATGGTCTCGCTGTTCTCTGCATCGAGCATTGGCAACGCGACGATCTTCGGTCTTGGGATCATGCCGTACATTTCTGCATCGATCATCTTCCAACTGCTCGGGACGGTTTATCCGCCTCTTGAGAAATTGCAGAAGGAAGGGGAAGCAGGACGTCGCAAGATCAACGAGTACACTCGCTATGCGACCGTCTTGATCTGTCTGGTACAGAGCTACTTCTGGATGGGCGGGCTTAATAGCGGCTTGGGAAGCGGTCAGAACCTGCTCTTGGATGGCTACAACTCGCAGTTCTATCTGGTCCTCGGTGCCTTCATCATGACGACGGGAACAGTCTTCCTGATGTGGCTGGGCGAGCAGATTGATGAGTTCGGGATTGGCAACGGAATCAGCTTGCTGATCATGGCTGGTATTCTGGCCCAGATGCCAACCGCTGGTTGGGAACTGATCCGTCCTGCGTTTGAAGAAGGAATTGGTCTGGGAACTCAGGCCGGTGTTGATCGCCTGCTTCTACTCGCGATTCTTTTCATTGCGGTGGTCGTTGGTGTCATCGCGATTACTCAAGGTCAACGTCAGATCCCCATTCAGTCTGCCAAGCACGTTCGCGGCGGCCGGATGATGGGTGGCAATCGTCAGTTCCTTCCTCTGAAGGTCAATCAATCGGGTGTGATGCCGATCATCTTCGCGTCCAGCCTGCTGATGATTCCTTACTTCCTCTTCACCTTCCTGGTGAACACGTTCCCGAACGTCGGCTTCTTCCGCATGCTGAACTCTGCTTTCGGTGATCGCGGCCTGATTTACAACCTCTGCTTCGTCGGCCTGATTTACTTTTTCTGCTACTTCTGGACAGCGATCACCTTCAACCCGAAGGACATGGCTGAAAACCTCAAGGATTACGGCAGCTTCATTCCGGGATACCGCCCCGGTGCACGCACCGCTTCTTATCTCGAGCAGGTTATGGTTCGTATTACTTATGTTGGTGCGGGCTTCCTGGCCATTATCGCCATCATCCCGACCATCGTTGCTCAGTCTTTGGGAATCCCGTTTCTGATCGCCAGCTTCTACGGTGGGACCGGTCTGCTGATCGTCGTTTCCGTCGGTCTGGACCTGGTTCAGAAAATCGATTCTCACCTCGTCATGCGAAACTACACAGGTCTGCTCGAACCAGAACAGGAACGCTAATCCCGTTTCTTCTGCACGGCACGCCTGAACGCAAATGATGGAGAATCCTGTCGGCATACCGGCAGGATTTTCTTTTCCCACTGTGATTTTTCCTACTGTGAATTTTGACAACGCCTGATATCCCCCATGATCCAGCTGAAAAGTCGACGCGAGATTGAAAGAATGCGACTCGCAGGTCGCTTGGTTGCAGAAGCTCACAGCATCGCTCGCAGCATGTGTCAGCCCGGGATTCGCACGATCGAAATCGAGAACGAACTCGAAGCGCTCTTCGCCAAACATAATGCCCGTCCACTCTTCAAAGGTTATCCTGGCGAAGTCCCCTTCCCGGCCGTCACCTGCATCTCGGTGAATGAGGAAGTCGTCCACGGCATCCCGGGACCACGTGTCCTGCGTGAGGGTGACATCGTCAGCATCGATACCGGCTGCGAACTCAATGGTTGGTGCGGCGACTCTGCCTGGACGTACCCCGTTGGCAAGGTGAATGCCGAATGCAAGAAGCTTCTCGAAGTCGGTGAAGCAGTCCTCATGAAGGCGATCGAGCAAATCCAGCCCGGCAAGAAGTGGTACGAAGTCGCCGCTCAGATGGAAAAAATCGTCCATGCAGCTCGCTTCTCGCTGGTGGAAGATTTCGTTGGACATGGCATCGGGAAAGAAATGCACGAAGAGCCGCAGGTCCCGAACTACCAGGATCTTGCCCACCCGAAAGAAAACTTCCGACTCCAGGTCGGCATGGTGCTCGCCATCGAGCCGATGATCAACGCCGGCACGAAAGACGTGGGCATCACCGATGACTATTGGACCGTCATCACACTCGACGGCAAGCCCTCCGTCCACTTCGAACACACCGTCGCCGTCACAACCAGCGGCGCGGACATCCTCACGCTGCCTGCCTGACCGTAGGGTCCGCTGTGCGGACCGTTACTCGCTTAATCATCTATGAAAGGCGTGCTGATGCCTTTTAAGAACAATACTCACTTTTTCAACAGCCATACCGATTCACGGTCCGCAAAGCGGACCCTACACCTATGGATTCGGCTGGTCCATGCGATAAAGCGGCAGGAAGCGGTAATAGACTTCCAGCGACAGCGTCGCAAGCGTTGTCGAATAAAGGCGACCGCCGTAGCCTGACCAGACATCGCGCGGTTCCCAGCTGCCGGCGTACGGGCCCTGCTTGGTCTGCATCGTGACAAGCTGATCACGCAGGTTGTTGTTCCAGGTGTCCCATTCTTCGCCGCCGTACTGGTACATCGCGAGTGTGCCGTAGTACCAGTAATACAGGTTCAGATCGAGGCGTCGTGGCGGGTTCTTGAGCAGATACTCGACAGCTTCTTTGCAGGCGGGATTATCGCGTTTGATCGCGAGCATCTGTTTGCAGAAGAGGGCTTCCGCAGTCATGGCAGGGGTGATTTGATCGTTGATGCGGTAGGCAGCCAGTCCAAAATTGTCACCACGACTGCGTTCGCGCAGGAACTTCACCATGAGGCTGCGGTTCTGCTGGGGAATGGGAATCCCTGCGAGTTCGGCTGACTTCAAGCCCATGAGCTGCCAGCCGAACATCGACATGTCCCCTTCCTGCTGAGCAACATAACGCCACCCGCCGCCGCTGGGGTCCTGATGAGCGATGATATAACGTGTCGCTTTCTCGACCGCGTTACGGAGCCTGATATTCGCGCCCGGATTGGATTGCAGACTGCAGGCTTCTGCGAGGGCGTAGGTTGCCATGCCGTGGCAGTACATGGATTCGTACTTGGTGGCCGTGGCGCCGAGGTAGCCGTCGTCGGCTTGATGAGAGACCAGCCATTCGGTAGCGCGGCTGACAGTATCGACATACTCGCCTTCATCGGAGGTATACCCGGCTCCCAGGAAACAAAGCAGGCAGAGGGCAGTCAGTCCGGAATCTGCGTTCTGTCCGGCACGCAGGCGATCAACCCCTTCCGAGTCAAACTGCACGGTCCCTGCGCCAAACTTTGCTCCGTGCCAATGCCCTTCTTTCTCCTGAACGGAGGCCAGCCAGCGAAGTGCTTCCTCGACGGCTTTCTCCGATTCGATCGTCCCGCCATAGCGTTTGGCATTTTCCCCACGCTGACTGAGATCGCGGAGTCGGTAGGTCATCGGAACCTGAGAGGCACTGCCGGGACGGATCGTATCGAACTCCGGACGGGCAATGGCGGGAACATCGGGCATGCCTTTATCGGGTGAGGTGATCGAGGCGATCGCGGTCGGAGAATCAGGAGTTGTCAGCGTCGGTGTGGTGTTTCTCATCGTACGAGTCAGAGGACTGTCCGCAATGGTATTGGACGACTGCGATGACCGTGGACTCATCCGAGTCGTGGCAGGTGAACTGCTCTGTGATCCGGTGGCCGTACCGACGACCAGTTCCCCGACCTCTGGCAGCATCGACGTCGCTGGCGTTGGGGCTTCTCGTCGCACGATGTTATCGAAGTTGGCTTTGGGTTGACGCATCAGGTCACTATCGGGACTGATCGGAGCATCGATCGATCGCAGCTGAGGCTGAATATCGATGTCGAGACGGTCAACACTGCCGGCTTGGGTCTGCCGGTTGTAATTCTCCGGCGCGATCGCTGACGAAGTCACTTCCATCCGGCTGGCATTTGTTGGCGGTGAAGGAGTCGACTGCGGCTGGTACTGAAAAGGATCATCGATGGCCATCGCACGGGCGGCTTCGTTATCGGGCGCCTGCTCTGCCATCCGCATGGCATCAGGGACACTGACGGCTTCCTTCAGGGTCGGGCGGACGTCGGTCATTTCGACTTTGGAATAGTCGATCTCATTGAACTTTCGTTCGGGCAGCTGTGATTCCGGCGTCGGCATTTTCTCCAGTTCGGTCCGCGCGAGTTCAACGGGCTTTTCCGTCATCTCTTCCCAGACGGGAGTATTCCCCGGCTGCGTCGAAGGTCGCGGGTCGTCGGAGACGATTTTGATTTCCTGAGGAATTGGGACTTCCTCTTTCGTCGCTGGCATGAGGAGATTGCGCACAGGCTCGGGAGCAAAAACGACGACGCCAAATCCACTCGTTACGTGAACAAGCAGTGAGAAAAACAGCGCCTTCGCGTTTGTATTCCGATCGCCCCAACGGGTAATCAGCATGGTGACCAGATGCACGGTCGCGAAAATGAAGCCGACAACGAGCGCCCCGAACAGTGTCTGTTCGACCTGCGCCGGGGTGGTATTGAACCAGCCGGCGAGCGCCTCGATGAATGCCTTCAGTCCGAAACCCATCAGTTCGTGGCTCCCGGCTTGGTCGTGGATTTGGCCGTATTGGCAAGTTTGATATTGGTGATCTTCACCTGATGACAGATCGATAAGACGTCCATGATATGCTGATAGTTCCCTCCTCCATCACCACGGATCATGACTTCCTGTTCGGCGTAATTCTTCTGCGCTTCCTGGAGACGCTGCTGGAGTTGTTCGGGAGTGACGGGTTCTTCGCCCACGTAAAACTTTCCAGCTTTGTCCACATTGACGACGATCTCATCCGGACGGGCCGTCAATGGCTGTGCCGAAGCAGCCGTCGGAAGTTTGATTTCAAACTGACGCTCTTTGTTCTGCATCTTGGTGAACTGACTGACAACCATGAAGTAAATCATCAGCAGCATGAAGACATCGATCATCGGCGCGAGCTTGATATCGATTTCTTCATCGTCAGTAGGGCGCAATGGCATATCGGGCTCGTTTTTTGAACCTTGAATTCACGGACTGAAGAGAGAGAGAAAAGGTGTTACGAGGCGATCAGATTGTATTGCTTGAGCAGCGAGAGGGGATCAGGCTGTCGGCCGCGGAAGTCAACGAAGACATCCATCGGAGGGCGACTGCCTCCCTGGGACAGGACGGTATCGCGGAACTTGCGACCAACGCGGGCCATCGCCTCCGCGTTATCCAGTCCCGCTTCGACGAACGCCTGAAATGCGTCTGCACTCAAGACTTCCGCCCACTTGTAGGAATAATACCCTGCACTATAGCCACCTGAGAAGATGTGTTGGAAGGAGCACAGGGTGCGATCCTCCGGCAGCATGGGCATGGTCGATGTCTTCGCCATGACCTGCTTTTGGATCTCGAAAATGCCTGTTGCCTGCCCGGAACCAGGTGTATGGGGGGTATAGGTGGAGTGGAGATGCATGTCGGTCATCCCAAAGGTGATCTGACGCAGCATCATCGACGCAGCGCGATAGTTTCGAGACGCCACAATTTTTTCAAATAAATTGTCCGGCAGCGGCTCACCGGTTTCGACATGGGCGGTCAATTTGGTGATGGTCGGCTGGTGGTAGCACCAGTTTTCCATGAATTGACTCGGCAGGTCGACCGCATCCCATTCGACACCCGAGATCCCCGATGCGTCAGTGTACGCGACTGTCGAGAGCATGTGCTGGAGCCCATGACCAAACTCATGGAACAGCGTTTCGACCTCGCGGAAGTTCATCAGCGAAGGATGATCGCCCGCCGGGGGCGTGCAGTTACAGACAAGGTAAGCAACTGGCAGTTGTCCAACGGAATCACGCTTTTGAAGGCAGGTTCCCATCCATGCACCAGGGCGCTTGGTTTCGGGGCGTGAGTAAGGATCGTAATAGAAGCTCGCCACATGTCGGCCGGACTTGGCATCGTTGACATGGAAGAACCGCACGTCCTTCTGCCAGACGGGAGCAGTCCCATCCGCCGAAACGATGCGAACACCGAACAGATGCTCGATCAGGTGGAATAACCCGTCGAGAACCTTCTCATGCGGGAAGTAAGGACGCAGGTCTTCGTCTTTGAATTCGAACAGATCTTCGCGCATTCGCTCGGACCAGAAGGCAATGTCCCAGTGAGACAGCGGCGTTTGTCCGCCGTGCGCTGCCGCATAGGCGTTGAGTTCTTCCTTCTCGCGAAGCGCGGGCTCCCAGCTTGGAGCACGCAGGTCTTCGAGCATGTCGAAGACTGCCTGTGGTTTCTCGGCCATCTTTTCCGACAGGCTCATTTCGGCAAAGTTCTGGAAGCCAAGCAGCTGAGCCTTTTCCAGACGCAGCGACAGGATCTCTTCACACAGCGGCGTATTATCAAACTCCCCCGACGAAGCGCGCGAGATGTACGCCATATAAACATCGCGTCGCAGGTCACGATTGGAGCAATGCTTCATGAAAGGGTCGAAGATTGGCATTTCCAGCGTGATCTTCCAGGGACCAGCATCCGGGGTCGAGGCTGGATCAGACTCGGCTTTGGTCTGGTTGTAGGCACCGCTAGCCAGACGACGCAGCGACAGCGGGGTGTCTTTGAGATCGTCGGGATTCGTGATGATCAGGCTGTAAGCCTTCGTCGCATCGAGAACGTGATTGGAATAATCCGAGCTCAGTTTGGAAAGTCTTTGGCTGATCGCATTGAAGCGTTCGCGCTTTTCGCCGGTCAGTCCAATGCCCGAAAGCTCCATATCGCGCAGGCGTTCGGTCAGGATTCGCTTTTGAGCGGACTCGAGGTTCTCCCAGCCAACACTTTCTCGCAGCGATTTGAGCGCGTTGTAAATCGGCTCACTCTGTCGAGACTTGAGGCCGAACGCGACCACACTTTCCAAAACAGATTCGTAAGCCGTTCGTAATTCTGCAGAATTCATGACCGACAACAGATGTCCAATCGGCCCCCATGTCTGCTCAAACCAGATGTCCAGTTCAGTAAACCGATCCACCAGAGATTCCCACGTCGGCTCGACCGTGGCTTCCAGTTCTGTAAAGCGTGCATTGGCCACCGCCAGTAACTGTTCCACGGCCGGAGCTACGTGAGAAGGCTGAATCTGGTCAAAACGGGGCAATCCTGAAGTTTGCTGAAGAGGGTTTTCCGGCATAGGAAATTGAGTCCTGTTACTGTCATGTCATGTGAGCGATATGCGGAAGTAGCAACAAGTTATGTTCATCTTTGCCCTTCCACACGCAAGCTTTAGAATTTAGCATATCGAAGGTGCTTTGTAGAGACGAAGCGAATCTTTCACGACGAACTCCCACCCCACCCGACCCGCCACACAGCTTCGGACATTCGTTCGCAATGACAATGTCTCAAATCATCCTGTCGCGGATCCCCTTGAGAACGGATCACTTATGCCCGGTTTGAAATTCGCTCGCGTTTGCTCTTCTGGATTACTTCTGGCTGCATTGTCAGTCGCTCCCTCTTTCGGTCAGGCCCCGACCGCTGCTCCTGCTCCACAAGCCACGACTGCACCAGCCGTGCCTGCACAAGAGAAGCCCGCAGCTGCCCCCAAGACGGTTGAAGAAGGTTTCGCGCAGCTCGAAGCAGAACTCCAAAGCCCGCCTCCTGGTGAAGGTCTCACTCCAGAACAACGTTCAGAATTCATCAAGACCAAAGTCCAAACCGTTCTGACAATCATCGATAAGACGATGGCTCTCAAGCCAGACGATGAAAAGCGAAAAGAACTGATTGAACTCAAAGTTCAGATGATGGGTGTTCTGGGACGTTTCGGTGACGAAGGCGCTGATAAGAAGGTCAGTGATTACCTGACCTCACTGCTGTCAGATGCCAGTCCTGAAATCGTCAGCTTTGCGAAGCTGTCTCTGATGATGACCAGAATTGAATCGATCCTGGAACTGGAAGCAGAAGCCCGCACGAAGCTGGTCGAAGAAATCAAAGCAGAAATCCTCACCGGCGAGCCAACCGTCGATAAAATGCAAGTCGCCAGCAACCTTGCCAGCATGCTCGGTTACACCGACGACACCAAGACGTCTGCCAAGCTTTACGAAGATTTCGCCAAGTACTTCAGCACCTCCACCGATGAGCGCGTCAAAGCATCAGCTGAGTCTTTCGCCGGTTCTGCCCGTCGCATGAATCTGCCGGGCAACACGATGCTGGTCACGGGAACGACCCTCAAGGACGAACCATTCGATCTGGCTCAACAAAAGGGCAAAGTCGTTCTGGTCGACTTCTGGGCGACCTGGTGTGGACCATGCATCGCAGAATTCCCCAACATGCTTGCCTTGTATGAAGTCTATCATCCTCATGGTTTCGAGATCGTCGGGATCAGCCTGGATCAGGATCGCGAACAACTGACCAAGTTCCTGGAAGCCAGAAAAATCCCCTGGATCGTTCTTCACGAAAACAACGAAGAAGGCTCGAACAAGACCGCTGATTATTACGGCATCAACGCGATTCCTTCCATGGTCCTCGTGAACGCCGAAGGCAAAGTGGTCTCAATCAATGCACGCGGCGAAGCCCTGGCCGAAGAACTGGCCAAGCTTTATCCCAACGTCAAAGCTCCCGCACCAGAAAGTGACCTGAAGGTCGAAATCAAAACCGAATAGTCATTCGGCCCGTGCCCAAGCCGTCTCATCTTCGGGTGAGGCGGCTTTTCTTACTTTCTCAGACCATACATCCAGACCGTCCATCTTCTTCCCCCCTTGCCTGTGTTTCTCTCTTCACTTTGATCTGTGGAATGCTCATTCGCGGATCGTGTGATGACCGGGAAACTCTCCCCAAAGGACTCTTATGCGTCTTTTCGTTCGTTCGTTTCTCGCTGTCGGTCTGATGAGTTCCAACATGTTGACTGCGTCCATGATCTGGGCACAGGAAGAAGCCAAGCCAGTTGAATCGCAATCTGCTCCACAGGAAGTCAAAGCGGAAGATGCTCCCAAAGAGCCAACGGCAGAGGACTATCTGAAGCTTGCCGAAAAGGAAATGAGCAAGCAATTGCCCAAGGAACTCTCCGAAGAAGAAAAGACCGCCTTCATCAAAGGCGTGATTGAAGAAAGCTTAAAGTTCAACGATCAGGGTTTGAAGCTGAATCCGGAAGGTGCAGTTCGGATGCGACTGCTCAGTCAGCGTTTTGTTCTGCTGCGAGTCGGTGCCGTCCGGGAATACGATGGTTTCAAAGAAAAAGCAGAGGCATTCCTGGCCGATGTCAGCAAGGACAGCGATCAGAATGTCGCCAAGATGGGTGCCAACTGGACAACCGCTTATAAGTACTCCATGGCTGGCAACATGACTCCCGAAGAGCGAACCAAGTTCTTCGATGAGGTCAAAGCCGAACTGATGGCCAGCGAAGTCAACGCAGAACTGACCAGCAAAGTGATGAACTATGCTCGCACAGTCGAGAACTATGGAACTGCCGAACAAGCAGCCGCGGTCTACAACGAGTTCGCAGAACTGTTCTCCAAGTCAGAAGACGAGAAGATCAAGAAATTTGTCGACAGCCTGATCGCAGCCGGTCGACGTGCTTCCCTGCCGGGCCATCCGATGGAACTGATCGGCAAGAAACTCGATGGAACCGACTTCGTCATCAGCGATCTGAAAGGCAAAGTCGTGCTGGTCGACTTCTGGGCCACCTGGTGCGGACCATGTATCGCCGAATTCCCGAACATGAAGGAAATGTACGCCAAGTACCGTGACCATGGCTTTGAGATCGTGGGAATCAGCCTGGATAAGGACGCCGAAAAGGTCAAAGCGTTTGTGGAAACCAGCGAAATTCCCTGGATGATACTTCACCATCCTGAAAATGAACGTGGTTGGGACCACCCTGCCGCTGTGTATTACGGGATCAATGCGATTCCTGCCATGGTTCTGATTGGCGCCGATGGCAATGTGATTTCTACCAAAGCCCGCGGCGAAGAGCTGCGTGAACTGCTCTCGAAGACCTTCCCAGACGTGAAAGACACCGCCCCAGCTGCAGAAGCAACGGCTTCTGAATAAAGCCTTTACATCGGGTATGATCAAGAAAAGCCACCGGATTTTCTGGTGGCTTTTTACATTGATCGAGGCTCTTTGGTGCCTTTTTAGACGAACCTGAGCGACTTGCTGACTGTCGAGTCATGATGTTGATGATCGCCGCGGAGATTTTCCGATGCAAATCGCCTGTTCACTGACGGTTTGTGACAGGTTTGACGAAGGCGATTCGTGAACTTTGGGCGAAGCGACATTTCAGTTCAGAATGACGCTCGAAAACCGAATTTCAGACTGATAGAATGTGGCTTGCTTGATTCACTCGTTTTTGACCGATCGTCTGATCACAGCCAGCGTTATGGTTAAGGCGAATTGATGCTGTCCTCCAGTTGAGGCCAGCTTTGGACTTCCTTATTTTCGAGGTGACTGAACGTGTCGATTGCAGAAGAACCAAAAACGAAACTCCGCACTGTCAATGGTGCTGAAATCCTCGTCGAATCTCTGATCAAACACGGCGTCAAGTTCGTATTCGCATATCCTGGCGGTGCCAGCATGCCGCTGCACCAGGCCCTGCGGAAGTACCGCGACGAAATCCGCACGATTCTCCCACGCCACGAACAAGGGGGTGCCTTCGCTGCTCAAGGCGTTGCTCGCACGACTGGTATCCCTGGCATTTGTATGTCAACCAGCGGTCCCGGGGCAACCAACCTCGTCACCTCGATCGCTGATGCCAAACTCGATAGCGTTCCTCTCATCGCGATCACCGGACAGGTCAATCAGGCGGTCATCGGAACCGATGCGTTCCAGGAAACGCCGATGGTCGAAATCTGCCGCGGCATTACCAAACACTCCTACATGGTCACCGACCTGAAGGACGTCGCCCGTATCGTCAAGGAAGCCTTCCACATCGCGACCACCGGCCGTCCTGGTCCTGTTCTGATCGACTTCCCGAAGGACGTTCAGCTCGACAAGATGGTCGGCGAGCCAGATCTCGACCCACCGATGAATCTGCCCGGCTATCGTCCAACCCCACCGGATATCGCTCCCGAACGGGTCAAGCAGATCCTGGCCGCTGTGAAGCGCTCCAAGAAGCCAGTTCTGTACGTCGGTGGTGGTTGCAATCATCCTGATACCGCGAAAGAACTCCTCAAGTTCGCAGAAGCAACCAAGATCCCTGTCGCCATGACCGTCATGGGACTCGGCGCCTTTCCTGGCGAACACGAGCAGTCTCTGCACATGCTCGGGATGCACGGGACTGTTTATTCGAACTATGCCGTCAACGAAGCAGATCTGCTCCTGGCGTTTGGGGTTCGTTTTGACGACCGCGTCACCGGTAAGCTCGAAGAGTTTGCCAAACACGGCAAGATCATCCACGTCGATATCGACCCATCAGAGATCCATAAAAACAAAGAAGCTCATATCCCCATCTACGGCGATGTGCTTCAAGTCCTGACGGCGATCAACAAAGCGATGACCAAGGACGATGCCCCGAGCATCGAAGAATGGACTGCTCAGGTTCAGGATTGGAAGAAGCAGTACCCACTCAAATACAGCGTCAAAGGCGAAGGCATTGTCCAGCAGTGGGCTGTTGAAGAAATCTATCGACAGACCAAGGACCGCGAAACCTTCATCTCTGTCGGCGTCGGTCAGCACCAGATGTGGACGGCACAGTTCTACAAATTCAACAAACCACGTCGCTGGTTGTCGAGTTCAGGTCTGGGAACCATGGGCTTCGGCCTCCCATCCGCGATGGGCGTCCAGGCGGCTCACCCGAATGCCTTGAGCATCGACATCGATGGCGACGGTTCGTTCCAGATGAATATCCAGGAACTGGCGACCCTTAAATGCGAAAACCTGCCGGTCAAGATGGTCATCCTCAACAACCAGCACCTCGGAATGGTCGTCCAGTGGGAAGACCGCTTCATGGCTGGTAAGCGTGCCCACACTTATCTGGGCCCGATCGACCACCCAGAATGGCTCGGCGAAGGCAGTGGCGCTCACTACGAAGAGACCTATCCTGACTTCGTCACGATCGCCAAAGGTTACGGCATCGAAGCAATGCGCGTCACCACTCGCGAAGAGTTCACCAAGGCTGTCGAGAAGATGATCAACCACGACGGCCCGTTCCTGCTGGATGCACTCTGCCCTTACCAGGAACAAGTGCTGCCAATGATCCCATCAGGTGCAACCGTCCGCGAAATCATCACGGACTGATTGATGCCTCTGAATCGCAATGAAAAGCCGAGTGGATTATTCCACTCGGCTTTTTTTGATGAACTAAGACGAATCGCAATTTAAGCAAGCACGGTTAAAAAAGTCGTGCCATGCTCACAGCTTTGGGTGAGCATGCTGCTCCGATTGACGTTGGAGCGTTCAGAACATGCTTGCCCAAAGCTGCAAGCATGGCACAT
>SXPC01000092.1 GCA_005778225.1 Planctomyces sp. | reverse complement strand
TCGTATTGGCTGATCTGATAGCCCTTGGTGAGGTCGGGATAGAAGTTTTGCTTGCGGTCCCATTTGGTGTAGCGGGCGATCTGGCAGTTGAGGGCCAGCGCCGTGCGGACCGAGAGCAGGAAGGCTTCACGGTTCATGACGGGCAACGAACCGGGGAGGCCGAGGATAATCGGGTCGGTCTGGGTGTTGGGTTCATCGGGATTGAAGCGGTTCACGCAGCTCGAAAAAAGTTTCGAGTTAGTGAGCAACTGCACGTGAACTTCCAGCCCGACAACAATCTCGTAGTCCATCTTCCACCTGAATAAAAATCGCCGTTAAGTCTCGAAGGGAGATGTTGCAGCCGGGGTTTGTGCTTTGTGAATAAATACAAACCACGGATGAACACAGATCGACACGGATGGGATGAAAAGTTCTCCGATGTGCAATCTGAACCCTGATTGGCCAAGCATAACAAGATTTGAGGGGCGGTCTATTGAGGGGGCGTGTGAGATGGTCACAAAGCGATTTACTCTGTCTTGTGGTCTTTGATGACTTGGACTTTTCCTAGGCGGCCGCTGCCGGTGGGAGGGGGGACAAGTTGGAGTTTGACGGGCAGCCAGACGGGGCGAGGCAACGGTGTGTCTCGCAGGGCTTTGATGACGGGGAGTTTGAGGATTGATTTGGCGGTCTGATACTGGGCGACGTCGATGATGTGGAGGAAGAGGCGTTTCTGGCGGATCAGCTTCTGGATCTGCAGCGCGAAGTCTTCGCTGAGACCTCTCCACATGACAACGAATTCGTCGGCTTCCAGGCAGAGTGACGAGGTTCCGGTTGTTTCTACGTGAGCGCCGAAGTCTTTTTGGAGTGTACTGATCAGGGCGCCATGGTGAAAACGGACATGCGCGACGATCGACTCGCCGAGCTGGCCATCGGCGAGGTATGCGGTCCATTGATCTCGTAGAGACTGGCCGGCGTCGAGGGGGGCTGCGCCTTTGCGTTTTTCTTCGTCGAGCATCTGCATGACGCGGCTGTCGGAGGTTGCCATGCGGCAGCGTCCACGGGCCCATTCGCGCAGGTTGAAGATGGCGTCTTCCATGGTGACGGCGAGGGGGATTGTGGCTTCGCGCGAGGCTAACAGGTCCTTCATGGTGACTGTCTGTTGACGCGTGTAAGACTCGATGGCGGCGGCGCTGACGACTTGTTCGAGCTCGGAGCCGGAGTAATGCTGGGTGACTTCCGAGAGGAGTTCGAGGTCGATGGTTTCCAAATCGATCTGACGTCTGAGGAGGTGGATCTTCAGGATGTCTTTGCGTTCGTGGTAGTTGGGGAGGTCGATGAAGAAGAGTTCATCGAAACGGCCACGACGGAGGAGTTCAGGAGGAAGTTTGGTGACGGAGTTCGCCGTCGCGACGACGAAGACAGGGGCGGTGTGCTCCTGCATCCAGGTGAGGAAGCGGCCGATCATGCGGGCAACGGTGGCGTCGGCGAAGGACTCTGATTCGTAGCCTGCGAAGGCTTTGTCCAATTCTTCAATCCAGAGGACGACGGGGGCGACGGCGTCCATGAGCTGAATGACTTCGCGAAGGTTTTCTTCGGATGTGCCGCGTTCGGAACTGAGGAGGGCGCCGAAGTCGAGGCGGACGAGTGGGAAGGCGAGTTGTTTGGCGATGACGCGCGCGGACAGGCTTTTTCCGCAGCCCTGGACGCCGACGAGGAGAACTCCTTTAGGTTGGTCGATGCCGCGCTCGCGGGCCTCGGGGAGGAAGGCTTGGGCGCGTTGCTGGACCCATTCTTTCAGGTTTTCCAAGCCGCCGACTTCTCCCATGCCTTCGGCGAGGTCGTGAAACTCGAGAAGCTTAGAGCCGCCGAGGAGGTGACGCTTTTCGTGGACGAGTTGGGCGATCATTTCGTCGTCGAAGCTGCGGCGCTGGAAGGTGACGCTGCGGAAGGCGCGGCTGGCTTCGTTTAAGGTCAGTCCTGTGACTGCGGTCGCCATACGCTGGCGTTCCTGCATGGAGAACGAGTTGTTTTCTTCCATCTCGAGCACGGCGTCGAGTTCGCTGGTGACCTCTTCAAAGGTTGGCAGAGGGAGTTCGACTTCGAAGATGTCTTTGAGAAGATCGCTGGGAATGGCAGCCGAGGGGCCGAGGCTGAGGAGGCATTTATCGGCGCGATCGAAGTCAGCGAGGGTCTCGCGAATCATGCGAGTGACGACAGGGTTCTGCCAGAGGTGATTCAGATCGTGGACAAGGTAGATGCCGCGCGGGTCGGCCATGCGGGCGTCTCGGAGGAAGCTGCCGAGCGAGCGGATGACGGACTCCGTCAGATGTTCCGATGATTCAATGACGCTGCTGCTGGACCATTGTTTCAGGACGTAGCCGGTGCGCTGGCAGAGGACGTTCAGGTGGGACTTCCAGCGGTCTTCTTCCCATGTCTTGAGGAACAGCGCGGTATGACCGGTTTGAATTAACCGAGACAGTTCTGCCACGACGTTTCCCGCGGACATGGAGAGTTCCTTTTGGCCCTGGGAGGGGGGGACGAGAGATGGAGCGTGAGCGTTGAGTCGTACTCCAGGTGGTACTTTGGGTTGATACCACACGGGACAGGGGGTTTACACCCCCCGCTCGCCTTCAGATAACTTTTCTACTATGCGTCAACGCAATCTTGGATGCAATACAAACTCGTCCGTTAGGGGAGGGGAGGGACGGGGGAAGCGGTGGGTTCGAGTTGCTGCTGTTTTTGTTTGGCGGCTTCGTCGGCGAGGTGTTTCTGGTACTTCGCGCGGTAGGTTGACGGGTACATAATCGGTTTGTGGCGGCAGCTGGTGCCGTTGCAGCGACAGGGGCAGATCTTGCGGTTGAGCTTGCCCTGGCACCAGTCGGGCATGCCGGCGCGGGAGATATCGAAACGGGCATCGTAGAAGCGATCCAGGCAGGCTTCGTGATCGCTGATGTCGTCGATTTTGTCGTAATAGCAGTTGGACCACTGGCAGCAGCGGCAACCTGAAAGGCTAACGCTGACCGTCAGCATGGCGAAGGCCAGCAGGGTCCCGACGAAACGTCGCGTGGGCGTTTGTCGTGTGGCTGTGTGTTGTGTCTTCATGGTTTGCATCCTTGCTAATGACGCCTCGACGTGGGCAGACAGCTGTTCCGTCAGCTGACGAGGCGCTCGAAGGCTATTTTGTACGGTCTTGAATTCGTACGGTGTTGAAATCGACGAAAAGCGGACGGGAAAGCCAGCCATCGACGTCGGTTCGTGCATGGAACAGCCAGAACGAGCAGCGTCGAGGGAGTATTCCGTACAATCGTTACATTCGTTATCCAAGGCCGGGCTGCGTTGGAATGAGGCTGTGGGGCCTGTATGATGGGAATTGACTGGTCCCGATGGATGAACGGCTATTCATGTCTCGTAATGGTCGTTCCCGCTGAAGTTGCTGCCGTAAAGAATTTTGCCATGACTATGAGAAAAGCTGTCGTCCTTGTCAGTGGAGGGCTCGATTCTGCCACGACGCTCGCCCTTGCGAAGGCGGAGGGATATGAGGTCTTCGCGATCTCGTTTGACTATGGGCAGAAGCATCGCTTTGAGCTTGAGTCAGCGGCGAAGGTCTGCGAGTCGTTGGGAGTGAGCAAGCATGTTGTTTTTACGCTTGATCTGAGTGCGTTTGGCGGGTCGGCTTTGACGTCTGCCATCGAAGTTCCCAAGGATCGCAATGAAGCGCAGATGAATGCGGAGATCCCGATTACGTATGTGCCGGCTCGCAACACGGTTTTCCTGTCGGTTGCGCTCGGATGGGCGGAGACGCTGGGGGCTTGTGACCTCTTCATCGGGGTGAATGCGGTCGATTACAGCGGGTATCCAGATTGTCGACCGGAGTTTATTGAGGCCTTTGAGAAACTTGCCAATATCGCGACCAAGTCAGGCGTGGAGAAAACGCAGATCTGGAAGATTCACACGCCGCTGATCTCGTTGACCAAAGGGGAGATCATCAAGGTCGGGTTGAATGCAGGAGTCGACTTTGGGCTGACGCATACATGTTACGATCCGGCTGAGGATGGTCGCAGCTGCGGGCATTGCGATGCGTGTCTGTTGAGGCTGAAGGGGTTCGCGGATTTGGGGATGAGCGATCCGGCGAAGTATGTGCAATGAGTCGACGATTAACGGTGATTTCGTAACCAAGTTCCTAGTCGGGACATCGCTTCGTGGTAGGGAACCTTGGGATCGTAATCGAAGTCGCGTTGCGCGGCTTCGATAGAGTAGGTGTGGGACTGGCTGAGTTGTGAGGCGAGGAAGCGGGTCATTCTTGGTTCGGACTGGATGCGAAGCGTGCTGTAGACTCCTTCCATGAGGGCACCGGCGAATTTCGCGACGCTGACGGGGACGCGTTTCTTGACGGGTGGCAGATCGACGAGCGCGAGGATTTCGTCGATCCAGTCCCAGAGTTTGACGGGATGGGGTTCGTTGATGAAGTAGGCTTTGCCAGCGCAGGCGGAGCCAGGACCTAGGGCGTCGCAGGCTTTGAGGTGGGCGTCAGCGGCGTTTTCCACGTAGGACATGGAGACGAAGTTGTCGCCGGTGCCGACTTTCGCGAGTTTGCCTTGTCGGGCGCGTTCGATCAGTCGCGGGATCAGGTGGTTGTCACGCGGGCCCCAGATGAGGTGGGGACGAAGAGAGACGGTGTAGAGGCCGCCGGTGTTGTTGGCTTGCAGGATTTCCTGCTCGGCTATGGCTTTGGACTTGGGGTAGTTGCACAGGTAATCGGTGGGGTAGGGCAGGGATTCGTCGGCGTTGAGGTGTTCCTTGCCATCGTAAACGACGCTAGGGGAGCTGGTGTAAATCAGTCTGGTGACGCCGCCGCGTCGGGCGCCTTCGAGGACGTGTCTGGTGCCGACGGTGTTGGTTTCGTAGTAGGACTTCCACTTGCCCCAGATGCCGGGGAGAGCGGCGACATGGAAGACGACGTCGTTCCCGTAACAGGCCTGCTCGACCGCACCGGCGTCTCGTAAGTCGCCGCGGTGACAGACAACGCCTTTTTTTGTCAGCTCGGGATAGTCGCCACGGGAATAGATTGCGACCTGATCGCCACGTTCGAGGAGACGGTCGACGATCCATCGACCTAGAAACCCGCCGCCTCCGGTGACCAGTGCTTTCATTGATGGGCCTTCACTCGCTGTTGTGGATGATGTGTGGAAATGACAGATTTGTGAAGATGACAAGGGTACAAAAAAAGAGCCGCGATCGGAATGGAATGATCGCGGCAGTCTGACTCGACGGGCGGGTCTTTTTTGCAGATGAGCGAGGGCGCAGAAGAAAAGCGGTACGAATCATTGGATTCGCACCGCTTTGTTTTTGGGGGAACGGGATCAGCGAACAAGTCTGATCCCAGATGTGCAGAGTGGTGATGAACTCAAGTTATCACTCGGTGATCAGGACTTTCTGCTCATCGGAGTTGGCCTTGAGTTCCGGGGCGTACATGGCCTGGACCAGGGTTGGTAAGGCGCTGAACTTGCCGGGGATTTCGGCTCGCATGCGGTAGGAGAGGCTGCTCGTTCCGCGGGGGAGGGTGCGGAAGAAGAGGGCGACTTTAGCGTCTTTGAACTCCGCATACGCGCCGTTGGCGGAGGCGATGTAGCCGCTCTGCAGGTCGACTGGTTCGCAGCCAGCGGGTTTGCTGTCTTCGACGAGGATGTACTCGTAGTCGTTCTTGCTCTCGATCGTGAATTCGATCTCGATCAGGTCGCCACTTTCGATTTCATCGAGGTTGGCCAGTTCTTTGCGGTCGTACTTCTCGACGTTGAGGGTCGTTGGCTGGCCCCGTTGGTCGCGCGTGGTTTCCTTTGCGTCTTCCTGCTTCACCAGTTTGAAGTACTTCCGGTTGACCTTCAGTTCCAGGCCGGCGGCTTTGATGTTTTCTTCGGTTGAGAAGTAAGTCAGGTAAGCGTTCCAGTAGAGGGGAGCGTTACCATCTTTGACGAGCTCGATCGAATGTTCGCCGGTGGTGACTTCGTCGCCGGTGAGGACCAGGGACTGGTCGAAGTTGAAGAGCATGTCTTTGTTGATCGTGACTTCCTTCTTGATTTGGCCATCGATCAGGACTTTGACCTTCAATTCGGCTTCGCCTTCCTTGGTGGCGACGAGGTAGTCGTTCATGGCCTCAATGCAGAGCGCGGTATCGCGGGTACTGTTCCAGTAGGTCGCATTCTTGCGGTTATTGAGGATGTACTTGACCAGTCGCGAAGCGTTCGGAGAGGTTGGCTCGGTGGCGCTGAGGAGCTTGAGGTAGTAGGCGTTGGCTTCGATGTCGTTGCCGTGCCAGTACCACCAGCTGTAACCACTCGGGAATTTCAGGTAAGCGGTCTGGTTTTCTTCATCGACGACCAGGTACTGCGAGATGTTCTCCATGACCGTCTTGAGCATCTCGGCTTGAGTCGTCTTATGAAGGGCCAGTCCGAACTGAGCCAGACAGTAGACCGACAGGTGTGTCCGGTCACGGAAAAGGTAGCCACGCATGTCTGCGTTATCGCGACCGGCTTCGTTGAGGACCATGAAGACGAAGGCATCTAGATTGTCGGCCTGCAGGCGGTACTGCTTGTGCTCGGCTTTCTTGTCGCGGACTTCGTCGCCTTTCTTGAGGAGGTCGATCTGATCGTTCTGGTATTTCTGCAGCCAGTTGAGGCCGCTCTCGAGCATACCGGGAACGAGGGCCAGGTCAGACGACTGGGCGATGTTCAATCCATGGACGACCGTTGCGGTCGTGTGGGGTGAGGAATGTTCGCCGAAGCCAGAGAACCAGCCCCAGCCACCGTCGGAGAGTTGCATCTCGGTGAGGCGTTGGAGACCGTCTTTGGCCATCTTGAGGACTTCTTCATCGTCGAAGACAGGGTTGTGTTCGGCTTCAAACTGACCTCGTCGCTTCCAGTCGGCGGCACGCTGGGCAGCGTCGCCGAGTTCTTGTGGGTTGAGATTGACCTTCTTGTTCTTGATGGCTTCGAGGTCGAGGTTCATTCGCTGCAAGGCCTTCAGTGTGATGACTGTCGGCAGGAAGCGGTTGAGGGTCTGTTCGGTGCAGCCATAAGGATAGTTGGCAAGGTAGGGGAGGGCATCGACCATTGCGTAGGCGATCGTCGGAGAGTAGCGGATCTCGAGACGAGACTGCTCTCCTTTGCGATCGGCTGGGACGTTGATGGTGAACTTGTGGTTATTCTGATCGGGACGAAGGATGCCGGTGAAGGATTCGAGTTTGAGGAAGCCGTGGACGTAGACCGGGAAGGTCATCTGCATGGCGTCTGACTCGACGTCGGTCAGGGCTTTCATCGTGACGATAGCAGAGCCGACGGAGGTGGCTTTGACTTTCCAGTCGACGCGGACTTCGCCATCGGCTGGGATCGTGACGACCTTCGAGAGGTTCTCCGTTGTTTCCAGTGTGCCGCCTTCGAGGAGGAGTTGGACAGTCGCCTGTTTCTCTTCTTTCAGATAGTTATGGACGTTGGCGGAGAGGAGGACCTCATCGGTTTCGATGAAGAAACGAGGTGCTTGCAATCGGACGATGATGTTCTTGGCGGTGACGGCGGAGGTTGAACCTTCGCCGACTCTGGAGCCGTCGGAGACGCACCAAGTTTTCATCGTCCATTGGGTCAGGTTTTCGGGCATCTTGAAGTTGGCGGTGGCGATTCCGTCGTTGTTGGTCGTCAGGTTGGCGATCCAGAAAGCGGTGTCTGCGAAGTCTTTGCGGACGGTGGGTTGGACGTTTTCCGGGGCCTGGGCGTTCTGTGCATCAAGTTCTGCTTCCTTGAAATCGAGCGACTGTTGTTTTGCCATTGCCCCCTCTGGGGCAGCCATTGCAGCCATGGGCATGGCACCGTCAGCAAGTTCCATACCGCGAGTAGCTCTGGATACAGGGCCTCTACCTCCACCGCCCATGCCGCCGATTGCCATGAAGTTCATCTCGGCCTTATCAGCAGCAAGGTTGCCGAAGGCTCCGAGGTTCTGCATCCCTGCTTCGCCGTTCTTGTAAAGCAGGTACGAGTAATGATTGAGGCTGTGTTCGGTGCGTGGGTAGTGGCTGCGTCGGTACTTCCAGAAGAACTCTTTGATGTTCTCGACGTTGGAGCCTCCGGAGATGTATTCGACGGATTTGTCGTAGACAGTCAGCGCGATCGAGCCTTCCACTGGTTTGCCGGTGGCGTCGGTGACTTTGATCGTGACTTCTGCGTCTTCGCCGGGAAGATAGGACTCTTTGGTCGAGGTGATTTCGACGTTGAGGTCTTTACCCATCGGCGGGACGAGGATGTCTTTGGTGATCGAGTGGACTTCGGCGCCGGAGACAGTGACGGCTTCGACGAAGAAGTTGGGGAGATCGGACTGGGTGATATCGAGTTCGACGGTTGTCGACTTCCCTTTGAGGTTGATGATTTGAGGTTCTGAGTAGACACTGCCCAGAGGTCGGACGAAGAGCAGGATCGTGGAATCAGCGCGGTCCGCGTTGATCAGGAGTTTGACTTTCTCTCCGACGGCGTAGGTGGCTTTGTCGGGGATGAGTTCGAGGGCGTTGAACTTCAGGTCGGCGGACTGCCAGTCGGTGCCGCGGATGATGAAGATAGTGGCTCCTTCGCGGGTTGCACCTTCTTTCGAAGTCACGCGGTAAGCAAGGCGGAACTGGCCAGTCGATGGGGCTTGGAGGACTTGAGTCGCGTCGCCTTTGTCATCCGTTGAGACGGTCCATGTCTGGACGGACTCTTCTTTGGGAGTGCCATCGGCGTTGTAAGTGATCTTGAAGAGTTCGAAGGTTCCTTTGCCCTGGATCGGTTTGTTATCGAGGGTCTGGGCCTTGGCTGTGGCGGTGATTTTATCACCGACGTTGTAGTAGCCGCGGTCGAGCCAAGTGGAGACCTGGAATGGTTCAGCGGCGACGATGACATTTCCGCTGCCGGTGATCGTGCGGCGGGAGAGGTCGACGACTTCGGCAGTGATGGAGTATTTGTGAGAGGTGCTGTCGCCGAAGATTTGTTTGGCGAGGGCGGTATCGATGGAGACTTTGACGGTTCCGTCAGCGCCGATTTCGGTTTCGGTTTCGACGACGATTTCTGGGGGATCAGATGGTGCCGACCACCAGGTTGGGTGAGGTGCGAAGCAGCCCCATTTGCTGAAGCCGGGGTACCAGTCGTAGTCGACGCCGAGCCAGCGGTAGCCGTTGCCGTAGTACCAGTCCCATGGTCCGGGTGGGAACCAGTTGGCGGTGTGCTTGGTGCGGCTGACTTTGTACTTGACGGTCGCATGCGTGACGGGGGCGCCGAAGTAATACTTGGCGCGGATGGTGGCTTCGAATTTCTCGCCGAGGGTGATCGGTTTGTCTGGCGACTCAACAGTGACTTCGAATTCAGGCTTCTTGTATTCTTCGACGCGGAAGCTGATCTGCCCCTGGACGTTTTGCTGCCATGGGATAGAGATGCTCCACTGACCAAGTGTGGCATCGGCAGGCAAGGTGTACTCGCCGCTGATGGCGTTCCAGCGGTCTGCTTCGTAGTCGGCGTGGTTGAGTTCTTCACCCTTGGGGTTGGTGAAGAAGGCGTTGAGTTTACCGACGTTCGGTGCCAGTTCGGCGTCGTTCTTCGCGAGGAAGTCGACGCGACGGACCCAGGCCTTCCAGGAGACTTTTTGGCCTGGACGATAAACAGGACGATCAGTGACAAAGAAGATCTTGTTATCGACAAATCGCTGATCGCTCATGGAGCCGAACCAGATGCCCTGGAAGCCCATGTAGGCCAAGCGGCCGTTGGCGCCGCGGGCGATGGTCAACCATTGGAACTGGTTGTCGGCTTGCTTGTCAGTGACGTAGGCAATTCCCTGGGCGTTGGTTTTCTCGGCGAAGTTTTTGAAGAGGGTTGGAACGCGACGATTCTTCTCGTCCATGTGTGGGTAGCGGAAACCGATGAACTCGATATTGACGTCGGCGACAGGTTTGCCTGTGACAGCGTCGGCGACGTAATAGAGTTCTTTCTGGTTGACGTTCTTACGAACCAGAGCCGTATCGGCGATCCAGTAGATGACGCGGGTAGCATTGCCGTCATCGACTTTCGATTCCAGCAGGTAGGCGCCGGCTTTCTGGAGAGGGGTCTGGACGGTGATGCGTCGGTCGAAGTGGTTGGGACGAGGTTCGAGGTCGACTGTCCAGGTCGCGACTTGTGCGCCCTGATACTTCTTCTGGTTCTGGTTGATGATCATCTGGCCGATTTGTTCGATCTGGAGTTTGTTCCAGTCGAGCTCGGCGGGTTGGGTTTTCAGGTAGGCCTTGAGGTCATTGAGGAATTCGTCGACCTTGATGGCGTGAGCGGTGAAGGTGACTTTCTTACCGTTACGGTATTTGAAGTCGATGCTGGCACCGGCGCCGGCGGGTTGAGTGCCGCGAGGTTCGAATTCGCCCCAGTTACCGATGATCTGCTGTCGACGTGATTTGTAGTCGGCGGTGTGTTCGCTGGGGAAGCGTTTGAGGGATTCTTCCAGTGCGGCCGCTGCTTTGGGATACTGCATGCGGTTGGAGTATTCTTCCGCGAGGCGCCCATAGGCATCGGCCGCGGTGGCGGCGTGAGACGATTTGGCAACCTCTTTATAAATCTCGATGTAGTTAAATTCCGCGGGAAGTGCGAAGCGTTTGACGCCGGTGGCGAGCTTGGCGATGGTTTCTTCGTCGGTGAGCGTTTCGAGAGCGAAGGGGCCGGTCTTTTCGTTGAGTTCGTCGCCCTGAGTCGACTTGGAGAGGAGTTCCTGGTAACCGCCGGAGAGCATGGTCTGGACGCCGTAGCGGACGCGGAGCAGATCGGCGTACTGGAGTTTGACGAGGTTCACGCGGTACAGGTCGTCTGCTTTTTGTGCGATGTCCTGAGCCTGAGTCAGCAGGAAACGCCAGCGTTCGCCGTTGCTTTTGGAAGCTTCGAAGGATTCTGGTTTGGAGAAGAAGGACGGGCTGCCGTCTTCGTTAACGCCGGCGAGTTGGTTGAAAACAGGACGTCGACCTCGACCGAAACCACGCATGGGGACTGCGCCTTCGGTGTCATAGTCGGGGAGCGTCGTGATGTCGGTCAGTTCTTCGAGGGTGAAGGCGGGGGTTTGGCTTTGGAAGATGCGGGCGTAAGCCACGTAGAAAGCGTAAGGATCGGAGAGTTTGCTGGTGGCATCGTCCTGATCGTTGTGGGTGACGCGAGCGAGGTCGTAGAGCTGGATGGCACGGACGATGTCCCGCTGCATGCTGTTAGCCCATTGAGCGCCGTTGGCGCCGCCGCGACGGTAGCCGCGCCGGAACTCACCCGAGATCAGGTAACCGTAATGGTCGATCTCGAAGTACGACTGGCCGATGCGGGTGATGATGTCGGGGTTCGTCTTGTGGGTTACGACGAGCTGTTCGCGGAATGTGTCGAGTTCGTCCATGAGGTCAAGTCGACCAAAGGAGTCGATGGCATGCTGGTAGCCGAGAGTGAACTCGTCGAGCGAGATTTTTTGATTGGCGAGAAGGGCGCGATACATGTCGAGCGCTTCTTTGAAGTTGCCTTTTTTATGCAATGCTTCCGCCTGTTTCATTGTGGAGGGTTCTTGTTGAGCTGCTGGCAGGACGGTGAGGACCGCAGCCAGAAAAAGTGATAAGACAGTGAGCGATCGAGAAATCATGGGGAGTCCATTCATAGAGTAAGTCAGGCGTAGTCAGCATGTTTCAGCCAGCCGATCCGGGGACTCGTTTCGCCCTGAGTGTCCCTGAGCGGCTCAATCATCACGACATCAATGCTGAGAAACCAATCTGCGAAACCACGCCGGGATGTGACGTTGACGGATGGGAAGCCGAAATTTCGCCCTACCTGGCATCCTCCGTGACGCGTGAGTATTAGCGCACATGGATGCCCAGAGGAACAAGGCCAGTTTTAAAATTTCAGCGTGATGCAGGTTGGACGAGAAAAGGTGTCGGAGAGTTCCGAGGTTTTATGATTTTTGAGCGGGGTTGCGATGAAAATGGAATCGCACAGAAGAACTCAACCACGGATAAACACGGATGGACACAGATAGGGAGAGAGAAGAGTTAGGCCGAAGTCCTTCCGGTTCTGGTGTTTTTGTTTGATCTGTGCCTATCCGTGTTAATCTGTGGTTCAATTTCTGAGGGATCTAATCGTGGATTTTCGCAGGCAACCGTTGTTTGGTGGCTGCGATAGTGTGAATTCATGAAAGATGGTTTATACTATTGCTGGAATGTGTTTGGCGATTTTTTCCAGAATCCACCAACTTTTTCAGAACAATGTGGAAACAAACAGTGGAACAACAGGTCTACCTCGGGGTCGATTTAGGGGCGGAATCCGGTCGTGTCATGGCCGGGATTTTCGATGGCCAGACCGTCAACCTTGTTGAAGTCCATCGTTTTCCCAATACTCCGGTGCGGGTGGCGGGGAGCTGGCGCTGGGACGTTTTGCGACTGTGGTATGAGATTCAATGCGGGTTGAAGAAGGCCGGGGAGCAGTTTGGCAGTCGGATTGTTTCGGTCGGTGTCGATACCTGGGGGGTCGACTATGTGCCGTTCAATAAAAGCGATGAGATGCTGGGACAGCCGGTTTGCTATCGGGACCATCGACATGATGGAGTGATGGAAGCTGCCTGGGGCCGAGTTTCTCGCAAGGAAATCTATCAGCGGACGGGGCTGCAGTTTCTCGTCTTCAATACGCTGTATCAGTTGATCGCATTTCAGCGGGACCAGCCTGAACTGGTCGAACTGTGTGACCGAATACTGATGATGCCGGACTGTCTGCACTGGTTGTTGTGTGGCAGTCGGGTGGTGGAGTACACGAATGCGACGACGACGCAGTGCGTCAATGTCCAGACGGGTGACTGGGATGATGATCTGATTGCGAAGTTCGGACTTCCCAGGAAGATGTTTCCGAAGATCGTGCCACCGGGGACGAAGCTGGGAGCGTTGCGCGAGGAAGTGGCGAAGAACGCGGGCCTTTCGAGAATCGATGTCATTGCACCGCCGACGCATGATACCGCCGCGGCGGTCGTCGGTATTCCGACGTCTTCGACGGGGCAAGGGAACTGGGCCTATATCAGCTCGGGAACCTGGTCGCTGGTCGGGGTCGAGACGGATCGGCCGTATGTCAATGAGCAGGCGGTGAAGTACAACGTGACGCATGAAGGGGGAGTTGACGGGACGTATCGACTCCTCAAGAACGTCATGGGGCTATGGCTGGTGCAGCAATGTAAGAAGCAGTTTGATGCCGATGGTTCTGATCGCAGTTATGCAGATCTCGTCAAATTGGCGGGACAAGCCGAGGCTTATCGAAGTCTGATCGATCCGAATGATGGGCGGTTCCTGTCGCCGGAGAATATGGTGGACGCGATTCAGTCGTTCTGTCGCGAGACGAAGCAGCCTGTGCCGGAAACGTCGGGGCAATTGATTCGATGCTGTCTGGAATCTCTGGCGTTCAAGTATGCGGACGTCTTGAAAGAGCTGGAGTCACTGACGGGGTTCCAGGTGAAGACGCTGCACATTGTCGGTGGTGGATCGCAGAATGAATTGCTCAATCAGCTGACGTCGAATGCGTGCGGGATTGCCGTAGAAGCGGGACCGACGGAGTCGACGGTTCTGGGGAACGTCCTCATTCAAGCGAGAACGTGCGGGGCGATTGGGTCGCTGGGAGAAATTCGCGAGGTGATTCGGCGGTCGAGTTCGATGAAGCGGTTTGAGCCGATGGTCGATCCGGCGACGGTCGGAGCCTTTGAGCGTTGGCGGGGATTAAGGAAGTAGGCGGTTGATTGCGATAGTGATGAGTCTAAGAGCCAGTCTTCTAACTCCCGTTATGCAAGAAATGTAGGGTGCTGGTGAGTCTTCGAACCGCACCAAAACGAGACTCGATCCCACATTTGGTGCGGTTCGCAAAGCCTCACCAGCACCCTACGAGGAATGAGAAGACTGCATCTAAGACACCGCAAGTTTGCTTTTGGCGGGAGAGGCTGCCGGGTTCCAGACGGGGGTGATGTCGGTTGCCACCCAGGTGGTCTGCTCGAAGCATGC
>SXPC01000091.1 GCA_005778225.1 Planctomyces sp. | reverse complement strand
CGCAGCGGTGACGGCGGCAGCGGTGCTCGACCTGCGCGGGATAGCGCCGACCGTCATCAATGGCATGGCACTCCAGGCCGCCCTTGAGCACATCGGCGTCTCAACACGGGTCCAGACAGCGATCCATATGGAATCCGTTGCTGAACCATTCATTCGTCGTCGTTGTATTCGTCACCTGGAGAAAGGACGTGTCGTCATTCTCGCGGCAGGGACAGGCAGCCCGTTTGTGACCACCGATACCGCAGCGGCGCTGCGTGCCCGCGAAATTAATGCCGACGTCATCCTCAAGGCGACCAAAGTCGATGGCGTCTACTCGGACGATCCCGAAAAGAATCCGCACGCCCTGCGTTACTCGGAGATCTCCTTTGATGATGTCATTGCTCAAAAACTGAAGGTCATGGACACCCAGGCCATCGCCCACTGTCAGGACTCCGGCATCCCGATTCTCGTCTTCAACTTCCGCAAGGAAGGTACGATCGAACAAGCCGTCGCGGGCGAGAAAATCGGCACTCTGGTGCATCGCAATGCGAAACCAACCGGTGCTTGAGGCCGATCGCCTGAAAGTAGCCACAGAGTTCACAGAGGACACCGAGAAGTGGCCCGGATGATGGTTTGTTGGAGCAATCCCCAGCGCCATTATTTCGCAGGATTTCTTGTCACTCGGAGCTTACGGCGTCCTGTGTGGCCAGTCTTTTCGTCGGGTCGCTTTCCGTCGTAATAGAGGCTGTAAACCTTACGACTCCCCTTGCATTTCACCGCGCCGTCCGCGACATTACGTGATGTCGCCCGATAGCTGAAGACTCGCTGTCAAACACCGTAGCCAGACCTCGCAGGATGCGTCGTCGCGTGCCCGGCGTCGAAGTTGTGCGTTGACCTTTGTTCGCGTCAACGCCGATCATTTCCTGTTTGACACATAATTTGGACGCATGACAACGACGACCTTGACTCCCCGAGAACAGCTTCGTGCCGCCACGTCACCGGCGCATCATCAGCTCGACGACTCCCTGGGAGAACGTCGACTCTTCGAAAGCCCGCAAGGCTATTCGGTCTATCTCGAGCTGATGCACTTCCTGCACGCGTCTTCTCGGGAAAGCCTCACCTGGTTGAGTGAGCATCACCCCCATCTGGCTCGCGATCCCTCGATCGAGCAGCTCATCGTGAACGATCTGTGCGAACTTGCTGCCGACGTCACGATCCCCGAAGCACCGTCCCTGCCGGTCTGGTCAAACACGACCTCCCCGAGTGCTCATTGGGGCCGAGTCTATGTTCTCGAAGGCTCGGTGATGGGAGCAACCCATCTGCTCAAGACACTCAAAAGGCAGATCCCCGAGGTAACCGCGACTCGTTATCTCTCTGCGACGCCAGGAGATGCGAAGCAGCGCTGGCCCAAAGTGATCGAGGCGCTCAATGCCTCGGTCGTCGATCCGGATGTGGCGATTCAGGCGGCTCTCGAAGTCTTCCAGGCAGCCCATGAGTTTCTCAGGCAGCGCTCTTTCTCCTAGTTCCACGCCGGGACCGAATCCGTTTTGACCAATCACGTCGACGTCCTTTGCATCAAGCAGCGACGCGCGTGATTGATAATCTTCATTGATTTGACCGATGGCCTTTTCCCCATGCATACGCCTGAACAACTCGCTCTCGATAACTGCAGTCGCGAACCAGTCCATCGCCCGGGGCGCGTCCAATCGTTTGCTGGCCTGATCGTCTTCGATCCTCAGTCGTTCGAGATCATTGCTCACACAACGAATATCGCTGAGTTCGTCGGGTCGGCTGTGCGAACTTTCGATGCGCCAACTCGTTCAAAATCTTCAGCAGAGGAGGGGACGTCCCATCTGTTCGGCGAGCGTCTGGGGGATCTCCTTGACGACCGCCAGCTCCTCCATAATCTTCGTGGCGCGTTGGGACTGCCGACGATTCGAACTCAGCGCGAACGCCTTGGCAGCTGGCAGCTCGGCAACATCTCCTGCGATCTGGCGATTCACCTCGTCTCCCGTCTCAAAGACACGACTGCAGATGATAATCGGCCGGAAGTCAGCGAACTGGCCATCCTGGAAATCGAGCGTCTGGGAGCAGGTTCCGCTGCGAACGCCGTCTCCGTCGTGCGTGTTCGCGCGATGCTTTCCGAACTCGATCACCACCGCAACCTCGATACTTTTCTGAACTCGGCCGTCAGGACGCTCCGTCGTTTCACCGGGTTTGACCGCGTGATGTGCTACAAGTTTCTGCCTGATGATGCGGGAGAAGTCGTCGCGGAAGCGGCTGCTCCCGGTCTTGATTCGTTTCTCGGCCTGCGCTATCCCGCCTATGACATTCCGCCACAGGTGCGTCAACTGGCCCTTCAAATCCCGATCCGTGTGATTGGCGATATTCGCGATCCTCACTCGGAGCTGCTCAACAGCCTGCCTGAGCCGATCGACATGACCTATTGTTATTCCCGTGGCATTTCCCCGATTCACGCCGAGTATCTTTCGAATATGAATGTCCGCTCGACGATGAATCTTTCCATCATCGTCGGTGGCAAGCTATGGGGCCTGTTTGCCTTTCACCACGATCACCCGCGAAGACTCCCCCCGGAGACGCGAGCCATCGCAGAACTCTTTGGCCACTTCTTTTCGATCCAGCTCGCCCAGGAACTCGAACAGCGTTCTCTGGAAGGTCGCAACCGTGCGCTGCTGTTCCGACAAGAACTCAAGACCAATCGCTATGACTCCATCGCAGAATTACTGTCTCACAACTGGCAGGATCTGGTCGACCTCGTTCAGGCTGATGGTCTGGCTTTTGTCAGCAATGAAGCTGTTGTGAAATTTGGAAAGACTCCTTTCAACTCGGACGTCATCCGACTGATTTCTCAACAATGCCGACAGGAGATCTGCCCGATCGACAGTATGGTCGCGATTCCCGACATCGCTAGTCTGGACGAAGCGGAGCTCAACGGCATGGCGGGCGTTCTCTCGCTCACCATTGACGATGCTTCTCAAACGCAGCTGCTCTTTTTTCGGCATGAACTCGTCAGCGAAGTTCGCTGGGCCGGGATGCCTGAGAAACGGGTAGAGTTCGGGCCGAATGGTCCGCGCCTTCACCCGCGAGCCTCCTTTTCTGAATACCGTCAGACCGTCCGCGGTCGCAGCGCTCCTTGGACACAAACCGATCTGCGCACGGCAGCCGAACTTCGCATCGCGATGCTTGAAGCAGTCTTCCACGACACCCGCACGGCTCGCGACGACTGGCGCAAACAGAAGAGCTATCAGGATCTTCTGATCGCAGAACTCAATCACCGCGTCAAAAATATTCTCTCATTGGTTCGTTCGATTTCTCGACAAACAAAAGACACGGCAACCTCTCTGGAAGATTTTCTCGCGACCTTTGATCGTCGCATCTCCGCCCTCGTCACGGCTCACGAACTCATCGGTGGCTCGGGCATGCAGTGGGCCAGCTTGCGTCAACTCCTCGAAACGGAGCTTCGCCCCTTCTTTCACGCCCAGCATGATGTCACTCTCACTGGCCCATCGGTCGCGCTGCGAGATGACATCACCCCTGTGATGGCCCTCGTGATTCACGAACTCGTCTCGAATACCGTCAAATACGGCGTCCTTTCCTCCGAGACTGGTTCGCTCAAAGTCACCTGGACCAGCGACGCCTCCGGCCTCACGATCAACTGGAAAGAGCGTCAACCGGGGCAGACCCTTCAACCTCGTCGTTCCGGGTTCGGGCTGAAACTCATCGAACGCGCACTGCCTCACGAATGCGGCGGTCGTGCCTCGCTGGCGTTCAACGGCGATCAGTTCGAAGCCAATTTCTGGCTGCCTCCGTCCGTCATCGGCCGTGCCCGCGATATTCGATCATTGCCAGACAGCTCGAAAAACTCGCAGCCTGATCCGATCTCTCAAACGGATGTCCCAACGTTTCATGACCGCCAATTGACCGCCCTGATCCTCGAAGATAATGCCGTCCTCGCCTTTGAAGTCGAACAGTCACTGGCTGGCCTGGGATTCCAATCCGTCCTGACCTCCGGCAGTCAGTTGACGGCCCTTGAAATGCTTCAGCAAAACAAGATTGACATCGCTATTCTCGATATCAATTTAGGTCGGGACCAATCATTCCAGATCGCCGATCATTTGCTGGTGAACAAGATCCCCTTCATTTTTGTTTCTGGCTACGACCGTGAATTCAGCATTCCCCACAATCTAAAAGACATCCGGCGTCTGAATAAGCCTTTAACGACGAGTGTTTTGCATCGAACGATCCACGAACTCCTGTCTGAGTCGTGAGTGTGCAATGGAGTGGGATTTGCCGTGATTTTGGCGACTTCACTATTGCGTGATGTCTTTTCCTGCTACAGTTTTTGCGGCCCATTCTGGATGTTTTTGGGAAACGTGAGTGAAGAAAATCCTTCTGCTTGAAGATGACCGTGAGCTTGCTTCGCATTGGCAACAACTGCTTGAAGACAATGGCCACCGCGTGGTCGTTTTTCACACCGCGACCGAGGCGATCCAGTACATCAAGGAAGCGCACGTCAATGTGGTCATCTCGGACATGCTCATTCGCGACGAACTCGGCATGCTCACTGCCCAGGGCGGCCTGACCCTTCTCAGCCACATCAGCCTGCACGTCAAACCCAGGCCTCTGGTCATCGTCATCACCGGTGCCTCGCCCGACCTCAACCTAGTCCGCCACGCCGAAGCCCTCGGCGCCGACCACTTCGCCTCCAAGCCCGCGGACGCACAGCAAATTCTTGGTTGGATCAACGCGATTTAAGCTCAGGTCGCAGTCGAAACACTTCCACAGTGACATCGTCGGTGTCTTCATGCAGCGCCGCTCCTCGCGGCTCTGGTTTGCGGAAGTCATGAATACTGCTTCCTTTTCGAGCTGAAACTCGAAACAGAGACTCGTCTAATGGAAGCCCTATTGTGCATTGGTCGATGACCTTGACGTCTATCAGTGTGATGCCGTTTTCACCCTGATATTGTGCAGTCACGGCGCCCTTGGGGAGATCGATTCCATCGGCATTGGTTCCATAATCTCGAAACCAACGGATTTCATACGGCTTTCCTGCTGAGAATGTTGTGATCTGCTGCACGTTTCCATTTTTTACTTCGAACTCTTTGACGAGTTGATTTGCTGCCGTCATGTGAAATATATGACGGCCATCTTCAGAAGCGACAAGTTTGTATGTCGCCTCTCCCTGATGCGCCAAAAATAACGAGGGATCGAAAACGAAGCTGGCAAAATTCTGCGTGGCCATAGGAAACCCAGGGAACCCGTTGATTCCAATCTGGTCATGATTGGGATGTTGAAGTTTATAAATTCGATTCACGCCATCCTCGACATAAAGAGGGCTGCTGTCATCGCGGATCTTTTGGCCTGATTTGATGAAAATCGCCTCGGCCCAGGGTACTGGAATCGATTTCGGATTTTCGAGCAATTGATTCGTTAACTCTCGTAGCTTTTCTCGCTCAGAGGTGAAATCAGTGCTTGTGAGAATTTTATTGAGTTCCGCTGCCGTGAGGTTCTTAATGGTGTCAGGACCTTGCGTAAATACGCGATAGTGAAATTCCAGTGTCGTGATCTTCGCGTGTTGAACGGCCCACTTGTCCAGCAAATCTTCAAACCGTTCACTGCCAGCAACATCTCGCTGGATAAATACCAAGCAAGTCACAACACTAAGAAAACACTTTATCGCGCGCATAAACCACTCCTCACCAAGTTGGTATGTGCATATTAATATGCACACTGTTGATCAACAACTTTTTCGCAATACGCACTTCCAAAGTGCTTCACAACTATCGCTTCTCATGTACACCCTCTTCGAAGACAACCACCTCATTGCGATCAACAAGCCCGCTGGCGTTGCCTCGCAGGGGGCGGCGGCGGGCCAGCCGTCTGCGATCGACGAGACCACAGCGTACCTCAAGCAGACGTCCCACACGCCCGGGGACGTCGTCCTGGGCGTTGTCCAGCGGCTCGATAAGCCCGTCACCGGTGTTTTGCTCTATGCCCGGACTTCCAAAGCCGCGGCTCGGCTGTCTGCTCAGTTTGCTGACAAATCGACGATCAAGATCTATCACGCCCTCGTCACCAATGCTCTCTCTCAACCCGAAGCGACGTTGACCCATTACCTCAAAAAGAACGAACAAACCAAACGGGTAGACGTGAGGGACAGTCCCGCCCCCGGCTTTCAAAACGCCGTCCTGCATTACCGGACTCTCCAGCAAACCGAACATGCGACTTTACTCGAAGTCATGCTCGTAACCGGCCGCCTCCACCAGATCCGCGCCCAACTCTCCGCCATCGGCTGCCCGATTCTCAACGACACCGACTATTCTCGTCGACTTTCTAAACCCCAGGCCCTAAGTACTAAACCCTTCCCGAACAACGCCATCGGCTTGCACGCCCACTCGCTCACAATCCTCCACCCCATCTCGAAAGAGCAACTGACGATCACGGCTCCCAAGCCAAAGGCTTGGCAGGCAATTTTGTCTTAACGTTCATTGCAGCAGGATTTTAGGGTAATTGGAGGCGAGTGATTTTATGATGGAATCGAAGTATCTTTGAGTTTTTATGTCAAAATTGTGCGCCTCGCCGGATAGATTAATGGCACCTGTCTTTTGGGCGCGATCTCATCGTCAATCCTCTCAGCTCGGCCGTTGCTCGTGGACGAAAGTCTGTTTCTTAATTCCGATCACGATATTGATGACGATCAGGAAGATTTCGTCCGTCAGTTGAGTCTTGCGCACCAGCCGATTCAGCGCTGCATCCGCACATGGCTGCCCGATAAGAACGACGCTGACGACGCGATCCAGGAAACCTACCTGCTCCTCTGGCGTAAGTTCAACCAGTTTACTCCAGGCACGGACTTCACCCGCTGGGCCTGTTCGATCGCGTTCAAAGTCGCGAGGCGTGTCCACGAACGTCGACGCTCCAGTCAGAAATTCATGGGAACTGCCTTCTCCGACGACCTGTTTCATGACATTCGTCATATTCAGGAAGGCAACTTTGAGTATCTTGAACTCCGGCGTGAACAGCTACGTCAGTGCCTGGCCAATCTTGGACCTGCCGACTCGAAAGTCCTGCAGGCGTATTATTCGGAAGGCCGAAGTGTTTCTCAGATCGCCACTCAAATGAAACAATCCGAACGAGCCATTTACCGTCAACTCGAACGCATCCGACTCGCTCTCTATCGTTGCGTGAATCGCCATCTGCATCTGGAGAGCGGTGATGCGTAACGAAAAAAATCCTGTTCAAACCGAGTTTCTGACTCTGCTCGACGGCTACTGCGCGGGCACGCTCGACGAAACCGCCAGCGGTCGTTTTGTCAGTCTGCTCGAATCGGATCAGTCCTATAAACGGACCTTCGTGGAGTATGTCGACCTCCATGCAGACCTCTACGATCAAGTCGGGCTCGTCGATCACGAATTCGACATCCCCCATCTCTTACATGTCATCAATGACGCCAACGACGACCTCGAACGTAAATCTCGCTATCGCGCTGCCGCTGCGGCGTTCATATCGTGCCTGCTCTGCACGCTCGTTTTTGTCGCTGCTGGCTGGTACTGGTTTGAATACACTTATCGCTTTGGCAAAGTCCTGGCGGTCACGGGCGGCAGTCTGGCGTTTCGCGAGGAACTTCGAGAGGTTGACCAGCGTCTGGGCTTCGGTCGTCTGGCGATCGACGAAGGAGCAGCATCGATTCAGCTGAATGACAAAGTCAGTTTCCTGATGGAAGCGGGCTCGCAAGTGGATGTTCTTTCGCGTCATTCGATCCGACTTCTCAAAGGACATATTTCCGTTGAAACGGGCGGCGGAAAAGTCGAAGTCCTCCTGGGCAAACAGCGTCTGAATAACCTTGGGACGTCCTTTGCCGTCAGTCATGATGACACCCAGCCCTCAGAACTGCATGTCGTCGACGGAGCGATCGTCCTGAAATCATCGGGTGAGCAGCCCAAGTCGGAACTGAGTTCCCGGTTTGACGCCGGGGAAGCCGCCTCTGTGGCTGATGATGCTCCCCCCGCCGCATTGCCGTTCAATCGCTCGGCCTTCATTTCTGCCAAGGAGTTCACCGACTCTGTGCAACAAGGGCAGGTGACAGCCGCGATTCATCAGCTCCGCGAGCATCAACGCAATCGGGCCAAGGGGCTCGTGCTGCGTCATTCCTTTGAAGAGGTTCGCGAAGGGGACGAATATGTCCTGAACCAGGCGCAGGGGAATCTTGGTTTTGGTCGTGGGAAAATCTTCGGAGCCACTCCCGTCGCTGGTCGAGCTCCAGGCGCGGTGGCTTTGCGGTTCCGTGGAAAAGAACAGCAGGACCGAGTCGAACTGAATGTCGAAGATTCCCTTCGCTTTGACCCGTCTGGCCCGATGACTCTCATCGTCTGGTTTCGTACTGAAGGCCTTGATCACAAAGACGCCCGCCTCATCTCGCGAGGCATTCAGAAAAGTCTGGCCTGGAACGTCTGGTGGCGCAAGGCGGATGATGTCTTTGGTGTCGGTTACCGAACCGAAGGCGATGAACCACACGTTGTCGGGCATCTTGCTTTTCAGGATGGCAATTGGCATCAGGTGGCAGTCACCTGGAAACCACTCGACCTCGGGCGGTCAGAAATTACCCTGTACTTCGATGGGGAATTCGTCAAACAGCATGACAATGTCACGGTCAAATCAACGGATGCTCCGCTTCTCATCGGCAACTGTATCTCACCCGATGGCCAATTCTTGAGTTTCTTAGGAGACATTGATGATGTCTCTCTCTTCAAGCGTCCGTTGACAGCTGCTGAGATT